>JAWVFN010000243.1:0-15811 GCA_033855935.1 Solirubrobacterales bacterium | reverse complement strand
GGACTGGTCGCTGCCCAAGGGCAAGCTCGACCCCGGCGAGAGCTTCGAGCAGGCGGCGGTCCGCGAGGTCCGCGAGGAGACCGGGTTCAGCTGCGAGCTCGGTCGCCCGCTCGGCGAGGTCTCGTATCGCGACCGCAAGGCTCGCCCGAAGGTCGTCCGCTACTGGCGGATGACGCCGGTCGAGGGCGAGTTCGCGCCCAACAACGAGGTCGACGAGGTCCGATGGGTCGACGCCGCCGAGGCCGAGCAGCTCCTCAACTACGAGCGCGACAGCCAGCTCGTCCGCGAGGCCCTCGAGGAGCCGACTCCTAAGTAGGGGCGAAGTAGTTGAGCAGTCAAGTTTGCTAGGTTTGAGGCAATACTTGACCACGCAAGCTATTTGGAGGTGCCTCAAATGGACGTTGTCTTCCTGATCGGCCGGATCCTGTTCGCGAGCCTCTTCCTGTTGTCGGGTTTCGGCCACTTCGCCAAGCGAGAGATGCTGGTCGGCTACTCAAAGGCGGCAGGGACGCCGATCCCCGAGGTGGGCGTTCCCCTCGCGGGGGCGATGATCATCGCCGGCGCGATCTCGATCGCCTTCGGCATCTGGGCGGACGTCGGGGCTCTGCTGATCGTCGCGTTCTTGATCCCGACCAATTACTACATGCATGCGTTCTGGGCGATCGAGGACCCGATGGAAAGCCAGATGCAGCAGACGCACTTCATGAAGAACACCGCGCTGCTGGGTGGCGCGATCATCATCTTCTGGCTCTTCAACACCGGCCAGGATCTGCCGCTGACGGTCACCAACGCGCTCTTCGGCCGCTTCTAGGTTTTGCCACGGCGGGGAGCTAGTCTCCCCGCCGTGGGCTACTACCTGAAGACCGTCATCGGGGCGGTTCTGTTTCTTGGCGCGATCGTCGCCTTCAACTACGCGCTGATCCAGCTGCTTCAGGTAGGCACCTGCGCCTCGGGGAATACGCCGTACGCAATCTCGCGGCCCTGCCCTTCGGGGGCCGGCGGAGACGCCGGGATTCTGGTCGGCTCGATCTTCGCCGGTCTGATCGGCGCCGGGATCTTCGCCTTCCGCGGCAACCGGCCGGGCCACGAGACCTCGCTGATCGGCGCCTTCAGCTGGGGCACATTCGCCTGGGGACTGTTCTTCGCCGCCACCGGGGCGGCCTCCCTGATCGCGGTGATCACCGACAACCAGATCGACAGCTCGGGCGGCGGCAAGCTCGGCGGTGGCATCGTCGGCGTCACCTTCCTGCTGATGGGCGTGCCGGCGCTGATCTTCGCCTTCTGGGGCTTCTACCGCGACCGCGACAAGCGCAAGCCCTCGCGATCGCCCTCCTCGGGCCCTGCGCCGACGGCGCAGGGCGGTCTGCTCGACACGCTGCGCTCGAGCGCCGGCTCCGCGGCGAGCACCGCGAGCGCCGGCTGGAGCCGGCTGACGCCGTCGTCGAGCGGCGGTGGGGGAGGCGACGCGCTCGACAGGATCGACCGGCTCAACAAGCTGCGCGAGTCGGGCGCGCTGACCCAGACGGAGTTCGAGCGCGAGAAGGCAAAGCTGCTCGCCGAGTAGGTGAGGTGGTAGATGGGGTTGCGGTTCTAAAAACGCAGCGCGGGTAACCGGCCGATAGCTTGCGGGACTTGCCGGGCAACCAGCACCAAGTGGACGTCGTCGTCGTCGGGGCCGGCCTCGCCGGGCTCACGGCCGCGCGGGGGCTGGCGGCCGCGGGCCGCTCGGTCTGTGTGCTCGAGGCGCGGGATCGGGTCGGTGGCCGCACGCTCAATGCCCCGATCGGCGAGGGCAACGTGGTCGAGATGGGCGGCCAGTGGGTGGGGCCCACCCAGGACCGGGTGCTGGCGCTCGCCGCCGAGCTCGGGGTCGAGACGTTTCCGACGTACTACGAGGGCCGCAGCCTGCTCGACCTCGGTGGCAAGCAGCGCCGCTACAAGGGCACGATCCCGCGCCTCGCTCCGCACGTGCTGCTCGACATCGAGCGGGCCCGGCGCAAGCTGCGCAAGCTCTCGGCGAAGGTGCCGGCCGGGGCGCCGTGGCTGGCGCCGAAGGCGGACGAGCTCGACTCGCAGACGCTCCACAGCTGGATTGGCGACATCACCCACACCCGTAAGGGGCGTGCGCTGCTCGAGATCGCGGTCGGCACGGTGATGGGCACCGGCAGCGCCGAGCAGTCGCTGCTGTGGATGCTGTTCTACGTCAGCTCGGCGGGCAGCTTCGACATGCTGATCGACACCGAGGGCGGCGCCCAGCAGGACCGCCTCGTCGGCGGCTCCCAGGAGCTCTCGCTGCGGATGGCCGAGGAGCTCGGCGACGCCGTCGTCCTCTCCTCGCCCGTGTCGCGGGTCGAACAGGATCAGGCGGGGGTAACGGTGATTGCCGACGGGACGGCGATTCGCGGGCAGCGCGCGATCGTCGCCGTACCGCCGCCACTCTCGGCGCGGATCTCATACGCGCCCGCGCTCGGGGGCCAGCGCGACCAGCTGATGCAGCGGATGGCGCACGGGGCCCTGACCAAGTGCGCCGCGGTCTACCCCGAGCCGTTCTGGCGCGCCGACGGGCTCACCGGCCAGGCGGTCAGCGACGCCGGTCCGATCTCGACGACCTTCGACAACTCACCGCCCGACGGCTCGCGTGGGGTGATGCTCGGCTTCATCGCCGGCGCCGAGGCCGTCCACCACGCCCGCAGCTCGGAGGCCGAGCGCAAGGCCGCCGTCCTCGACTGCTTCGCGCGGCTCTTCGGCGAGCCCGCTCGCCAGCCGGCGATCTACCTCGAACAGGCGTGGTCGGAGGAGGAGTGGAGCCGCGGCGGCCCGGTCTGCTCGCCCTCGCCGGGAGCGCTCGGCGCATACGGCGAAGCCCTGCGCCGGCCCGCGGGCCGCGTCCACTGGGCCGGCGCCGAGACCGCGAGTATCTGGTGCGGCTATATGGACGGCGCCGTGCGCTCGGGCGAGCGCGCCGCCGAGGAGACGCTCGACGCGGAGGGGTGGAGGCTCTAAGGACGTCAGCCCGGCGTACTTCGTCGCGGCGGCTTGCCGCCGCGACTTGATGTCGGGCGGGCGCTACGGAGCGATCTAATGGCGACGTCAGCCCGCCGTACTAATGGCGAAGCCAGCGAATAGGGTCAGCGAGTGGATCCCGTTGACCTGGCTTTCGCCGGAGTCGCACGCCAGGCCGAGCTGATCCGCTCGGGCGAGATCAGCTCGCGCGAGTTGATCGAGCTCTACCTCGGGCGCATCGAGCGGATCAACCCGCGGATCAACGCGTTCACCGCCGTCTTCTCCGAGGCCGCGCTGGAGGAGGCCGAACTCGCCGACGCCCGCCGCGGCCGCGGCGAGCAGGCGCCGCTGCTCGGGGTGCCGATCGCGATCAAGGACAACATCGACATCGCCGGCTACGTGACCTCGTTCGGGACTGGCTGCTACGACGAGCCCGCCAGCGAGGACGCGGCGCTGGTCCAGCGCCTTCGGGGGGCGGGGGCCGTGATCATCGGCAAGACGACCCTGCCGGAGCTGGCGATCGTCGGATTCACGGAGACGCCGACCTGGGGCATCACCCGCAATCCCTGGGACACCAACCGCACCACCGGGGGCTCGAGCGGCGGTTCGGCCGCGGCCGTGGCCGCCGGGCTCGTCGGGGCGGCGCACGCGTCCGACGGCGCCGGATCGATCCGGATACCTGCTGCGAACAACGGCCTCTTCGGGTTAAAGCCGCAGCGCGACCGGGTCACGATCGGTCCCGAGACCGAGCACTGGCACGGGATGTCGGTCTTCGGCTTCGTCACCCGTTCGGTGCTCGACACGGCGCTGCTGCTCGACATCGCCACCTCAGGCGAACAGATGCCGACCGCGCCGCCGCCCCCCGAGCGGCCGTTCGCCGGCGCCGCAGGCGCCGACCCCGGCAGGCTGCGGATCGCCTACTCGGCCAAGCCGATCCGGGGCGTATTGCCGCCGCGGCTCACCGACGACGTCAAGCGTGCGTTCTCCGAGATGATCGAGCTCCTCTCCTCGCTCGGGCACGAGACCTCCGAGGTCAAGATCGACTTCGGCCAGACGATGGGCAACCGCATCATCGCCCGCTACCTCGGCGGCATTCGCGACGAGGAGGCGAACGTGCCCAACAAGGAGCGGCTCGAGCCGCGGACCCGGGGCTTCGCCCGGCTCGGAAAGATGCTCGTCTCGAAGGGTGCACTGGCAAAGGCCAGGGGACCCGGGGCCGAGGCCGACCTGCTGCGCCTCGACAAGCTTTATGAGAATCACGACGTACTGCTGACACCGGTGACCGGCGAGCCGCCGGTCGAGATCGGCAACTGGGATGGCAAGGGCGCACTGAGGACGCTGCTCGGGATGAGCCGGACGTATCCCTACACGCCGGTCTGGAACCACACCGGCCAGCCGGCGGCGTCGGTGCCCGCGGGGTTCAGCGACGGCGGCCTGCCGATCGGCGTGATGCTGATCGGCCGCACCAACGACGAGTCGACACTGCTCTCGCTCGCGGGCCAGATCGAGGCGGAGCGGCGCTGGGCGGATCGCCGCCCGGCTATCGCCGTCTAGCGGCCCGCCGAACCGACGGCAACCCCCGCTGGCCCCGGACGCGAAGCGGAGGAGCCAGCGGAATTTACGTCGACCTCGCGCCGCTCGGCGGCCATCTCGATCTTCGCCGGGTCACCGCCGAGCCCCTGCCAGCACTCGATCGCCTTTCCGTGCGCTGCGTCGAGGAAATCGTCGGAGTGCAGCGGGTCGTGATGGAAGAGCAGCAGGCGTTCGGCCTCGACCCGGCGGGCGAAGGTGAGAGTGTCGGTTATGCGTGAATGCCCCCAGCCGACGTGCTCGGGGTACTCGTCGTCGGTGTACTGGCAGTCGTGGATCAGGAGGTCGGCCTTGCTGGCGAGGTCGTGGCCCGAGATCCACTCCGGGTCGACCCCGGCGAGGTCGGCGCCGAGACCTGGCTCGTGGTCGGGGATGTAGGCGACCGAGGTGTCGCCCTCGGTGATCCGGTAGCCGAGGGTCGGACCGCGGTGGGTGACCGACTCGGCGCGAATCGTCGCCGGGCCGAGCTGCCACTCGCTCGCCGGCGTGTCGAGGAAGGAGACCTCGCAGGGGAGCTCGCGGACCTCGACCGGCGAGAGCGGCGCCGAGATATAGCGGGCGATGCGGTCCTCGAGCGAGGCCTCGGGCGAGGCGGGGCCCCAGATCGTGATCTCGGACTCGGAGCGGAAGCAGGGCGGGAAGAACATCAGTCCCTGGATGTGGTCGAGGTGAAGGTGGGTGAGGAGGATGTTGACCCTCGGCATCTGCGAAGCCATCGCGATGCCGAGGCTGCGGATGCCGGTGCCGGCGTCGAGGATCAGCTCGGTACCGTCGGAGAGGGTGAGCTGGACGCAGGAGGTGTTGCCGCCGTAGCGGTTCATATCCGGCCCCGGGGCCGGGATCGATCCGCGAGCGCCCCATACCTTGAGCTTCATCTCAGCCTCCTCCGTCGGTGGGCCAGAAGACGACGATAGCCCCCTGCCTTCCTTCGGGGGCCACTATCGGCAGGGCGCTGACTTCGATCTCGTGCTGGTCACCGTTGGTCGAGCGGATCGAGTACTCGGCATGGCACGGCCGCCCGTCGCGCAGGGCCTTGGTCACGGGCAGCTCCTCGACTTCAATCTGATTGCCGTCGCTGTCGAAGGGACCGATGATCGCGCTCCACTCGCCGGGGCCGAGCCGGCCCGATTCCTCGAACGACATGCCGAGCAGCGCGCCCGCGGCCTCGTTGTAGAAGACGAGCGCTCCGTCCTCGTCGGCGAGGAAGGCGGGAGTCGAGAGACTCGTGAGGAGGTTGCGAGCAAGGATCAGCTCGAGTGGTCGCTGCGCGCTGGCCATCATTTATTCGCAAACACCGCCTCTCCTCGTGTCAATCGCCATTCTGGCACCGCATGCTGAGTGGGCAAGTGTGACGTAGGTCACTGATGCGGGGATTGCCGCGACGGGGGTAATCTGGCGGCGGGGTATGTCACGTCGTTCCACAACTGGGTTGGGGCTGGTGTTGGTCGCCGCACTGCTGCTGATCGCGCCGGGCGGAGCCGGCGCGCAGATCCCGGGGTTGCCGTCGCTGCCGATCCTCGGGCCCAGCCTCGGCGGGCCGGTGGACGCATTCAGCGGCGGCCAGGCCACGCCGGCGCCTGTCGGCGGCGTCACCCCGCCGCCTCGGAACCCGTTCATGGCGCCGAACGGGCGATCCAACATCCACGACGACGCGTACATGACCGACACCTACACCGTCGGCGGTCCGCTCGGCCGCAACGTCCAGGTCAGCTCGGCCTTCTTCCTCCGCGAGTGCGGGTCGATCACCTTCGACGGCGCCGGCCGCATAGTCACGGTTTGCGTCGGAGTCGATCGCCCGGTGCTGGCGATGCTCGACCCGCAGACGCTCAACGTGCTGGCGGCGATGCCGCTGCCGCTGCGCAACCTCGGCGGCAGCCTCAACATTTTCAGCGACTTCAGCGGCGGCGGCTACTTCTACCTCGACAACGAAAACCGAGCGGTCGTGCCGACGACCGACCGCCATGTGCTGGTCGTCGCCGAGACCGCGCCGCCCGCCGCGCCGGCGTTCACGGTCGACCGCGATTACGACCTCAGCTCAGCTATCCCGCAGGGCGACGCGATCGAGTCGGTGCTGCCCGACTGGAACGGCCGGCTCTGGTTCATCTCGCGCAACGGCCTCGTCGGCACGATCGACCGGAGCAGCGGCGCGGTGAGGACGCTGAGGCTCGATGGCGAGGGAATCTCCAATTCGTTCTCGGTTGACGACAGCGGCGGCGTCTTTGTCGTCTCTGACCGGGCGCTCTATCGGTTCGACGCCGGGCCGCAGGGCGAGCCGGCGATCAGCTGGCGCGAGGTCTACCCCAACTCCGGCGTCCACAAGCCCGGCCAGAGCGACGCCGGCTCGGGGACGACGCCGACGCTGATGGGCACGCGCTGGGTGGCGATCACCGACAACGCCGATCCGCTCGACGTCGTCGTCTACCGCCGGGCGCGGGCGTCAGCCGCGCGTCGCGAGGTCTGCAGGCAGCGGGTCTTCGCCGCCGGGGCGGGCAGCACCGACCAGTCGCTGATCGGCACCGACGACGCGATGATCGCCGAGAACAACTACGGCTACTCGGGCCCGGCCGCGACCGAGCTCGGGGGCACGACGTCGCCGGGGCTGGCACGCGTGGACCTCACCTTTGCCAAGCAGAAAGCGAGGGCCAAGAAGCTCAAGAAGAAGCATCGCAAGCCCAAGGCGGCGAAAAAGAAAAATCGGAAACGCAAGAAGAAGAAGAAGAAAACCGCGACGGTTGTCACCGGCTGCCGCCTGGTTTGGACCAGCAACGAACGGGCGCCGTCGGTCGTCCCCAAGCTCTCGCTCGCCAACGGCCTCGTCTACACCTACACAAAGCCGCCGCGCACAGACGGCGCCGACCCCTGGTACTTCACCGCGCTTGACTTCCGCACGGGGGCCACGGTCTACAAGAGGCTCGCAGGCGTCGGCCTCGGCTTCAACAACAACTACGCGCCGGTGACGCTTGGGCCCGACGGCGCCGCCTACGTCGGCGTGCTCGGCGGCGTCACCCGCTTCTCCGATTCCCCGTAGCCCGCTGATACGGGCCATTCCTGGAGAGCCCTCCACCGCCGCCCCCGGACGCGAAGCAGAGGAGGCGGCGGTTGATGTCTCTACTGGACTGTGATCTCGCCCTTCATGCCGAGATCCTTATGGCCCGGGATCGGGCAGTACCACTCGTACTTGCCCGGGGGAAGGTTGGCTGTGAACGCGCCCTTCTGACCGGCTTGCAGGTCCTTGCCGAGCGCGATGTCGCCGTTCGGGCCCTCGACGTTCAGTGAGTGGACGATCTTGCCGTCGTTGGAAACATCGATCTTCACCGGCCCGTGCTTGACCGTGGCGTCGGTGGGCGTCAGGGCGTACTCGGTCTCGCTGACCTTGAGCGCCCCGCCCGGCCCGGCGACCGCAGCATTCGGGTTTGTGCTCGACGTGCCCGAGGACGTACCCGATGAGGTGCCCGAGGAGGTCGAGCCGCTGTTGGAGCTGCTTCCGCAACCGGCCGCGGCGATCGGAATCGCGGCCAATACGCCGGCCGCGAGCCACGCGACCTTTGGTCCTCTGAGCATTCGCTACCTCCTGGATTGCTGGGTTGGCGCCACTGGGCGTGGCTTATCCACGTCTGACCTCTATACGGGCGAGGACGGCGACGGGATTGGCGAATGCGGGCGGCTTGGCGAGTGCCGCCCGTCCCGGCTGGACGCCGGGCCGAGCGGTGACTCCGTGCTCAATCAGCCGTCGAGCTTGCCGATCTTGAAGATCTTGGTGCCGCAGTCCGGGCACGTGCCCTGGATCGCAGGGCGCCCGTTCTTCATCGTCACCTGCTGCGGGTCCTTTATCTCGACCTTCTTGCGTTCCTTGACGCAATAGCCCTCAGCCATATGGGGGGCTCCTTTCGCCTGAGTGGGCTAGGCGACCGTAGACCACTCAGCGGACAAGCGCCTTGCGCCCGTAACAATTGCTACGTGGGCTAGGGCTTGTTGTTGCCGCTGCCGCCCGTGTTGTTGGGCGTGGTCGGCGTCGTCGGCGTGGTCGGCGTCGTAGGCGTGGTCGGCGTCAGGCTGGGGAGCGTGTTGGCAGCCGCGCCACTCTGCGCCGCCTGCTGCTTGGCCGCCTGGGCGCTGCGTTCGGCCGTGGTGACGCGAGCGTTGAGCGCGGAGAGCTGATCGTTGATCGCCTTGAGCTGGCTCTGCGTGGTGGCCTGGCCGCTCTCGAGCTTCGAGATCTGGTCCTTGACGCCGTTGAGGTCGTTGGTCGTCGCCGAGTCCTGGTTGTTGGTGATGCCGAGATAGAGGGCCACTCCCGCCGTCGCGAGGGCGATCAGCAGCCCGGCGACCATGAAGTAGGTCATGCGGCTCTGCTTGCGCTCGATCTGGTCGAGCCAGCCACGCAGGCCGTCGATGCGGCCGGGCAGGTCAGGCGGCGGCTTCTTGGCCGAAGAGGCGCCTTTGGCCGAGCTCGCCTTCGAGGCGGACGCCGTGGCGGGCGCTTTGCTGCTCTTCTCGGCGGCCTTGGCGCTGGTCTTCGGCGCTTTTGCGCTCGACGACGAGCGCGCCCGGCTCCCCGATTTCGGCTTGGACTCAGCCATGGCTGTGATCCTATACTGCCCGCCCCACCCACCAAGGAGGCCTCACCACATGCCTGAAGCAGTGATCGTCGACACCGTCCGCACGCCTATCGGCCGCGCCTTCAAGGGCTCGCTGGCCCAGCTGCGACCGGACGAGACCGCCGCATACGTCATCGACCAGCTGCTCGAGCGCAACCCGGGCGTCGATCCGGCGACCGTCAACGAGGTCTTCATGGGCTGCGGCATGCCCCAGGGCCTGCAGGCCTTCAACATCGGCAGAATCGCCGTGCTCCTCTCCGAGAAGCTCAAGGACGAGACCACCGCGGTGACGATGTCGCGCTACTGCGCCTCGAGCCTCGATTCGATCCGGCACGCAGCGAACTCGATCCGCGCCGGCCAGGGAGACACCTACATCGCGTCCGGCGTCGAATGGGTGAGCCGCTACAACGAGCGAACCGAGCCCGCCGGCGCCGATGACCAGAACACCAAGCTCCAGGGCAACGACGGCCAGCCCAACGCCTACATCGAGATGGGCATCACCGCCGTCAACGTCGCCAAGAAGTACGAGGTCAGCCGCGCCGACATGGACAAGTACGCGCAGCGCTCGCAGGAGCTCGCCGTCAAGTCCCAGGAGGACGGCTTCTTCGACCGCGAGATCGTGCCTGTGAAGGACCAGGATGGGAACGAGGTCGCCAAGGACGACGGCCCACGCGCTTCCTCCACGCTCGAGAAGCTGTCGGAGCTGCCCGAGGCATTCGAGGGCGGTGGCGGGGTCACCGCCGGCAACTCGTGCCCGCTCAACGACGGCGCCGCCGCGGTGCTCGTGATGTCTGACGAGCGCGCCTCAGAGCTCGGCCTCGAGCCGCGGGCGAAGATCGTCACCGCCGCCACCCACGGCCTCGAGCCCGAGTACATGGGCGTGGCGCCGATCGGGGCGATCAAGACTGTGCTCGACCGGGCCGGGATGAAGGTCGACGACGTCGACGTGGTCGAGCTCAACGAGGCGTTCGCCGCCCAGGTGATCCCGATCATGTCCGAGTGCGACATCCCGCTCGAGAAGATGAACACCCACGGCGGCGCGATCGCCCTCGGTCATCCGTTCGGCATGACCGGCGCCCGGATCATGGGCACGCTGCTCAACGTGATGGAGACTGACGATCACCAGGTCGGCCTCGAGACGATGTGCGTCGCCGGCGGCCAGGGCGAGGCGATGATCGTCGAGCGCATGAACTGAGCTCGGCGAGTTAGTATCGCCTCTTGAGCAAGGGAGGCATAGTGGTCGTGGTTCGAAAGCTCGGTCTCATCAGCGCACTCGCCGCCGCTGCGGCCTTGCTCGTGCCTTCCGGCTCGGCGGCCGTGGGCTCGGGATCGTTCACGCCGACGGGGTCGATGAGCATCACCCGTTATGGACCCTCGGCCGCTCTCCTGAACGACGGCCGCGTTCTGGTCGTCGGTGGACACGACGGCAGCGCGTTCTCGAAGACCGCGGAGATCTTTAATCCGGCGACCGGCACCTTCAGCCCCACCGGCTCGATGGTCGAGGCACGGCTGGGGCCCGGCTTGGTGACCCTCGCCGATGGGCGGGTCCTCGTCGCCGGAGGGGGAATCTCGCCGGCGCCTCCGCTTGCGAGCGCTGAGATCTACGACCCGGCGACGGGAACCTTCACCGAGACGGGCGTCGGAGCTATGGGAACGGCGCGGGCAAACCCGGCGGCGGCCCGCCTGCCCGACGGCCGAGTCCTCATCGCCGGCGGCTTCACCGGTGGCCCGACCTCGACCAACACAGCCGAGGTCTTCAACCCGGTGACCAAAACGTTCAGCTCGACCGGAATCGGCTCGATGGCCCATGCTCGCGCCAACGCTCCGGCGGTGCCGCTCGCCGACGGCCGGATCCTGATCGCCGGCGGCTTCGAGTACCCGGACAACCTCGACTCATCGGAGATCTTCAATCCGGCCACGAACACGTTCAGCTCGAGCGGGATCGGCCCGCTGACCCTGATCCGCGGCGCCCCCGCCGGCGCCCCGCTTCCTGGCGGGCGGGCCCTGATCGCCGGCGGTTTTGTCGGGCCTATGCCGTCCACCTCGGCCGAGGCGTTCAACCCGGCCACCAACACCTACAGCTCGACCGGGATCGGCTCGCTCAATACGCCCCGTTACGTCGCGGCCGCAGCCCCGCTCGCCGACGGCAGGGTCCTCGTGGCCGGCGGTTACGACGGGACCCACAACCTCGCGAGCGCCGAGATCTATTCCGCCACCAACACTTTCAGCTTCTCGCTGCGCGGGCGCGAGCTGATCGTCGCCGTCTCGGCGTCGGGAACCGTCGAGGTGAGCGGGTCGGCAGGCGGCAAGGCGGCGACAGCCAAGAAGAAGAAGAGGTTGTTAAAGACATCGAGCACGAAGGGCGACCCACCTGTGATCGAGGTCCGGCTCAGGCTCAGCAAGGAGGCTCGTCGCCGCTTCAAGCGCGGCGGAGCGGTCAAGGTCAGGGCCAGGATCACCTTTCACCCGGACGGCGGCCTCGTCAACACCAAGACCGCGAAGCTGAAGATCAAGAAGGGCGGGAAGAAGGGCAAATAGGCGAGGCGGCTACTGCTGCAGCTTGTCCTTGCCAGGGCCGCCGGAGAGCTTGTCCTTTCCCGGCCCGCCCTTGAGCTTGTCCTTGCCGGCTTCCCCGAAGAGCTTGTCCTTGCCCGGGCCTCCCGAGAGCTTGTCGTTGCCGGCGCCGCCGCAGATCACGTCGTCGCCCTTGAGCCCGAAGAGCTTGTCCTTGCCATCGAGGCCAACTATCACGTCGTTGCCGGGAGTGCCGAAAAGCCTGTCGTTGCCCGTGGTCCCCACGATCGTCGCGAACAGGCCGTTGCATTTCGGCACCTCGAGCTCGAAGGCGCCGATGTCGCAGGCGCTGCCTTGCGGCCGGATCGTGCCGCGCTGGTCGAGCGACGGGCAGCCCGCTCCGTGATTCAGTGCCAGGCTGCCGGGTAGCAGGGCGCGGGTCTGTGTCGGCCCGCCGTTGCTGGTCAGGGGGCCGAGCAGCGGGTCGGTCACCGCCAGGTCACCGGCCGCGGCCGCGAAGAGGCATGACGTGTTGCCTCGCAGGTTGTTGCCCGCGGACGTGAGCGTTCCGGTGCCTAGGCATTGCGAGGAGCCCGGGGCGCCGTTGCCGGCGAGGATCGTGTTCTTGAGGGTCATGCTGCTGCCCGGCAAGGTGTTGTAGAAAATGCCTGAGCTGTTGCCGCTGAGCGTGGTCGAGTTGAACGACACGGCTCCGCCCTGACTCGCCAGTGCAGCGCCACCTCCGATGTCGGTGTTCCCCGAGACCGTCGTGTTGGTGAGCGTCACGCCGCCGCTCTCGTTGATGCCTCCACCGTACGAACCGCTGGTGTTGCCGCTGATCGTGCTGTTGTTGATGACGATCGGGCCGCCGAACGTGCCGCCCCCGTTTGCCGTCGTCGTGTTGCCGGCGATCGTGCTCGCGTTGATCGTCAGCAGGGTGCCGTCCGTCTTGATTCCGCCGCCGGGGTTAACCCCGGTCTCATTGCCGCCCGTCAGCGTCAGGTTCGCGATCGTCAGCGTCGTGTTCGACTGGACGTCGAGGACGCGATCGCCGCCGGCGATGCCCGAGGCGTTGATGGTGGCGGTACCACCGGCGGGGCCGGTGAGCGTGAGCCCGCCGGAGTTGCCGACGTCGAGGTCGCCGCCCGCGTCGGTGTCGTCGCCTGCGGCTCCGACCGTCAGTGCGTAGCTCGGCAGCGTGAGGTTGATGGTGTCGGCGCCGTATGTGCCGGTGTGGGTGCAGCCGAGGTTGTCGGTGTTGGTGTTGGTGGAGGCGATCGCCTCGCGCAGCGAGCACCCGCCGCCGGCTGCGTACTGATCGGCGCCGGTGGTGGGCGTGAGGGTCGCGGCGCCCGCCGCACCCACCTGCAACCCGGCCATCAGGCATGTACCGGTGAGAATCGCCATCGCCCTGGCGCGAAGTCCCTGGAACCGCTCGTACATCAGACCCTCCTCCGACCGTGGCTTCACTGCCTCACGAAGCTACCACTGATTTAGGCTGCCGCGCCATGGATCTGACGGCGACGACGATCAGCATCGGCTACGCGTCGGGGCTGAACGCCTACGCGACGACGCTGATCCTCTGCCTGCTCGGCCGCGCCGGCGTCGGCGACGTGCCGCACGACCTGACCACGAACCCGATCCTGGTCGGCTCGGCGGTGATGACGGCGATCGAGTTCTTCGTCGACAAGGTCCCCTACGTCGACAGCGCCTGGGACACGATCCACACCGTGATCCGGCCGGTGATCGCGAGCCTGCTCGGGATACAGTTCGCCGACGCCGACCACGCTGCGAACCAGGTCGCCGCGGTCGGCGGTGCGACCTCGACCGCGCTGCTCAGCCACGGGATCAAGGCCGGGCTGCGGCTCGGGATCAACGTCTCGCCGGAGCCGTTCACGAACATCGCGGCGAGCCTCGTCGAGGACGTCCTGGCCGGGACCGTCTCGACCCTCGCCGTCACCCATCCCGCGCTCGCGGTCTCGATCGTGACTGTGCTGCTGGCGATCGGAGTCACACTGGTGATCTTGCTTGCCTCGCGGATCAGGCGCGCGATCCGCAATCGACGAGCGCGACGCGCCGGGCGCGCGCCGCCCTAATCTGCTGGCATGGTTGGGCAGCCGTTCACCGAAACGCTCGCCGCCGCTCGCGAGGGCAACGAGAACGCCTGGTCGCGGATCTTCGCCGGCCTAGCACCGGTTGTTCTCGGCTATCTGCGCGCGAACGGCGCCGGCGAGCCCGAGGACGTGCTCTCGGAGACGTTTCTCCAGGTCGCACGCGACATCGGTCGCTTTGATGGAGACGAGCGCGGGTTCCGCGCCTGGGTCTTCTCGATCGCCCACCACCGCCTGATCGATGCCCAGCGCGGCGCCGCGCGCCGGCCGGCCGACCCGGTCGCCGAGCCGCCCGAGCCGCACGGGGCGGAGGTGGCGGGGGACGCCGCGACCGAGGCGATGGCGAACATCGGCGCCGGGGAGGTGCGCGAGATTCTCGAGACTCTCTCGCCGGACCAGCGGGCGGTGTTGACGCTGCGGATCCTCGGCGACCTGACCGTGAGCGAGGTCGCAAAGGCGATCGGCAAGCGTGCGGGGGCGGTCAAGGCGCTCCAGCGCCGCGGGCTCGCGGCCGTCGAGCGCGAGCTCAAAAGCAGGGGCGTACCCCTATGAGCGGCAACGGCGCTTCCGGAGAAGAGATGAATACTGACGTCCAACGTTTTATGGACTCGGCGCGCGTTGCCCTGACCGAGCCACTCGATCCGAGGCTCGAAGCCGACCTGGTTCGCCTGGTCGCCACCGAGGCGCGGACCGCGTCCGCCGGGACTCCGACCCGTGAGATCGCCGCGCCAAGGCGCCGGCGCTACGTACTGCCCGTGCGGATTGCCGTGGCAGCCGGCTCGGTGGTTCTCGCCAGCGCGGGGCTCGCGGTCGCCGGTGTCAACCTGCCCGACCCCGTCAACTCATTGTTCGAAAAGGCGGGGGTCGACCTCCCGAACCAGTCCTCGGCCAAGCAGCAGGCCGAGCCGGCTACGCCCGCTGCCTCGCAGCCCGGCGAAGGTCAGAACCAGGATGTCAAGGGCAACGCCGCCGGCAACGGCAAGGCAAAGGGCAAGGACAAGGCCCATGGCCACGGCAAGTCGCACGCTCCCAATGGCAACGCGAACGGGCAGACCGGCGCCTCGAACGGACAGTCGGAGAGCGCTCCCGGCCACACGAAGACGCAGACCAGCCCACCGCGCGCCATCGGCAAGGCCATAGGCCACGAGCCGAAGACCGCCAAGCCGCCGCCGCCCAGGTCACAGGGCATTAGCCACCGGAAGTGAGGTCTCGGCCAGAAGTAGTTTGCTAGACTAATTAGTGAGGCAAACTACTTGGAGCCAAAGACCACATCACTCGACGTCGAGCTCGCCGCCCGCCTGCGGCTGGCGATCACTCGCACCGCGCGGCGGTTGCGCCAGGAGGCGAGCGAGGGCTTCAGCCCGTCGCAGGTCGCGGCGCTGGCGACGCTCGAGCGCCACGGTCCGCTCTCGCCGAGTGAGCTCGCCGACCGCGAGCAGATCAAGCGCCCGACGGCGACGAAGGTGATCGGCCGCCTCGCCGAGGCGGGGCTGGTCGAGCGCACGCGCGACCCCGATGACGGTCGCGCCGCGCTGGTCAGCCTCACCGCCGAGGGCACGGCGCTGCTACGCCGCGTTCGCGCGCGCAAGACCGCCTACCTCGCGCGAAGACTTCACGAGCTCGACGCCGACGACACCCGCGCGCTGGCCCGCGCCGCGGCTGTTCTCGAGCGATTGCTCGAGACCGACATCAAGGCGGCCTCCTCCGCTTCGCGTCCGGGGGCCGCACGCGAGTGACTGAAGCTCTCGGCCGTTCCTTCGACTCCCTGAAGGTCCCCAACTACCGGCGCTACTTCGCCGGCCAACTCGTCTCGATCAGCGGCAACTGGATGCAGAACGTCGCCGAGATGTGGCTGGTACTGAGCCTGACCGGCAGCGGCATCGCCGTCGGCGTCACCGCCGGGCTGCAGTTCCTGCCGATGCTCCTCTTCGGGGCCTGGGGCGGGGCGATCGCCGACCGCCACAACAAGCGCCGCCTGCTGCTCCTGACCCAGAC
>JAWVFN010000242.1:0-5389 GCA_033855935.1 Solirubrobacterales bacterium | reverse complement strand
CGAGGACGATGACGCCGACGGTCAGCGCGGCGATCGCGGCGGCCGTGGTCAGCTTGGTCCCGATCGACATCCCGGCGGCGAGGCCGGCGACGATCAGGGCGCCGGTCAGCCCCCACTCGCGCCAGCGTTGCGAGTTGAGCAGCACGGCGGCGGCGGCGAGCAGCAGCGCGATCGTGGCGATGTCGTTGGCGGCGTTGCCGGGCTCGCGGGGAACCATCGCGTTCGTGTCGAGGACGGCGGCGACTGCGAGCAGCGTCAGCGGCGCGGCGCCGAAGGGCCGGCCGATGCACCAGGCGGCGAGCAGGGCGAGCGCGAGCCAGCCCATGTTGATCAGCGGCGAGAGCAGGTCGTGGTCGAAGAGCACTATCCCGGCCGAATGCAGGAGCTCGGAGTTCTGTGGGTAGAACCAGTGCAGGTACTCGGGATCGGTGAAGTGCAGTGCGTTGATCGAGCCCTGCTGGGCGAACCGCGCCGCGAACGGCGCGTGGTACCACATCGTGTCGAAGCCGTTCATGCCGGTCGCCCAGCTCGCCTGCACGCCGGTCGCCCAGTGAGCGGCGACGAGCACCGCTATCGCGATCGAGCCATACGTCATCCAGGCGGGGATCTCGGGCGCGTCGCGGCGCGGCGGGACCGCGGTCTTCCTCTCCCCCGCCGGCCAGCGCCGGACGCCGAGCTCGACGACTCCCGCGACCAAGAGGGCGCCGATCACGATCGGGGCGTAGTCGAGCAGCCCAACCGTCCCCACCAGCTGCAGCAGCGTCGTCAGCAGAGCCAGGGCGAGGACGACCTCGGCGAGCCGGGCAGGCGCCCCGTCCCAGTCTCCGAGCAGCCGGCGACGGAGGCGAAACGATGCAAAGCCGAGCGCGAGGGCGCTCAGGGCCAGGCCGGCGACGCCCTGTGCGTACTCGCCGAAGCTCAGTGGGTGGCTCCGAGAAGCGGGTCCCCGGTGCGCTGCGCCGGGGTGAGCTTCTCGCAGCCCGCCGGGTCGAGCGGGCCGGTCAGCTTGTAGACGCTGGTGCCGAAGAAGGTCTCGACCAGCTGCGAATTCGGATCGGACTCGACCCAGGTCGTCTCGGGCGGCGGGATGTTGAGGTTGATGTGCGGCGGCGCCGTGATCAGGTAGTTGTAGTGGCCGTCGTTGAGGGCGCGGCGGAACTCGGCGCACTCGGTGATCGGCCGAAAGGTGCCGTTGGAGCCGCGGTCGCCGATGTACTGGACCCGGTTGGAGAGATCACGGCCATAGAACAGGTACTGCTTGAAGCCTGTCGTGCTGCCTCCCAGGGCGATGTGCTGGTCCTTTAGCCCGTTTGTGATGCCCATCGCCTGGGGGATGCCGAGCGGGATCTGGTCGGGCACGGTGTCAACCCGGTAGCGGCCGTTGAGGTAGTCCTTCTCGCGCTCGTGCCCGTAGACCGTGCCGCCGGCGAGCGCGACCAGCACGCCGGCGACGACCAGGATGATCGGGAACCGGCGCTGGAGCAGCAGCGTGGCTACCACCGGTACCGCAATCAGCAGGATCGCCAGCGACACCGCTCCCGGCCGGTAGCCGATGTTGTCCCACTGGTTGGAGGTGATCAGCGACTCGGCGAGTAACGCGACGACGATCGCGAGCAGGATGTAGGGCCGTCTGCCCTTGCGCAGGTCGGGCAGCAGCGGCAGGATCGCGATGCCCAGCATCAACGCCGGCGCGAAGTAGCGGACGTTGCGCTCGAAGCCGGTCGGCGCCCCGGCGTTGCCCGCCGCGGTCAGCGGCGTGAACAGGTAGGCGACGGCGGCGAAGCCGGCGACGACGCCGAGCATGCGTACGGTCGGCGTCTCGGCCCGCCAGACGACGAAGATGATGCCGCCGAGGATCAGCGCCAGGACGGCGGGCCAGAGCGGGCCGAAGTCGTTGTTGAGGCCGGGGAAGAAGTAGTTCTTGATCACGCTCGAGTTGAAGATGTAGTCGGCGACCGTGTGCGGGCGGCGCACGTAGATGTCGAGCTGATCGGGGCCGGGGATCGGGCCGGGGTGGATCCACGGCAGCGGGTTGCCCGAGGAGTTGAGCGCATTGCGGATGAACCAGAAGCCGCCGCCGGCGATCAATCCTCCCGCCCAATAGAGCGCCGTCCGCACCCGCTCGGTCGGCAGGGAAACGACGATGACGCCGATCGTCAGCGCCCCCAGCGGCGCAAGCATGTTGATCTTGGTGCCCAGAGACAGCCCGGCGGCGAGCGACGCGACGAGCAGCGGCCCGGTGCCGAAGCGGCTGAACCGGGGCAGCCCGAACGGGCCCCTTTCCTCACGCGAAGCGGAGGAGTCGGCGGTTGATGTCGCGCGGCGGCGCTCCGCCTCTCCGTTGATCAAGATCGCCGCAGCCGCCAGGAAGAAGAAGAGGCCCATGACGTCGTTCTTGGCGTCGCCGGGTTGGTAGAGGAGCAGCATGTTCTCGTCGAGGATCAGGCCGACGCCGATCAGCGCCGTGGCGCCGACCGCGTAGGGGCGGCCGATGCACCAGGCTGCGAGCAGGCAGCCTGCGAGCCAGCCCATGTTGATCAGCGGCGAGAGGAAGTCGTTCTGCATGAACAGAATCCCGGCGGAGTGCAGGAGCTCGGAGTTCTGCGGGTAGAACCAGACCGAGAGCTTGAGCGGCTCTGTGAACAGCAGGCCGCCGACCGTGTGGTCCTGGACGAAGCGGGCGGCGAACGGCATGTTGTGCCAGGTCGAGTTCGGCAGGTACATGCCGTGGTCGAGGCCCGCCTGGGTCGGGAACGCCCAGTGGGCAGCGACGGCGGTGGCGGCGACCGTCGTCAGCGCCAGCAGGAAGAGGCTGACCTCGGGCGACGGCGGCCCAATGCCCTCGCCGCGCGGCGTCGCCGCGAGACCGATGCCGAGCCCGGCGGCGATGCCCACCACCAGCACCCAACCGGGGTGGTAGAGCCCGACGACGCCGACGATCTCGAGCGTCAAGACGAGGATGCCGAGGCCGAGGACGATCTCGGCCAGGCGCGCCACTGCGCCGGCCCAACCCGGCAGCAGGCGGCGGCGCAGGCGCATGGCGCCGAAGCCGATCGCGGCGAACAACACACCGAGCTCGATCAGGCCCTGGAGGTAGTCGGCGACGCTCGAAGTGCTCACGCGCTCGCCTTCGCCCTCGCCTTGGAGGTGGAGGCCGTGGCCGGGGCACAGCCGGCGATGTCAAGCGGCCCGTTGAGCTTGAACACCGCGGCGGGCCCGGTCGAGATGATCGCCTGCGAGTTCTTGTCGGTCGTCCAGGCGATCTCGGGCGGCGTCGAGAAGGCCTCGTTGCCGAGCCTCGGGGTTATCACCACGTAGTCGTAGTGGCCGGCGTTGAGGTCGCGGCGCCAGAGCAGGCAGGAGTCGATCGGCCGCGATCCGCCGTTCGGGATCTCGTCGGCGACGTATTGGACGTGGTTCGAGATGTCGGGACCGTAGAAGACGTACTGACCGAACGCGGCAGCGCGGCCGACGACGCCGATCCGGGTGTCCTTCTGCACGCGCCCCCACTGCTGGATCTGCTTCCACTGGGTCGAGGCGCGGAAGCCGGCCTCGCGCTCGAACGGGTTCGCGAGCGTCGTGTCGTAGCGGTCGCGGACGTAGTCGCGCGACTGGTGCCAGCCGAGGACGAGAATCACGGCGACGACGGCCACCGAGCCGGCGCCGGCGATCAGACGGCGGCTTCGCTTGGAAGAGGGCAGCAGCAGCGCCAGCGGCACGAGGACGAGCGCCGCGGCGAGCAGCAGCGCTCCGGGTAGCTTCGCCGACTCGTAGCTGTCCTGGGCGAACGAGCGAAACCCTGTCTGGCCCTCGGTCGCGATCCGCTGGATCTCCGCCTGCGAAAAGTGCGGCGCGTTGAAGGTGATCTGAACGATCGTGCCGACGAGGAAGGCGGCGACGAGGCCTCCAAACACCAGCACCACGAGGCGGCTATTGCGCTTTAGGGCTGCCGCGGCCGCTTCTGCCGTTCCACCCAGCGAGACGAGAACGAGCGGCAGCAGAACGAGCCCGGCGGCGAAGCCCGGCGAGAAGTAGCGAAGGTTGGGGGCGAAGCCGCTGGGACTGCCCTGGGCGCCGGCGGCGCTCAGAGGCGTGAACACGTAGGCGAGGCAGGCGACGATGCCGACGCCGGCGAGCACCCTGAGCATCGGCGTACGCCCGCGGAAGACCAGATAGACGAGCGCACCGATCGCGGCGGCAAGCAGGAGGAACCAGATCGGCCCGAGCCGGTCGTCGAGGGCGTGGAAGAACCACGCCTTCCAGACATGCGTGTCGGTGGCGTAGTGAGCGACGGTGTGAGGCTTGCGGGGATAGAGATCGAGCTGGTCCGGCCCCGGCAACGGCCCCTTCTGCACCCAGGGCAGGGGGTTGTGGGCCTCGACTGTGTTGCGCGCGTACCAGAAGATCGAGGGGATGGCCAAGCCACCTATCCAGACGACGGCGACCCGCTTGAGCTGACTCCGGCCCAGCCACAGCACACCGAGCGTCAGGGCGCCGATGGTCGCCAGCAGCGTGATCTTCGTCCCGATCGCCAGCCCGGCTGCGAGCGCCGCGATGAATAGGGGACCGGTGGCCCCCGCTGAAGAACCTAAAAACGGGGTCAGCGGTTCTGAAGCGGGGGCCGCCGGTCCCCGCCTCCCCGCGTCGAGGTTGACGAGCAAAGCCAGCGCCGCGAGGAGGAAGAACAAAGCGATCGTGTCGCTGGGGCCGTTGCCAGCCTGCTCGACCATCATCGGCGTGTCGAGGACGATCACCGCGGCGACGAGGGTCAGCGGGCCGAGGCCGTAGGGGCGGCCGATGCACCAGGCGGCGAGCAGGCAGAGCGAGAGCCAGCCGAGGTTGAGCAGCGGCGAGAGCACGTCGTGGTGGAAGGAGGCGATGCCGACGCCGTGGATCAGCTCCGAGTTCTGGGGATAGAACCAGGAGACGACCTTGAGCGGATCGGTGATCTGGACCGGCCCGACCTGGGCGTCCTGGGCGAACCGCCCGGCGAAGCTCATGTGGTACCAGATGGTGTCCTGGCTGTACATGCCTATGTCGAGGGCCTGCTGGGTCGGCATCGCCCAGTGGACGACGACGACGAAGGCCGCGACGGCGCCGACCGCGACCATCCAGGGGCTGACCGGCGGGACCGGCGGCGCCGGCAGGTCGGCGAGCGGCTCGCGGCCGCGAGCCCAGGCAGCTACGCCGAACCCGAGCGCGACGCAGGCGGCGACGATGAAGCCGGGCTCGAACAGGCCGACGACGCCGACCAGCTCGGAGGCGACGACGAGCCCGGTTATCGCCAGGATCGCCTCGGCAAGCCGCGCGAGGGCACCCGTCCACGACGGCGCGAGGACAGATCGCAGGTAGTAGGCGCCGAGGCAGAGAGCGGCTGCGATCAGCGCCA
>JAWVFN010000241.1:0-10775 GCA_033855935.1 Solirubrobacterales bacterium | reverse complement strand
CCGGCGTAGCAGAGGTAGGCCCAGTGGCTCTCGAGGGCGCCCTTGAAGTTGTTCTGGTGGATCGTCGAGACCAGCTTTTCGAGCTCGCGGTGGGCGGCGAGGACGATCGCCGCCGCCGGCACCTCGTATAGGTCGCGGACCTTGAGCCCGACGATGCGATCCTCGATGTGGTCGACGATGCCGACGCCGTGGCGGGCGCCGATCTCGGCAGCCGCGCCGATCAGCTCGACCAGACCCATCTTCTCGCCGTCGAGGCTGACCGGCGTTCCCTTCTCGAAGCCCAGGACGACCAATTGCGCGTTCTTCTCGGCGCGCTCGGGAGGCGTCACGAGCTGGAAGACGTCGTCGGGCGGCGCCGCCGAGAGGTCCTCGATCGCCTTGCCCTCCGAGGAGCGCCCCCACAGGTTGTCGTCGATCGAGTACGGGGCGGCCTCGGTGCCGCCCTTGACCGGAATCCCGTGCTCGCGCGCGTAGGCGATCTCCTCCTCCCTGCCCATAGCCCACTCGCGGACCGGGGCGATGATCTTGAGCTCGGGGTCCAAGGCAGCGATGGTCGCCTCGATCCGCACCTGGTCGTTGCCCTTGCCGGTGCAGCCGTGGGCGATCGTGTCGCAATCGTGCTCGCGCGCTGCCGCGACCGCGAGCTTGCCGATGAGCGGCCGGCCGAGGGCCGTGAACAGCGGATAGCCCCCTCCGTAGAGGGCGTTGGCCTTGATCGCCGGCAGGACGTATTCGGCGGCGAACTCGTCGCGGGCGTCGACGAGCACCGCCTCGACCGCGCCCAGATCCTTGGCCTTGCCGGTGACGACGTCCCAGTCCTCGCCCGGCTGGCCGAGGTTCGCGGTCAGGGTGACGATCTCGGCGCCGTACTCCTCCTGGATCCATTTGAGCATGACGCTGGTGTCGAGACCGCCCGAATAGAGCAGCAGCACACGCCCAACCGACTCGGGGTCGGCCTGGTAAGAGGCGATTCTCGGGGCGCGTTCAGTCATGATCGGGGTCGCTTCGTAGTCATTGATGCAGGACGCGGGATTATGGCTGCGCGAGAATGCCCAAGTGCACCGCTTCACTCACATCCTCTCGATCGCGCTGATCACGGCCGGTCTCGTCGTCCTCGCCGACGCCGGGACCACCCTGGTCTGGCAGGAGCCGATGTCCGCGGCCTACGGCTCGCTGCAGCAGAGCAAGGCGGCCGACGAGCTCGCCAACCTCGAGAGCGAGTTCCCGACCGCCGCCGACCTCGCCCAGGTCGCCGGCGTCAAGGGCGATGCGGCGAAGGCCGCGATTCTCGCCGGGCTCTTCTCGCACCGGGTCCACCAGGGCGACGCGATCGGGCGGATGCACATCGACCGCATGAACCTCGACATCGTCCTGATCCAGGGGACCGACACATCGAGCTTGCAGAAGGGCCCGGGCCATTATGAGAAGACGCCGTTCCCGGGCCAGCCCGGGACCGTCGGCGTCGCCGGCCACCGGACCACCTACCTGGCGCCGTTCCGTCACATCAACGACCTCCAGGCCGGAGACGAGATCCGCATCGAGATGCCCTACGGCGTCTTCACCTACACGGTGACCAAACACGAGATCGTCGACCCCTCGGACGTGGGCATCATCAAGCCCGTCGGCTACGACCAACTCGTGATGACCGCCTGCCACCCGGTCTACAGCGCCGCCCAGCGCTACGCGGTCTTCTCGAAGCTGACGAGGATCGACACCTTCGCCGTCGGCGGCACCGGCGCCTGGGCAGCGCCCTAGAAGGGCTTCCTGACCTGGAGCTAGAGGCCCGAGCCGCCGCCGGGAACCTGGGTTCCGCCGTTGTTGCTTGGAGTGGTTGAGCCGCCCTGGTTCGTCTGGGTCGGCGTCGTGGCGGTCGGCGTCGGCGTAGAGGTCGTGGTGGTGGTCGCCGGCGTCGAGGTCTGGTCCGTCAGCGACTGGAGCGTCACCGTCGAGGAGTCGTTGTTGTTGTTGCCGACGATGACCAGGCCGACGATCAAGCCGACGATGACGGCGACCATCGCGGCGACCACGATTCGCGTGCGGGAGTCCATCGTCGCCAGCTTAGCCTCCGAGGATGCAGGTCAGCTCGTTCCCCCAGGCGTGCGAGACTGCGGACCGCATGCAGGTGCAGAAGGCCATCGTTACGGGAGGCGCGGGGTTCATCGGCTCCCACCTCGTCGACCGCCTGATCGCCGAGGGCGCGAGCGTCGTCGCGATCGACGACCTCTCGACCGGCCGCGAGGACCGGGTCGCGAGTGAAGCCGATCTCGAGATCCTCGACATCGTCGACTTCCCGGCGCTGGAGAGGGTCACCGAGGCGGTTCGCCCCGACGCGATCTTCCATCTCGCGGCGCAGGCTTCGGTGACGGTCTCGGTCACGGACCCCTGGCGCGACCTCGACGTCAACGTCAAGGGAACGATGAACGTCGCCCAGGCCGCGCGCTCGCTCGGCACCCCCGTCGTCTTCAGCTCGACCGGCGGCGCCATCTACGGCAACGAGGCGCCGATCCCGACGCCTGAGACCTACCCGCCCGAGCCCGTCGCCCCCTACGGAGCCTCGAAGTGGGCGGCGGAGGCATACCTGCGGACCTGGTCGGTGGCGGACGGCATCCCACACGCGGTCTGCCGCCTCGGAAATGCCTACGGGCCGCGGCAGAGCCCGCATGGCGAGGCCGGCGTGGTGGCGATCTTCAGCCACCGGCTGTGGGCCGGAGAGCCGGCGACGCTCTTCGGCCACGGCGACGCGACCCGCGACTACGTCTACGCCGGCGACATCGCCGCCGCTCTGCTGCGCGCCGCGGGGGTCGCCGGCGTCTTCAACATCGCCACCGGCAGTGAGGTCCCGGTCAGCGAGATCTTCGAGCGGCTGCGCGAGGTCGCGGGCGTCGACAGCGAGCCGATCCTGGCGCCCCTGCGAGCGGGGGAGCTCGAGCGCTCCGGGCTCGATTCGACCCGAGCCGCCGAGAC
The DNA here is from genome assembly GCA_033855935.1 of Solirubrobacterales bacterium. Taxonomy (GTDB): domain Bacteria; phylum Actinomycetota; class Thermoleophilia; order Solirubrobacterales; family 70-9; genus JAWVFN01. Next base: position 7,811 of record JAWVFN010000241.1, on the reverse strand, counting down.
CCTCGGCTGGAGCGCCGAGGTACCGCTCGAACGGGGCCTCGAGCAGACCTACCGGGCGCTGGTCGAGGAGTTCGAGGCCTAGCCCAGCGCCTTCCCGAGCCGCTCGAGAGCCTCGCCGATCTCCGCCTCGCCGATCACCAGCGGCGGAAGCAGGCGCAGCGTGTGGGGGTCTGTGGCGTTGACGATCAGACCGTCGTCGAGCAAGCGGCTCTGGACCTCTGCGGCGTCGACGCCGTCGACGAGTCCGATGCCGAGCATCAGGCCGCGGCCGCGGACGTGGTCGACGTCGCCGAGCCCTTCGACCCCGTCGGTAAGGCGCCCTCCGAGCTCTCGGACGCTGCGCAGCAGCTCGCGGTCGTCGAGGACGTCGAAGGCGGCCAGGGCCGCAGACGCGACGAGGGGGCCGCCGGCGAAGGTCGAGCCGTGGTCGCCGGGCTCGAGCACGTCGCCCGTTTCGGGGGCGGTGACGCAGGCGCCCACCGGCAGCCCGCCGCCGAGCGCCTTGGCCGTCGTCATCACGTCGGGCCGCGCCGGCAGCTGCTCGTAGGCCCAGAGCGACCCGGTCCTCCCCATCCCGGTCTGGATCTCGTCGAAGATCAGCAGCGCCCCCGACTCGCGCGTCGCGTCCCGGGCGGCGAGGATCACCTCCTCGAGGACGACATTGACCCCGGTCTCGCCCTGGATCGGCTCGAGCATAACGGCGGCGGTCGAAGGGCCGACCGCGTCGCGGAGCGCCTCGGGGTCCTCGCGGGGAACGACCTTGAAGCCAGCCAAATAAGGAGCGAAGCTCTCGTTGGCCGACATCCCCGGCGTCGCCGACAACGACCCCATCGTCCGGCCGTGGAAGGCACCGTCGAGGACGACGATCTCGGGCTCTTCGATGCCGCGCCCGTGAGCGTGCTTGCGGGCGAGCTTGATCGCCGCCTCGTTGGCTTCGGTGCCCGAGTTGCAGAGGAAGACCCGGCCGGCGAGGCTCGACCGGCCGAGCCGCTCCGACAGCCTCAGCCCGGGCTCGGAGTAGTAGAGGTTGGAGACGTGGGTCAGCGTCCCGGCCTGCTCGCGGACCGCCTCGACCACGGCCGGGTGGCAGTGACCGACCGAGCAGACCGAGATCCCGGCGAGGAAGTCGAGGTACTCCTTGCCGTCCGCGTCCCAGAGCCGCGCGCCCTCGCCGCGGACGAACTCGACCGGGGCGCGCTTATACGTCGCCATCGCCCACTCGGCCTCCAGCCGGCGCAATTCCTCGACAGACATCAGCTGGTGACCATGGTGCCGATGCCCTCATCGGTGAAGAGCTCGAGCAGGAGGCTGTGCGGCTTGCGGCCGTCGACGATGTGGGCGGACTGGACCCCGCCGTTGATCGCCTCGACGCAGCCGGCCAGCTTCGGGCGCATGCCGCCGTCGATCCCCGCGAGCGCTGCGGAGACCTCGTCGACCGTCGCCCTCGAGATCCGCGAGTCAGGATCGCCCGGCGTCTCGAGCCAGCCCTCGACGTCGGTGATGAAGATCGCCTTATAGGCGCGCAGCGCCGAGGCGACCTTGCCGGCGGCCTCGTCGGCGTTGATGTTGTAGGAGTGGCCGTCGCGGTCGGCGCCGACCGAAGCGATCACCGGCACGTAGTCCTCGGCGACGTGGTCGATCACCTCGACGTTGACCCGCTCGATCTCGCCGACGAAGCCCACCTCCTTGGCGTTGGCGACCGGCCTGACCTCGAACAGGCCGCCGTCCTCGCCGCCGAGACCGACCGCCTCGGCGCCGTGGCGCCGGAGCCGCAGGAGGATGTCGGCATTGACCTTGCCGAGCAGGACCATCTTCGCGACCTCGACCGTCTCCTCGTCGGAAACGCGCAGGCCCTCGACGAACTTGACCTCCATCCCGAGCCGCTCCATGAACTCGGTGATCTCGGGCCCGCCGCCGTGGACGATCACCGGGTTGATGCCGACGTGCTTGAGCAGAACGATGTCGGTCGCGAACGCCTCGGTCAGCGCCGGGTCACGCATCGCCGCGCCGCCGTACTTGATCACGACCGTGCGCCCGTGGAACTCGCGGATATAGGGCAGCGCCTCGAGGAGGGTGGCGACGCTCTCGTTGGTGGGTCGTTGGTCGGGGGTCATTGAGGTCATGTCGTGTACTCCGCGTTCAGCTTCACGTAGTCGGGGGTCAGGTCGCTGAAGAAGACGTGGGCGCGGGATTTTCCCCGCCCGAGGTTGATGCTGAGCTCGGCTTCTTCGTCATCGGACGCCAGCTCGCGGGCCGAGATCCGGTCGGGGCCCAGCTCCTCGAGCTTTTTGCCGGCGAGCGCCATCCCCGCCGCCTGAGCGATCCGGCCCCAGTTCGAGTCGCGCCCGTAGAGCGCCGTCTTGACCAGCGGCGAGTTGGCGATCGCGCGGGCGACCGCCTCGGCCTCGGCCGCGCTCGCGGCCCCGGTCACCTCGGCGCGGCCGACGCGCGTCGCGCCCTCGCCGTCGGCGACGATCTCGAGCGCCAGCTGCAGCAGCACAGCCTCCAGCAGCCCGTCGGGCAGCGGCTTGCCCGAGGCGCCGGTCGCCTGCATCAGCACGGTGTCGTTGGTGCTCATCTGGCCGTCGACGGTGATCCGCTCGAACGAGCCCGCCACCGCGTCGCGCAGCCGCTTGGCCGGGCCGCGAACGACGGCGTCGGTCTGGACGAAGCAGAGCATCGTCGCGAAGCCCGGCTCCATCATCCCGGCCCCCTTTGCCTGGGCCGACAACGTCACCCCCCCGGCCTGCACGGTGCAGATCTTCGGCCCGCGGTCGGTGGTCATGATCGCGCGGTTGAAGTCGAGGCCGGCGTCGGCCGAGAGCGCCGCTGCGGCGGTGCGGACGCCGTCGATGACGGCGGCGACGTCGAGCGGCACGCCAATCGTGCCGGTCTCGGCCACCGCCACGTGAGCCGGCTTGACTCCAAGCACCTTGGCAGCCTCGTCGCGCATCGCCAGGGCGTCGCGGTAGCCCTGCTCGCCGGTCGCGGCGTTGGCGTTGCCTGAGTTGACGACCGCGGCGCGGACCGATCTCGCCTCGACCTCGTCGCGGCAGACCCGCACCGGCGCCGCGGCGGCCGCGTTGCGGGTCAGCAGCAGCGCCGAGGCGACCTTGTCGGCGTCGCAGGCGACGAGGCCGACGTCGGTCTGGCCGCCGCCCTTCAACCCGCAGGCCGCGGATCCGGCTCTGAAGCCGGGAGCTAGCTGGGCCGGGTCGATCTGGGTGACGCCCTCGGGGGGGTCGACCCAGCGCGAGCGAAAGAACGACTCGGTGACATAGGCCGGTGTCAAGAGATCCCCTCCCCCTCGGGCAGCCCCAGCATCAGGTTGAGGTTCTGGATCGCCTGCGAGGCGGCGCCCTTCCAGAGGTTGTCGATCGCGGCGAAGACCATCACCCTGCCGCTGCCTTCGTCGACCGCGACGTGGATGCGGCAGAGGTTGGTGCCGCGCACGGCGCCGACGCCCGGCGGCGCGTCGCTGATCTCGATGAAGGGCTCGTCGCCGTAGCGCTTCTCGTAGAGCTCGGCGAGCTCGGCCTCGCCGACCGGCCGGGTGGTCGTCACGTAGCAACTGACCAGCTCGCCCTGATCGAAGGGCAGCAGGTGCGGGACAAACGTCAACGCTCCGCCGCCGTTCATGTCGGCCCCGAGTCCGGCCAGCTCCTGGACGATCTCCGGCGAGTGGCGGTGGCCGGCAACGCCGTAGGCCATCGAGTCATCGCCCTCCTTGACCGCCGCCATCTCCTCGGCGGCGCCGCGGCCGGCGCCGGAGACGCCCGACTTGGCGTCGACGACGACGTCGGCAATCAGCCCCGCCTCCGCCAGCGGCGCCAGCGCGAGCACCGTCGCGGTCGGGTAGCAGCCCGGGTTGGCGACGAGCTCGGCCTCCTTGACGGCCGCCCGGTTGAGCTCGGTGAGTCCGTAGACAGCGCCGGCGAGCAGCTCCGGCTCGCCGTGCGGGCCGTACCACTTCTCATACAGCGGGACGTCGTGGAGCCGGAAGTCGGCAGAGAGGTCGACGACGAGGATCCCCAGGCCTCGCATCGCGGCGACGACCGGCGCCGAGGCGCCGTGCGGATACCCGACGATCGCCGCGTCGATGTCCTCGAGCTCGGTCAGGTCGAGCTCCTCGAGCGCGAGCGGCACGTCGTAGTCCGGATAGAGCTCGGAGAGCGGCGTGCCGACGTCGCTGCGGCCGGTGACCCGGGCCAGCTCGAGGCCGGGGTGATGGTGGACGAGCTGGGCGGCGAGCGCGCCGGCATAGCCGGAGGCGCCGGCGACGAGGACCCTTGGCTTACTCACGAAGGCCACCGCCGATCTTCTCGAGCGCCGCGGCGATCGCCGCCCGCTGCTCGGCGACCTCCGCGTCGGTGAGGGTGCGGTCGCCGGCGCGGAACTCGAGGCGCAGCGCGAGGCTGACCTTGCCCTCGCCGACCTGCTCGCCCTCGTAGCGGTCGAAGACGCGCGCGTCGCGGAGCAGCTCGCCGCCGGCCTCGAGCACCGACGCCCGCAGGTCGGCGGCCGAGAGATCGGCCGGAACCACGGCGGCGATGTCCTGGAGGACCGCCGGGTAAGTGGTGACGTCCTCGTAGGTCTCGACCCCGACCGGCGATGCTGCGATCAGCGGCGCCGCGTCGAGCTCGAAGGCACTCGCAAGCGTCAGGTCCCAGCCCCGGGCGACGAGCGGGTGGAGCTCGCCGAGCCAGCCGATCGGGGCGCCCTCGACGCTGACGACGGCGGATCTCCCCGGGTGCAGGAACGGCTGGGGATCTGCCGGCGGCTCGAAGTCGAGCGGGACCCCGAGCGACGCGCCGAGCGCCTCGACCACGGCCTTGGCGACGAAGTAGTCGGGCTCGGGATCCGACTCGCGCCACGACGCCGGCGCCGGGCCGGTCAGCAGGGCCGCCAGACGGTGCGGCTCGACCGCGGGGGCGGGCACCTTGCCCAGGTACTCACCGCCGAGGGCGCCCGGCCCCCGCTCGCCGTCGCGCAGATAGACGTGGCCGGACTCGAACAGCCGCACGCTCTCGTTGCCGCGCGAGAGGTTGAGCCGCGCGGCGTCGAGCAGGCCGCCGAGCAGCGTCGTCCGCAGCACCGACTGCTCAGCTGAGAGCGGATTCGAGATCTCGATACCCGCGCGCCGCGGGTCCTGCGCCCCGAGCCGGAGACGTTCGGCGAGGTCGGGGGCGTTGAAGCTCCAGGTGACGATCTCGTACAGGCCGGCATCGCGCAGCTCGTCCTCGGCACGGCGCAGCAGACGCTGGGCGCGATCCAGCCCGCCGGCGTGGCCGCCGGTCGACGGGAGGGTGCTCGGCAGGTTCTTGTCGAGGTCGTTGACGCGCCCGACCTCCTCGATCAGATCGGCTTCGCGCGAGACGTCGTAGTGGCGCTCGGGCGGCACCGTGACCGTGAGGAGGTCGCCCTTGCGCTTGACGGCGAAGCCGAGCCGCTCGAGATCGGCGGCCGCCTTCTCGGCCGAGACGGGCATCCCCAGCAGGGCTTCGATCCGCGCGGCGCGCAGCTCGATCTGGTGCAGCGGCGGGATCTCGCCGGCGACGTCGATCGTGCCGGGCACGAGCTTCGCCCCCGTCAGCTCGACCATCAGCTTCGAGGCCAGCGCCTGGCCGCGCAAAGCCAGCTCCGGGTGGAGCTGCTTCTCGAACCGCGCCGAGGCCTCCGAGCGCAGTCCCAGCTTGCGCGAGGTCCGCAGGATGTTGACCCCGTCCCAGTTGGCGACCTCGAGCAGGACGGTCTTCGTCTGCTCGGAGACCTCCGAGGAGGCGCCGCCCATGATCCCGGCGATTCCGGTCGGGCCGGATTCGTCATAGATCAGGACGGCGTCAGAGTCGAAGCTGCGCTCGACTCCGTCGAGGGTTGTGAGCTTGTCGCCGTTGGAGGCGGTGTCCACCACGAGCTTGGCGCCGGCGACCTGGTCGAGGTCGTAGGCGTGCATCGGCTGGGCGATCGCGAGCATCGCGTAGTTGGTGATGTCGACGACGTTGTTGATCGGCCGCTGGCCCGCGGCGATCAGACGGGCCTTGAGCCAGAGCGGCGACGGCCCGACCTCGACATCCGTGAACACCCGCGCCGTAAAGCGTGGGCAGAGCTCGGGGACCTTGACCTCGATCGAGGCGAGGTCCTCGGCCTTGCCCTTGCCCGTCGGCTTCGGGTCGTCCTCCCACGGCGCCGGGGAAAGTTCGGCGTCGCTGATCGCGTGCACCTCGCGGGCGACGCCCCAGACGCCGAGGCAGTCGGGACGGTTCGAAGTGATCTCGAGTTCGAGCACGTTCTCCGAGACGGGGAAGATCTCCGAGAGCGGAGTCCCGGGTTCTGCTTCGCCATCAATGACTGCAATTCCGTCCGATTCCTCGCCGAGCTCCATCTCGGACTCCGAGAGGATCATGCCGTCGGACTCGACCCCCCGCAGCTTCGCCTTCTTCAGCTTCTGGCCGCCCGGCAGCACGGCGCCGGGCAGCGCCACCGGCACGAGCTGACCCGCCGCCACGTTGGGCGCGCCGCAGACGATCCGCCGCAGCTTGTCGTCGCCGGCGTCGACCTCGCAGATGCGCAGCTTGTCGGCGTCGGGGTGGTCCTCGACCGAGTCGACGCGGCCGACGACGTAGCCGCCACCGGCCGGGGCGCCGATCTCGGTGACGCGCTCGACCTCGGTCCCGGTCATCGCCAGGCGCTCGGCCAGATGCTCCGCGTCCCAGCCCGGGTCGGAGTACGCACGCAGCCAGTGGAGTGGCACTCTCATCTCTGGCCCACCATCAGGCGAACTGCCCCAGGACGCGGAGGTCGTTCTCGACGAAGAGCCGCAAGTCAGGCAGGCCGTGGAGCAGCATCGCCATCCGCTCGATGCCGAAGCCGAAGGCGAAGCCCTGGACAGTCTCCGGGTCGTAGCCGTTCTCGGCGACGAAGCCGAGGACGCTGGGATCGACCATGCCGGCGCCGCCGACCTCGATCCAGCCGACCCCCTTGCAGAGCGGGCAGCGCTCGCCGTCGAGGATGCCCGAGCCGCCGCAGACGTAGCAGGAGACGTCGAACTCGACGCTGGGCTCGGTGAAGGGGAAGAAGTGGGGCCGCATCCGGGCCTCGACGCCTTCGCCGAAGAGCCCGGCGAGCATCGCCTCGAGCGTGCCCTGGAGGTCGGCGAGCGTGATCCCCTCGCCGACGGCCAGGCCCTCCATCTGGTGGAACATCGGCAGGTGGGTGGCGTCGATCGTGTCGCGCCGGAAGGCCTTGCCGGGGACGGCGACGAAGATCGGCGGCCCCTGAGCCTCCATCGCGCGGATCTGCATCGGCGAGGTGTGGGTGCGGAGCATGATCAGCTCGTCGTCGGGAGTGCCCTCGCCGGTGACCTTCCGCGCCGACTCCAGCGCGGCCTTGGTCAGCGAGCCGGGCGCGACATAGAGCGTGTCCTGCGCCATCCGCGCCGGGTGGCCGGGCGGGTGGTTGAGCGCCGTGAAGTTGTAGTAGTCGATCTCGACCTCGGGCCCGGTGAGGATCCGGTAGCCGAGGCCGATCATCGTGTCCTCGATCAGCCGCCTGGTGCGGGTGACCAGGTGGAGGTGGCCCGGCAGCCGCGCCGGGGCGCCGGGCAGGGTGACGTCGACCCGGTCGGATCCGAGCTGAGCCAGGACCTCGGCCGAATCGAGCTCGCCGAGCCGCGACTCGAGCAGCCGCTCGAGGCCGACCCTCGCCTCGTTGCCGGCCTTGCCGACCGGGCCGCGCTCGTCGGAGGGCAGGTCGGAGATGCCACGCAGGATCGTCGTCAGCTCGGCCTTGCGGCCGAGGTAACGGACGCGCAG
>JAWVFN010000240.1:0-23377 GCA_033855935.1 Solirubrobacterales bacterium | reverse complement strand
CCAAGGATCCGCGCTCGCTGACGATGCGCTTCCACACCCAGACCGCGGGCGTCTCGCTTACCGCGCAGCAGCCCCAGGTCAACATCGTCCGCACCGCGATCGAGGCGCTCGCCGGCGTCCTCGGCGGAACCCAGTCGCTGCACACCAACTCCTACGACGAGGCCCTGGCGCTGCCGACCGAAGAGGCCGTGCGGATTGCGCTTCGCACCCAGCAGGTGATCGCCCACGAGTCCGGGGTCACCAACACGATCGACCCCCTCGGCGGCTCCTACTTCGTCGAGACGCAAACAGATGAAATGGAAACGTCGGCCTACGAGTACTTCGCCCGTATCGACGAGCTCGGTGGCATGGTCGAGGCGGTCAAGCAGAGCTTCCCCCAGCGCGAGATCGCCGACGCCTCGTTCAAATACCAGCGCGAGGTCGATTCCAAGCAGCGGATCGTCGTCGGTGTCAACGAGTTCCAGATCGACGACGACGTCGAGATCCCGACGCTGAAGATCGACCGGGCGCTCGAGGCGAAGCAGGTCGGGCGCCTGAAGGCGACCAAGACCCGTCGCGACTCCGCCGCAGTCGAATCAACCCTGGCCGAGTTGAAGCGCGCCGCGGCGACCGACGAGAACCTGATGCCCTACTTCATCGAAGCCGCGCGGGCCCGGGTCTCCGAGGGCGAGATGATCACCGCCCTCCAGGAGGTCTTCGGCTCCTACACCGAGGTTCCGGTCTTCTAGCTCTGTCTAGTAGCCGTAGCCGCCGCCCGAGCTGGAGCTCGAGCCGCCCGTAGTGGTGCTGGGGCTGCTGGGCGTAGTCGTCGCAGGGGCCGGGGTGCTGCCCGCCTGCGGCGAGAGGCCGCTCGGGGTCGCCACGGTCCAGATGAAGTCCACGCCGCCGAAGCTGTCGCGGGCGCCGTCGCCCATGACCTTGCCGGGAGTGTCGGAGGCGAAGGTGTAGAGCGGCTTGCCCATGAGGCCGACGGGCTTGCCGTTCTGCACCAGCGGTACCCAGATCGCCGCGCACGGGCCGGTGCACTTGATGTCGCCGGTCGTGTCCTGGTCATTGGTGTAGAGGGCGTTGCCGCTCGCGTCGACGAGGATCTGGCCGATGTTGGGCACGTTCTTGGTCGTGAACGGTTGCGAAGCAGAAGTGGAGGTCGCCGCGCTCGAACTGGTCGTCTTGCTGGAGGAGGAGCTGCCGCAGGCGGCGAGTCCGACGATCAGAACGGGCAGAAGCGCGAGTGAGAGGAAGCTTTTGTTTTTCATGGCCCGTATTACGCGCGGGGCCGGCGACGGGATTGGTTCAAGCGGCCCGTGCGGCGGACTCGACGATCAGGACGAGCTCCCCCGTCGGCGTCTGCTGCGAGCCGGCGAGGAACATGCGGCCGATGTTGCGGCGCTTGGCCTCTTCGCAGGCGAGGTCGCGGGCGGCTTCGCGGGCCAGCCCAGCGGCGACCAGGGTTTGCCTTTGGGTCCGATCGAGATAGACCACGTCGTACATGTGAAGCCCTTTCATACGGGATCGATTGGCCTCCATGAGTATGTTCGGCATGTCGGGCGGAAAGGCTTAGCGGGGCATACCCCCTGCTTACAGGCGATAACCTCCCGCCCCCGCATGAGCCCCGCCACCGACACCAAGAAGAAGATTCGAGTCGTCGTGGCCAAACCCGGTCTCGACGGACACGACCGCGGCGCCAAGATCATCGCCCGGGCGCTGCGCGACGCCGGCATGGAGGTGATTTACACGGGCCTGCATCAGACCCCCGAGCAGATCGCCGAGACCGTGATCCAGGAGGACGCTGACGCGATCGGCCTTTCGATCCTCTCCGGCGCCCACATGACGCTCGTCCCCCGGGTGGTCGAGCTGCTCCACGACCAGGGCGTCGACGACGTCGTGATAACGGTGGGGGGGACGATCCCGGCCGACGATGTCCCCGAGCTGAAGAAGCTCGGAGTCGCCGAGGTCTTCACGCCTGGCTCGTCCACGGACGAGATCGTCGATTTCGTCCGCGGCGCGGTCGGTACGAGGACTGATTGACTGGTCAGTCAGCCAGCGCCCGCGCCCGCTAATATCGCGCGGCGCGATTCGCCCCCCTCGATTCGCGGTATGCCCTCTCAGCACTCCCCAAGGAGGATTCTCACTTGAAGATCGCATGTCTCGTCAAACAGGTCCCGGACGCCGCAGTCAACAAGCGGATCGACCCGGACACCAAGCGCCTGGATCGCTCGGGCGAAGAGAACTTGAACCCGTTCGATACGCACGCGATTGAAGCCGCGATGCAGATCAAGGAGGAAGGCAAGGTGCCGGTCGAGGAGATCGTCGCCGTGACCATGGGCCCCGAGAACGCCGTGCGCGCCCTACATAAGGCCGTCGCCCTCGGCGCCGACCGCTCGGCCCACCTCACCGACGACGCCCTCGCGGGCTCCGACGTCGCGGCCACCGGCTACGCCCTCGCCAAGCTGCTCGAGAAGGAGGCTCCCGACCTCGTGCTGCTCGGCCAGCAGTCGGACGACGGCGAGTGCTACACGATCGGCGCCGTCGTCGCAGACCACCTGAAGATGCCCTCGCTGACCCAGGTGATCAAGATCTCGGTCGAGGACGGCAAGCTGCGCTGCGAGCGCCAGGCCGAATACGGCTACGACACCGTCGACGTCGAGATGCCGGCCGTGATCTCGGTCGGCGACGCGATCAACGAGCCGCGCTACCCGTCGCTCAAGGCGATCATGGGCGCCAAGAAGAAGCCGCTCGACACGCACGCGATCGGCGACGTCGACATCGAGGCCGACCGCGTCGGCGAGACCGGATCGCGGACCACGGTGATCTCGCTCAACCCGCCGCCGGCAAAGGAAGCGGGAGAGATCATCGAGGACGAAGACACCAACGAGACGGTCGAAAAGATCGTCGCCTGGCTCGACGAAAGGAAGTTGATCTAGATGGCGGGCATCCTTGTCTACGCCCTGCATGACGATGAGGGCAACTTCAACAACAACTCCAAGGGAGCGATCTCCGAGGCGGCCAAGCTCGCCGGCGAGATCGGCACCGAGGCCTCAGTCGTCGTGGTCGGCGACGTCGCCGACGACAAGGTCGCCGAGCTCGGCAAGTTTGGCGCCAAGAAGGTCTACCGCGCCAAGGACGCCCCCGAGGGCTTGGCGCAGCCGATCGTCGACGTCATGGCCAAGGTCATGACCGACAACGACATCTCCTACGCGCTGTTCGGCGGCGGCCTGCTCGGCTTCGAGATCGGCGCCGGCCTGACCGCGCGCCTCAACGCCGGCGTGACGATGGAGGTGACCGCGGTCAAGGTCGACGGCGGCAAGCTGATCGCCGAGCGGCCGATCCTCCAGGACTCGCAGATCGCCGACGTCGGTTACGTCGACGAGCCCGGAATCATCATCGGCCGTTTGAACGCGTTCGACACGGTCGAGGGCGACGGCGCTGCCGAGATCGAGGACATCACGGTCGAGCTCTCGGATTGGTCGACCAAGGCGACGATGGTCCAGCGCGGCGAGCAGCGCGGCGAGGACGTCAACATCGAAGACGCCGACGTCCTCGTTGGCGGCGGACGCGGCCTCGGCGAGGCAGCCAACTTCAAGGTTGCCGAAGAGCTGGCCGAGTCGATGGGCGGCGCCGTGGCCGCGACCCGCGCGGTCGTCGACGCCGGCTGGTACCCCTATGCGGCGCAGATCGGCCAGACCGGCAAGACGGTCGCGCCGAAGCTCTACCTCGCGGTCGGCATCTCGGGCGCGATCCAGCACAAGGTCGGCATGCAGGCATCGGAGAACATCCTGGCGATCAACAAGGACCAGAACGCTCCGATCTTCGAGTTCGCCGATCTCGGCGTGGTCGGGGACCTGCACAAGATCGTCCCCAAGCTGACCGAGGCGATCAAGGCCAAGAAGGGCGGCTGATCAGCCGATGGCGGTAAAGCCGGCGGAGTTCCCGCCGGAGTTCAATCCCGGCGATTACGTCGGGCCGCCGACCGACGCTCCGGAGGAGCGCCTCGAGGCCGGCGTCGTCATCGTCGGCGGCGGGCCCGCGGGGCTCGCCTGCGCCAACCGCGTCCTGCAGCTGCTCGAGAACGAGCCTGAGTTGACCGAGAAGCTCGGCGAGATCCCGGTCGCGGTGATCGAGAAGGGCAAGGCCTGCGGGGCGCACAATGTCTCGGGGGCCAACATGGTGCCGTCGGCGATGGAGAAGCTGTTCCCCGATCTCGATCCCAGCGATTGGCCGGTCTACCAGAAGGTCGAGAAGGACGCCGTCTATCTCTTGACCAAGAAGCTGGCGATCCCCCTCAAGCCCGTGCCGCCCAACTTCCGCAACCACGGCAACTACGTCACCTCGGTCTCGAAGCTGTCGCGCTTCCTCGCCGAGAAGGCGGAGGAGGCGGGCGCCTACATCCTCACCGAGACTGTCGCCGACAAGCTGCTCATCGAGGACCGGATCGTCCGCGGCATCCGCTCCGGGGACAAGGGCCGTGGCCGCGACGGCGAGGAGCTCGGCAACTTCGAGCCCGGGTCCGACCTGATGGCCAAGGCCACCGTCCTGGCGGAGGGCACTGTGAGCCACCTGACCCAGTGCGCTGTCGACCACTTCGACCTTGCCGGCGACCCGATGCGATGGGAGATCGGCGTCAAGGAGATCTGGAAGGTTCCCGAGCCGCTCGACCGAGTCATCCACACGATGAATTGGCCGCTCCGGGGCCGTCCCAAGTACAACGAGTTCGGCGGCAGCTTCATCTACCCGATGGGCGAGGACAAGCTCTGCATCGGCATGGTCGCCGGGCTCGACACCACCGACGCCGAGTTCTCCTGTCATGACGTGCTGCAGGAACTGAAGACTCATCCCTTCATCCGCAAGCTGCTCGACGGCGGCGAGCGGGTCGGCTGGGGAGCGAAGACGATTCCCTCGGGCGGCTACTGGACGATGCCGAAGCGCCTCGCTGTGCCCGGCATGGTGATGGCCGGGGACAACGTCTCGATGGTCAACATCCCCTACCTCAAGGGCCTCCATTACGCGATGCACGCCGGCATGTACGCGGCCGAGACAATCGTCGAGGCCCTGAAGAAGGACCCGGAGTCGGTCAACTTCGAGGCCTACGACGAGAAGGTCCACAACTCGGAGATCGAGAAGGACATCTACCGCTCGCGGAACGTGCGCCAGTACGGCGACAAGGGTTTTGTGGCATTCGGCGCCATCGCCAACGCCTGGCTCCTTTCCCGCGGGGCCCTGCCGCCCGGCCACAAGAAGGTCGAGCCAGACACCGACGTGCCGGTCGAGATCGGGGGCGCCGCCAAGAACTACCCGGAGCCCGACGGCAAGTACATCTTCGACAAGCTCTCCTCGGTCTTCCTCTCGGGCAACGCGACCCGCGACGACGCCCCGAACCACATCCGGGTTCAGACCCACGTGCCGCGTGAGGTTGCCCAGACCTGGGTCTCGATGTGTCCGGCCCAGGTCTACGAGATCCCCGAGGACCAATTGCAGTCGGAAAGTCGAGAAGTCGACGTCCACGTCACCGCCAGCAACTGCGTCCAGTGCGGCGCGATCACGGCCAAGGGCGGCCGCCTGACGATCCCCGAGGGCGGCGACGGGCCGCTCTACCAGGAGACCTAGCCGACCGCAGCCGGCTTCTTCTCGGCGACGAACGACGCGATCGCCTCGGCGACGCGCTCGGGCTGATCGAGTGAGACGAAGGTTTTGGCGTCCTCGATCGGCACGACCCGGGCGTCGGGGATGATCTCGGCGAGGCGTTCGGCGTCGGCGAGCTTGAAGAAGCGGTCCTCGCTCGCCCACGGGAACAGCGCCGGGCCTTTGAAGTCCGCGAGCTTCTTCGCCGCCTTGCGGGTCTGGTCTGGGTGGATGCCGCGGATGAACTTGCCCGCGTCGCGGCGGATCGCGCCGTCGGAGATCAGCGGCCGGACCCACTCGGCCAGCAGCTCGCCGTCGAGTCGCTTCTTGCTCAGCGAGCCGAACGAGATCGGCAGGCGGCGGCTGGCGGGAATCCGCATCGACTGGGCGAGGACGGCGATGCCCCCGGGGATCCGTGACACCGGCTTGAGATAGCCGAACATCGCCGGCGGGAACTTGTCGAAGCTGTCGCAGTTGGTGAGGATCAGCCGCGAGACGACCTCAGGGTGCTCGGTCGCGACAATCTGGCTGATCGCGCCGCCGGAGTCGTTGCCGACCAGGGTCGCCTGCTCGAGGCCGACCCCGCCGATGAAGTCGGCGACGTTACGCGCCTGGCCGTAGCCGCCGAGGTCGGCGTCCTCGTTCATCGGGACCAGGTGTGAGCCCATCGGCCAATCGGGGAGGAAGCAGCGGATGCCGTTCTCGGCGAGAAGTGGAGCAACGCGCTCCCAGAGACGGCCGTTGACGAGCAGCCCGTGGACGAAGACGATCGGCTCGCCACCGGCGGGGCCGAGCTCGCGATAGCGAACCGTGCCCTGGGGAATTTGGGCCTCTTTGTTTGCCTCGGTCATGACCTGCCTCCTTGCTTGCCGCGCCGGCGGCTTCTGAGTTGGATGCGGATGAACTTGGGCCAGACACGCGGGCTGCGCATGACGGCCGTGATCAGCGGGGTGGGGTCGAGGTAGGCGAACCGCTCGCCGGCCTTGCCATCGCGGAGCTTGATCCGGTCGCAGGTGTGGATGACGAACTCGCGGCGGCCGACGGTGCCCTCGAGCCGCAGCTCGATGTAGACGGTGTCGCCGGCCGAAGACCAGCCCTCGACGATGCCGTGCAGGTCGGGGGCGAGGTCGAACAGCGGTCGTGCGAACTCCTCGCGGAACGCCTCAATGCCGACGGTCGGAGCGACGTTCGGCTGGACCATCTTCACGTCGGGCTGGAACCAGGGCTCGAAGTGGTCGCAGAAGGTGTCGGCGTCGACGGGGTCGCGCCAGCCCGCGGTGAAGACCTCGACCCAGGCGGCGGCGTCGCGCTCGGCGGCGGACCCTGCCGCCGTCGCGCTCTCCATCAGGACGCCTCCAGCTGCTGCTGCATCGTCAGCGAGTCGAGGTAGGTGTCCTTACTGGCGATGAGCCCGTCGCGGACCTCGATCACGTCGATGCAGTCGACTTCGACCTTGGCGCCCAGGGCGCCGACCGACTCGTCGTCGACTTCGAGGGGCTGGGCAACCGTGCCGGTCATCGTCGACTCGAGCACCCAGTAGTCATCGCCGCAGCGCAGCGAGCGGGTGGCGAAGTTGATGTCGGGCAGTTGGGCCAGGTAGGCCGCGAACGCTTCGCGGACGGCGTCCTTGCCCTCGGCGGCGGGGGAGCCGGCCGCGTGGGCGCAGAAGACGCAGTCGTCGGCGTGCAGCTCCATGATCGCCTCGAGGTCCTGGCTGTTCCAGGCCTCGCCATAGCGCTCGGCGAGCTCCTCGGTCGTGGTCGCAGCGGTCGCTTGGTTCGTCACTGGCAGTTCCTCTCCGGTCGTGGCAGTAGCATACAAGCGGTACGTTATAACATACATTCTGTACGGATGTATTGAAGGAGGAGCTCGAGGTGGCACGCAAGAAGACAACGGCCGCGAAGCGGCGGACGCAGGCCGAGCGCTCGGAGGCGACCAGCGCCGCCCTGGTCACGGCCGCGCGGCCGCTGTTCGGCAAGCGCGGCTACGCCGGTGTCGGCACCGAGGAGATCGTCCGCGCCGCCGGCGTCACCCGCGGCGCCCTCTACCACCAGTTCCCCGGCGGCAAGCGCGACTTGTTCGAGGCCGTCTACGAGGCGGTCGAGGCCGACCTCACCGCGCGCGTCGTCGCCGACGCCGGCCGCGCCGGGGACCCGCTCGGTGAGATGCGGGCCGGGGCCTCACTGTTCCTCGAGGCGTCGCTCGAGCCGGACGTGCAAAGGATCGTCCTGCTCGATGGCCCCGCCGTGCTGGGCTGGGAACGCTGGCGCGAGATCGCCGCCGAATACGGCCTGGGGGTGATCACGGCGGTGATCACCGCGGCGATCGAGGCGGGCCAGATCCCGTCGCAAGCACCCGAGCCGCTCGCCCACCTGCTGATGGGCGCCTTGGACGAAGCGGCGATGTTCGTCGCGCGGGCCGAGGATCAGCGAGGCGCTCTGGCCGAGATGACCGAAGCCCTATCGCGGATGCTCGACGGGCTCGAGGCGCGCGGGCGCTGACCGCGCACGCCGATCTCCGGGCAGGCGAC
Source organism: Solirubrobacterales bacterium (assembly GCA_033855935.1). Lineage (GTDB taxonomy): Bacteria > Actinomycetota > Thermoleophilia > Solirubrobacterales > 70-9 > JAWVFN01. Next base: position 15,228 of record JAWVFN010000240.1, on the reverse strand, counting down.
CCCGCAATCGGGGCGGGTTGACCGCGTCGCTAGAATCGATGGACGATGAAGACCGAAATTCACCCCGACTACGTCCTCGCCCACGTGCACTGCTCGTGCGGCAACGAGTTCTATACGCGCTCGACCGAATCCGATCTCCACGTCGAGATCTGTTCCAACTGCCACCCGTTCTACACGGGCAAGCAGAAGCTGGTCGACACCGGCGGCCGGGTGGAGCGCTTCCGCCGCCGCGCCGCCAAGCGCGACAAGGGCAACTAGACCTTTGAGCTCCAATGGCGGGGCGGGCGCCCGCTCGAACGGCGCGGGGGGCTCCGCGCCCGACGCCGCGGAGCGAATGCCCGACGGCGCGCTCGTTGCGAAGTACGACGCGCCAGTGGGCGGCCAGGCGGTGCTGGAGGGCGTGATGATGCGCGGCGTGTCGACCTGGGCCGTTGCCTGCCGCAACCCCGCCGGCGAGATCGAGGTCACCTCCGAGCCGCTCGTCTCCTGGGCCAAGCGCCATCGGGTCCTGCGCTGGCCCGTGATTCGCGGCGTCGTCGCGCTCGGCGAGTCGCTCAAGATTGGCTTCAGGGCGCTTGCGATCTCTGCCAACGCACAGCTCGAAGACGACGAGAAGGGGGAGGAGCAGGAGATCGGCGGCTTCACCTGGGGCCTGACGATCGCCTTCTCGATGGCGCTCGCCGTCGGCCTCTTCTTCGTGATCCCGGTCGGGGTCACGAGCCTGATCAAGGACCAGCTCGGCTCGTCGATTCTCTTCTGGCTGGTCGAGGGCGTCTTGCGCACGACGATCTTCATCGGCTACATCGTGCTCATCAGCAGGCTCCGCGACCTGCGCCGCGTCTTCGAGTACCACGGCGCCGAGCACAAGACGATCTCGACCTTCGAAGCCGGCGACGAGCTCGTCCCCGCGCGAGCCAAGCTCTACTCGCGCCTGCACCCGCGCTGCGGCACGAGCTTCCTGCTGATCGTCATGGTCCTGGCGATCTTCGTCTTCGCCCCGATCGGGCTGCCGGCCTGGTACTGGCTGCTGGCTTCGCGGATCCTCGGCATTCCGCTGATCGCGGGCCTCTCCTACGAGGTGATCAAGTGGGCGGGCAAGAACCGCCGCAAGCGCTGGGTACGGGCGATCATGTGGCCGGGGCTGATGCTGCAGAACCTGACGACGCGCGAGCCCGACGAAGAGGAGCTCGAGGTCGCAATCGCCGCCCTCGAGGCGGTGCTTGCGGTCGAGGATCCCGAGGAAGCCCGCAAGGGGCAGCCGATCGAGATCGTCGCCTAGCTCGTCTCCCCTTCGAGGTTGATCAGGTTGTTCTCGATCGCATAGCGAACGAGCTCGGACCGGTGGCTCAGGCCGAGCTTCGAGTGGATGTTTGCTCTGTTGGACTCGATCGTGCGGACGCTGAGGTGGAGCTGATCGCTGATCTCCTGGTTGGTATGGCCGAGCGCGATCAGCTGCAGGACCTCGGTCTCGCGCCCGGAGAGATCGCCGGGGCTCGACTCCGGCTCGGCCGCCATCCGCGCGCCCAGCGTCGGCTGTACATAGCGGCGTCCCTGTGAGGCGAGGCGGACGGCCTGAACCAGGTCCTCTTGAGCCGCCTCCTTGAGGATGTAGCCGTGGACGCCGGCCTGTAGGGCTTCGCGTACGGAGGCGAGCTTGTCGCCCATCGTCAGGACGACGATCTTGGTCTTCGGCGAGCGCTCGAGGATCGAGGGAATCGCCTCCAGCCCTGAGATCCCGGGGAGGTTGAGATCGAGAATCAGGACGTCGGGCTTGTGGCCGCCGACGTGGCGCAACCCCGTCTCGGCGTCGCCGCCTTCGGCGACGACCTCGAATTCGGGCTCCGCGTCGAGCAGGACGCGAAGGGCGCTGCGGATGACCTCGTGGTCATCGACGAGGACGATCGAGATCGTGGCGCTCTCACGTCGGCCGGCGACTTCGTTTTTCGCTTCGTCGGGCAGCTGCGGCCTCCAATCCGTACCCCTTATTCGCGACGCTCCATTCCAAGGTACGCGCTTTTCGGTATCGGGTGTGACCATTCGCCGATTATCCGTGCCTTTGCAGAATCGTGGGGTCATTTGTGAGGTGTGGGACTCGGCTGCGTGGAAACTACTGATGGCGGCAAAACCCGCATTGAATTCGCCTGGACCGGCGAGTACCGTCGTCAAGTAGTAGGTAATTCTCTTTAGGGTCAGAGTCGCTCCGGCCCCTACGGAGTCCAATCAAAGGCTCAGGGCAGTGACTCACACCGCAAGCGTCGCCGGCGATGGGCGCAGCGAAATCCTCGACTCCGCCACGGATGCCACCGTGGGCGTCGATGACGACGGCATCATCGTCTTGGCCAACACGTTGGCGGTGAGCCTGTTCGGCTACCTGCGCGAGGAGCTGGTCGGGCAGTCGATCGAGCTGATCCTTCCCGACTCGGCTCGCACCGAGGAGGCGAGGCGAACCGCGAATCTCGAGAATTCGCAAGCCTGGCCGATCGCATCGGGGCTCGAGCTGGAAGGCCGGGCGGCGGACGGCACCGAATTCCCCTGTGAGATCTCGCTGTCGTTGATGGATTGGAAAGGCGCGAGGCTGTCGCTGGCGGCGATCCGCGACGTCACCGACCGGAGGCAGGTCGAGGAGCAGCTGCAACTCGCGCTCGGCCGGGTGCGCGCCGCGACCGAGATCGCGGTCGCCGTCGGCGCCGAGACCGACCTCGATCGGGTCCTCGAGACTATCGTCGAGCGGGCCCGCACCCTGGTTGAGGCACGGGCGCTGATGCTTCTCTTGACGCAGGGCGAAGAGCTGGTCATCTCCGCGATGGCGGGGGATGTGGACGAGGCTATGAAGGGACAGCGGGTGAAACAGACCGACGACATCCTCTGGGAGATTTTCCGACTCCCGTCAAGTGCTTCCGCGCTGATCGTTCCGCTGGCATTCAGGGGCACCCAGCTCGGCACGCTGCTCGCTGTCGACCGGGTGAAGGACGGGCCCGGGTTTGGCACGGAGGACGAACGCCTCCTGCAGGCGTTTGGCGCCAGCGCGGCGACCGCGGTGGCAACCGCGAAGTCGGTGGCGGCCGAGCGGCTGCGCGATTCGATCCGCGCATCGGAGCGCGAGCGCAGCCACTGGGCTCGCGAGCTCCACGACGAGACGTTGCAGGGGCTGGCGGGCGTCCTGGTCACGCTGAAAACGGCGATGCAATCCGGGTCCGATGACGACGTGCGAGACGCCGCCAATCACACGATCGAGGGAGTCTCCTCCCAGATCGAGACGCTGCGGGGGCTGATAACCGAGCTGCGCCCCGCCGCGCTCAGCGAGATCGGGCTGGAGGCGGCGCTGATGGCGCTTGTGGAGCGATCCGCCCAGGCAGAAGGCCTGACCGTCATGACCGACTTCGAGATCGATGCCTCGGTGGCGCTCGGCGATGAGTTGGAGACGGCTATCTACCGCCTTGCCCAAGAAGGGCTGCAAAACGTGTCGAAGCATTCTCGCGTCGACCGGGCTGAGCTGAAGGTGTCCATAGCGGATTGCCACGTCCACCTCCGCATACATGACGACGGCGTCGGCTTCGAGACGAGCATCGTCGGCAGGGGCTTCGGCCTGGTCGGGATGCAGGAGCGGGTGACGATGCTCGGCGGAACGTTCGAGGTGGTCGCCGCGTCCGGCGCCGGGACCGAGATTCACGCGAAGCTGCCGCTGCCGGTCGCCCGCTAGGGCCCGGTCTCGAACAGGTGGTGGTCGATCGCGTAGCGGACGAGATCTGACCGCGCCGTCAGGTCGAGCTTCGACTGGATGTTGGCTCGGTGGGACTCGATCGTGCGGATGCTGAGGTGGAGCTGGTCGCCGATCTCCTGGTTGGTGAAGCCGAGAGCGATAAGCCGTAAAACCTCGGTTTCGCGCTTTGAGAGACCGTCGAGCATGCCCGCCTGCGGCTCTGAGGCCATGCGGGCCCCCAACGCCGGCTGCACGTAGCGACGGCCTGCAGCGGCGAGGCGAACGGCCTGGACCAGGTCTTCTTGGGCCGCCTCCTTGAGGATGTATCCCTGGACGCCGGCCTGGAGGGCCTCGCGAACGAAGGCGAGCTCGTCGCGCATCGTCAGCACCACGATCCCGGTCTTGGGGGATCGCTCTTTGATCATCGGGATCGCGGCGAGCCCAGAGATCCCGGGAAGGTTGAGGTCGAGCACGAGCACGTCGGGCTTGTGACCGCCGACGGAGCGCAGGCCCGCCTCCGCGTCGCCCGCCTCGGCGACCACGTCGAAGTCGTCTTCTCCGTCGAGCAGGACGCGCAACGCGCCGCGGACGACGGCGTGGTCATCGACGAGGACTATCGAGATACCGCCGCTTTGCCCTTGAGCTGCGTTTTCAGCTTCCTCGACCACTGTCAACCTCCAAGCCCCCAACGATCAACCAACGATACGCCGTTCTCCGCTATCGCGAGTGGATCCGCTTATTTCGCTTGAGGCGCTTCTTGGCCCTCGCCTTTTTCTTCGCCTTCTTGGCCGGGTGGGAGAGGCCGCGGACGGCCAGCCCGAAGTCGTGGGTGACGATCATCGCGCCGGCGTTATTGGGATCCGTGGGGGTGCCGGGCGCCGATCCGACGCCGATCTCGCGATAGCCGGGGTCGAGGATGTTGTCGCGGTGGTGGGGGCTGTTCATCCAGGCGGTGTTGATCGCCCGCGGCGTGCCCAGATTCCAGCTGCCCCAGGCGATGTTCTCGCCGACTGACCAGCTCGAGGTCCCGGCCAGATAGCCCGTGTTGATGATCCGGTTCTGGAACGGCGAGCCGTCGGGCGACTCGTGGGCGAAGAATCCGACCCGGCGCATCTCCTCCGAGTGGACCAGCGCCGAGGAGTCGAGCTGAGCGCTCTCGGTCAGTGGCGCCAGCCCCTGCGAGGCGCGGTCCTCGTTGAGGAGGCAGAGCGTCGCCGCGTTGAATTGGGGGACCGTGATCTGGTTGGGCATCAGATCCGCGTCGGCGCAGTCCGCCGCGTGGGCGGGGGCCGCTGTGTGCAGAGACGTCGCGACGAGGAGAGCCGCTGACGCCAGGAGAATGATTCGCTTCACGACCCATGGATCGGTCTCCCGGAGTGGGGGCGCCTCCGAAATAAGTGCTTAATTTGCAGCGAGATTGCCGCTCGGCGGGTGCGGCAAACTACGCTACGTATTTGTAATGGGCCCCGCTGGCGAGTACTTTGGTTTTTAGGTATTCCGGGGGTAGCTATTCGGCTACGCCCTGGTTGTCCAGTGGATCGGAGATTCAATTGACCCGGGGGAATGGGGTCGCAGAAGTTGGTCCAGGCGAGATCCTCGATTTCGCGCCAGACGCGATGCTCGGCGTGGATCAGAGCGGCGTGATCGTCCTCGCCAACTCCCACGCCGTGGACATCTTCGGTTACCGGCGCGACGAACTGCTCGGCCAACGGGTGGAGGTCCTGGTGCCAGATGCGTTCCGCGCCAACCATGAGGCGAAGCGAACCCGCTATTTCGAGCACCCTCAGGCCCGACCGATGGGCGCCGGTCTTGATCTACGCGCACGGACGGCAGACGGCCGCGAGTTTCCCTGTGAGATCTCGCTGTCGGCGATGGACTACGAGGGATCGACGCTGGCGCTGGCGGCGATTCGCGACATCAGCGAGCGCCATCAGGCACAAAAGAACCTTCTCGCTGCGGTGGGGCGCCTGCGGGCTGCGACCGACATCGCCGTTGCTGTCGGCGCCGAGACCGACATCGACAAGGTGCTCGAGACGATTGTCGAGCGCGGGCGAAGCCTGATCGAAGCGCGCGCACTGATGGTCCTGCTGACTCAGGGGGACGAGCTGGTGATCTCGGCAATGGCCGGCGACGTCGACGAGTCGCTTCGCAACCGCCGGGTCAAGCGCACCGCGGACGTTCTCTGGGAGGTATTCGGCCTGCACTCGAGCGCCTCGGCGCTGATCGTGCCGCTGGTGTTCAAGCGGGAGCACCTCGGCTCCCTCGTCGCGGTCGAGCGCCTTCATGACGGCACGACCTTCAGTGAGGAGGACAAACGGTTGCTCGAGGCGTTTGGAGCCAGCGCCGCGACCGCGGTCGCGACCGCCAAGTCCGTCGCCGAGCACCGGCTCCTGGACACGATCAAGGCATCGGAGCGCGAACGGGCCCACTGGGCGCGCGAGCTGCACGACGAGACACTCCAAAGCCTGGCGGGAGTCCACCTCGCCCTCACCGGCGCGATGCGTACCGGCGATGCCGAGCAGGTACACGCGGCGGCGCTGGGCGCCGTCGATCAGGTCTCAACCCAGATCGAGACGCTGCGCGGGATGATCACCGAGCTGCGCCCCGCCGGGCTCGACGAGATTGGGCTCGATTCGGCTCTCGCCGCTCTGGTTGAGCGCTGCGACACGGCCGATGCCCTCGCGGTGGATTGCGATGTAGAACTGCCCCAGCCTCAGAACCTGGGGGACGAGCTACAGACGGCGATCTACCGCCTCGCTCAAGAAGGCCTGCGTAACGTCACCAAGCACGCCCATGTCGACCGGGCGGAATTGTCGGTCGTGGCCTCGAACGGGAGAGTCCATGTCCGCGTCCGCGACGAGGGCGTCGGCTTCGAGCCGACCGTCACCGGCACGGGATACGGGATGACCGGCATGCGGGAGAGGGTGACCCTGCTCGGCGGCGAGTTCGCGGTGGTCTCGGCGCCTGGGGCCGGTGCGGAAATCCGCGCCGACTTGCCGCTGGTACGACACAACCTGAACGGAATTCTTAGACGCCCGTAACCGGGGATTGAAGTTGCGGGTGGAGCATGACCCCATGAGCGACGAGCCCAGCGCAACCCCCCGCGGAGCCCGTCCTCGGTCGAGGGCCGCACGGCGACGGCCCTCGACCCCAACTTCAACCGCCGCCGGCATTAACCGCCGCCTGTATTAACCACCGCCGGCATTAACCGCCGCCGACATTAACCGCCGCCTCCTCCGCTTCGCGTCCGGGGGCGGCGGTCCAGGGTTCTCCTCGGGGTGGCCCATATCGGCCGAAGCGGCAGAATGGGTCGGTGATCGATGAACTGGTCGAACAGATCGAAGCGCGTTATGCCGAGGTCGAGCAGCAGATGGGCGACCCCGAGCTTCACGCAGACCGGGCCCGCGCGGCCGAGGTCGGGCGGGAGTTCAACCGGCTGAAGCCGCTGCACGAGCTGGCGCAGCGCTACCGCACGCTCAAGGACGACCTCGAGGGGGCCCAGGAGCTGCTCGCCGAGGACGGCGACGACCCGGAGCTGAAGAAGCTCGTCGCCGATGCTCCGGCTCAGCTCGAGGAGCTGAGCGAGGAGATCCGCATCGCTTCGGTCGAGCCGGACCCCAACGACGAGAAGAACGTGATCGTCGAGATCCGCGCCGGGACCGGGGGGGACGAGGCGGCTCTGTTCGCCGGCGACCTGTTCAAGATGCTCCGCACATACGCCGAGCAGAACGGCTTCCAGACCGAGGTCCTCTCCCAGTCGCCGTCTGAGGTCGGTGGCTTCAAGGAGGTGACCTTCGCGATCAAGGGCGACGGCGCGTATTCCCTCTTTAAATACGAAGGCGGTACCCACCGTGTGCAGCGGGTGCCGAAGACGGAGTCGCAGGGCCGGATCCACACGTCGACCGCGACGGTGGCCGTGCTGCCCGAGGTCGAGGACGTCGAGGCCGAGGTCAACGAGAACGACCTCCAGATCGACGTCTACCGCTCCTCGGGCCCCGGCGGGCAGTCGGTCAACACGACCGACTCGGCGGTCCGCATCACGCACAAGCCGACCGGCCTCGTGGTCTCGATGCAGGACGAGAAGTCGCAGCTCCAGAACCGGGCGGCGGCCATGCGTGTCCTGCGCGCCCGCCTCTACGAGCAGAAGCTCGCCGAGCAGCAGGCCGAGATCTCGGCCGAGCGGCGCTCGCAGGTCGGCAGCGGTGAGCGCTCGGAGAAGGTGCGCACGTACAACTTCCCCCAGGACCGGATCACTGACCACCGGATCAAGCTGACCGTCAGCGGCGTCGACCGCGTCCTCGGCGGCGATCTCGACGAGCTGACCGAGGCGCTGTCGGCCGAGGAGAAGCGCAGCCGGCTGGAACAACAGACCGAGGGCGCCACGTGAGCGCCGAGCACCTAGGGGTCGTCGCCCTCGCGTTCGAGCGGTGGAACCAGGGCGACTACGAGAGCGCGGCGGAGCTCTTCGCCGAGGACGCGGAGTGGCATCCGCGACTGAAGGCACTGCGCGGCGAGGTGTTCCGGGGCCGGGCGACGATCGAGGGGATGTTCCGCCGGGTGACCGAGGAGATGGAGCTGATCGTCAACTTCCGCCGCATGGAGCTCGCCGGCGACGCGGTGCTGGTCGAGGTTTTCGCCCAGCGCGCCGCAGACAACGTCGAGGACGAGTGGTTCCACCTGTTCACGTTTCGCGACAACCAGATCCTCAGGGTCGAGCCATTCACCGAGCGCGACGCGGCGATCGCCGCCGCCGGGCCGGGATCCAAATGACGGTGGCCGCTACCGGGACGCCCGCCCGCGAAGCCCTTCAAGGCGCCACCGACGCGCTCGCCGCCGCCGGCGTCGGCTCGCCGCGACTCGACGCCGAGCTGCTGCTCTGCGATGCGAGCGGGTGGGATCGCGCCCGTCTCGCGTCTGAACCTGATGCGGCGGTCGAGGGCGCAGCCGGGCGCGAGTTCGCCGCCAACGTCCGGCGCCGCCTGCGCCGCGAGCCCCTGGCCTACATAACCGGGCGCAAGGGCTTCCGGCGGATCGAGCTCGCGGTCGACCCCCGGGCGCTGATTCCGCGCCCGGAGACCGAGCTGCTCGTTGAGGTCGCGCTCGAGCTGACGCCGGCGACGGTGCTCGACGCCGGCACCGGCTCCGGCGCGGTGGCGCTGGCGATCGCCGACGAGCTGCCGCACGCCGCGGTGACCGCGACCGACACGTCCGCCGGCGCCCTCGATCTGGCCAGGCACAACGCCGAGCGCCTCGGCCTCTCCGACCGTGTCCGTTTTCTCCCCGGCACCGTGCCGGAGGGAGAGTTCGACCTGCTGCTGGCGAACCTCCCCTACATCGCCACCGGGGAGTGGGACGGGCTGCAGCCCGAGATCCGCGAGTTCGAGCCGCGCGAAGCGCTGCTGGCCGGCGAGGACGGGCTCGACGAGATTCGTGCGCTGCTCGCCGTCAGGCCGCGGGCCCGGGCGATCGCCCTCGAAGTCGGCGCCGGCCAGGCGCCCATTGTCGCCGAGCTCGTTCGCGAGGCCGGCTTTTCCCGCGTAGAGTCACGCACGGATCTGTCGTCTATCGAAAGGGTGGTGATCGGGCGATGAGCGAGCGGCTCTCGATCGAGGCCGACGGCGCCGATGCCGTCCACCACGCCTTCGAGCGTGTGATCGCCGACGGCGGCGTCGCCGTCTTCCCCGCCGATGGCCTCTACGGGCTGGCCTGCGACCCGACCAACGGCGCGGCGATCAAGCGGATCCACGAGCTGAAGAACCGCGAAACCGGCAAGCCGTCGGCGGTCATGTACTTCTCCCAGGAGGCGATGGGGGAGATCCTCGAGAGCGTCACGCCGATCGTCCGCGCGATTCTCTCGGCACTGTTGCCCGGGCCGGTGACGCTCGTCCTCGACAACCCCGAGGGGCGCTATCCGCTCGCCAACGGCGAAGCACCTGATCGCCTCGGCGTCCGCTTGATCGACGGTCCGCTGAGCGGCCTGGTCGTCCCGGTGTTCCAGACCAGCGCCAACCGCAGCGGCGAGCCGCCGCCCGCGCGGGCCGAGGACGTGCACGAGCAGATCGCATCGTCGGTCGACCTCGTCATCGACGGGGGCGAGCTGACCGGCGAGCCCTCGACCGTCGTCGACTTGACCAAGATCGAGGCCGGCGGCTCGTGGGACGTGCTCCGCGAAGGCGCGCTCAGCTACGGCGATCTCGAGAGCAAGCTCACCGGACTTCAGCTCGGCGGCTGAGAACGCCTGGTCCGCTACCCGGCGCCGGCGACCTCGACGACGGCGCGCACGAACAGGTCCTGTGCCTTGCGCAGCTCGGGCGTCTGGCCGCGCTCGATCCGCTCGAGCGCGAGGCCCTGGTTGCCGGCGATCACCAGCACGGTGAGCGCCCGGGCGCGAGCGGCGGGAACGCCGGCCTCCTTGAGGAGGTCGCCGACGACGCCGCGCCAGCCCGCGTTTACCTCGCCGATCGTCTTGCGCACGTCCTCGTCGACCACCGAGACCGCCGCCAGGTCGAAGTAGAGGCGGCCGATGCGCACGTCGCGGTCGAGCAGCCGGACGGTGCCGGCGCAGACGCCTTCGACGACCTGCTTGACGGTCTTCGCGCCGTCGATCTCGGCGAGCACCTCGCGAGTGATCAGGTCGGCGACCTCGCGCCCGGCGGCTGAAACGAGGCCCTGCTTCGAGCCGAAGTGGTAGGCGACCAGCGGCTTGGACTCGCTGGCCCTGACCGCCACCTTGGCGACGGTCAGGCCGGCGTAGCCCTCGGCCTTGAGGACCTCGATCGCCGCCTCGAGGATGCGCTCGCGCGCACCGGTCGAAGGACGTCCCCGGCCCCGTTTCGACGGGGCCTCGGTCATGCTGGCGCGCCCTCGCCGAGCATCGCCGGGTCGAGGCCGATCGCCGCCAGCTTCTTCGACAGCGCCTTCAGGGAATAGGCGAAGATCTCACTCGAGTGGTAGAAGGGCGTCTGGAAGTTGTACGGGTCTGGCGTTCCAGGCGGGACGAAAACGAGGCTCGCGACCGGCAGGCTCTCCTTGAGCGTGTCCTCGATGACCTTGGCGTACTTGGGGTCGTCCTTGATCGCGTCGGCGAGGAACTTGACCCCGAAGCCGACGTGGCGGGACTCATCGCGATTGACGGCGGTGAAGCCGGCGGTGAAGCCGGGGAACCAGCCGCGCTGCTTGAGGTTGCGGATGATGAATCGCGCGCCCGTGAGCGCCAGCGTGCCCTCGATGACGACCATGTAGACGGTGATGCCGCGGACCAGTGCTTCGAAGTCCGAGGGGTCCTTGCGCAGGCGCTCGGCGCACTCGTGGAGGATGCCGTCGAACAGCTCCTCCCATTTCTCGTTGACGTTCGAGCGCTGGGTGTCGAGGTTGGCCTTGATGTCGGTGGCGGTCGCTCCGAACACCTCTCGGTAGAAGCGGTCGAAGAAGACCATGTGCTTGGCCTCGTCGGAGATCTGGGTCGTGAGGAAGACCTGCGCCTCGTGCGAGGGAGCGCCCATTGCAAACGGCAGCAGCTCGACCGTGACCCGCTCCTCGCCGAGGAAGAATTGCGAGAAGCCGAAGAGGATGAACTCCTTCTCTTCAGGCGAGATCAGGTCGGGATCGGCCCACTGCTTGGCGTCCTCGGTGAAGTCGAAGTCCTCGGTCGACCACTGCTGACGCTGCCAGCGCTGGAACAGCTTCTCGTAGGACGGGGCGGCTTCGATGATCTTGTCGAGGCCCGACATCACCTTGTCGATGTCGCCGTCCATCAGTACGGAAAGCGCCTCGTCCTCGGTCTCGAGCTCGGCGCCGTTGGTAGTCGTTACATCGGTCATCTCTCTCCTCTTGCTGGGGGGAAGGGTGTTGACGGCGGGAATACTTACTGATCGTTCAGTAAATGTCAAGTCCAATTTCGATCTGCCGTTCGCGGGCGTCCGGCTACCCCTTATGTCAATGTTGGCCCGACGCTTATGGCCTCTCTGCCCGACGACTTCCAGAGCGCGCCCCTCTCCGAGGTGGACCCCGACATTGCCCGGGTGCTCGACCGCGAGCTCGCCCGCCAGCAGAACACGCTGGAGATGATCGCCTCGGAGAACTTCGTCCCCCAGGCCGTGCTCGAGGCGACGGGCTCGGTGCTGACCAACAAGTACGCCGAGGGCTACCCCGGCCGCCGCTACTACGCCGGCTGCGAGGAGGTCGACGTCGCCGAGAACCTCGCGATCGACCGCGCCAAAGCCCTGTTCGGCGCCGAGCACGCCAACGTCCAGCCGCACGCGGGCGCGCAGGCCAACAACGCGGTCTACATGGCGCTGCTCGAGCCCGGCGACACCTTCCTCGGCCTGGCGCTCGACCACGGCGGCCACCTCAGCCACGGGATGAAGCTAAACGTCTCGGGCACGCTCTACAACCCGGTGCCCTACCACGTCGCCAAGGACGATCTACTCGTCGACATGGACGAGGTCGCGAGGCTCGCCGAAGAGCACAAGCCGAAGCTGATCGTCGCAGGGTGGTCTGCTTACCCGCGCCAGCTCGACTTCGCCGCTTTTCGTCAGATTGCGGATGCGGTGGATGCGAAGTTGATGGTCGACATGGCCCACTTCGCCGGGCTCGTCGCAGCCGGCGAGCACCCGAACCCCGTCGAGCACGCCGACGTGGTGACGACGACGATCCACAAGACTCTGGCCGGCCCGCGCAGCGGCATGATCCTCTGCAAAGAGGAGTACGCCAAGGACATCAACCGCTCGGTCTTCCCGGGCCAGCAGGGCGGCCCGCTGATGCACGTGATCGCGGCCAAGGCCGTGGCGCTCGGGATCGCCGCCTCGGAGCCGTTCGCCGCGCGCCAGCGCCAGACGATCGCCAACGCCCGCGCCTTTGCCGAGGCGCTGATCGAAGGCGGCATCGACGTCCTCACCGGCGGCACCGACGTCCACCTCGTCCTCGTCGACCTGACCGCGACAGGGCTCGACGGCCAGACCGCCGAGGAACGGCTCGAGGAAGTCGGCATCACCGTCAACCGCAACGCGATTCCCTTCGACGAGCGGCCGCCGATGAACCCGTCGGGGCTGCGGATCGGCACCCCGGCGCTGACCACGCGCGGCCTTCTCGAGGACGACATGCGCGAGATCGCCCAGGTGGTCACCGCGGCCCTAGGCGACGACTTCGAGGGCCAAAAGGACTCGCTGCGCGAGCGAAGCCAGGCCTTGATGGACCGCTATCCGCTCTACCCGCAGCTCTCGCCCGCCACCGCTTGAGGGTTTGGGTTGACTGCACCGCCGCTGCACACCCCCTAGTCCTGCGGCCGATCATCGAGCGCCTCGAAGCGGCCGGGCACGAGGTGGGGGTCACGGCCCGCGCCTACGGCCAGACCGAGGGCGTGCTCGACCGGCTCGGCATTCCCTACGAGTCGGTCGGCGCCCACGGCGGCGCCTCGACGGCGGGCAAGGCCCGGGCGCTCGGGTCGCGCAGCGCCCGCCTCTGGCGCTGGGCCGGGCGCTTCACGCCGGACCTCGCCCTCGCCCACGGCTCGGTCGACATCGCGATTGTCTCGCGCACACGGCGCATCCCGCTGGTGCAGATGAACGACTACGAGCACGCCGGGCTCCAGCGGCGGATCTCGTTCCGAGCGGCGCGCCTCGTGCTCGCCCCCGACGCGATCCCGGTCGAGGCGATGGAGAAGGCGGGGGCGAGCGAGGACCGCCTCTTCCGCTACCCAGGTCTGAAGGAAGACTACTACCTCGCCGACTTCCGCCCCGACCCGACGGTCCTGCACGAGCTCGGACTGGATGATGGAGTCGAGCGCCGCCTGGTCGTGCTGCGCCCGCCGCCCGAGACCTCCGAGTACCACCGAGACAACCCGCTCTATGAGTCGCTGCTCGACCGGCTCGCGAGCGAGCCCGACTCGCGCACCGTCGTCATTCCGCGGACCGAGGGCCAGGGCGAGGCGGCGCGCGACCGGCGCAGCGAAGCCCTGATCGTCCCAGGCGGCGAGATCGACGCCCAGAGCCTGATCGCCTACGCCGACCTCGTCGTCAGTGCCGGCGGCACGATGAACCGCGAAGCCGTCGCCCTCGGGACCCCGGTCTACACGATCTTCACCGGCGAGCAGGGCGCCGTCGACGCGAAACTGATCGACGAGGGGCTGCTGCGCCCGCTCAGCGATCCCGCCGCGATGGTGCTCGAGAAGCGGCGCAGCGAGCCCGGCGTCCAGAACCCGCGCGATCCCCAGCTCCTCACCGACGCGGTGCTCTCGGCTGGTCCAGAATCGCCCTGATGATCGGAATCACTCACGTAATGAAGCCGGACAGCATCGACGCGCTGCTCGCCTTCATATTCGCGGGCTCGGTCGCCTGGATGCTGGTCCCGATGGCCGAGTCGATCGCGCGGCGGATCGGCGCGATCGACGAGCCGACCGAGCGCGGCCTCCACGACGTGCCGACGCCGAAGCTCGGCGGTTTGGCGATCCTCGTCGCGGTGCTCGGCGCAGGGCTGATCTGGCTGCCATGGAGCACCGAGACCAAGGTGATCCTCGCCGGCGCTTTCGCGATCACCGGCGTCGGCGTCATCGACGACGTCTTCGAGCTGCCGGCGCTGCCGAAGCTCGCCGGGCAGATCGGGGCGGCGCTGATCCCGGTCATCGGCGGCGTCAGGGTCGACGTCACCACGCTGCCGTTCGTCGGCGGCTTCGAGCTCGGCTGGGTCTCCTACCCGCTGACCGTGATCGGGATCGTCGCGATCATCAACGTGATCAACTTCATCGACGGCACCGACGGGCTCGCCTCGGGCGTCTGCGCGATCTCGGCGGCGACGCTGGCGATCATCGCTTTGTCGCTGGACCGCACCGAGGCCGGCGTGCTGGCGGCGATCACCGCGGGCTCCTCGCTCGGCTTCCTCCGCCACGGCTTCCCGCCGGCATCGAGCTTCATGGGCGACACCGGATCGAACCTGCTCGGCTACCTGCTCGCGGTGACCGCGGTCCAGGGCTCGCTGAAGACCAACGCGGTTCTCGCCCTGGCCTTGCCGCTGATCGTCCTCGCGGTGCCGATCCTCGACACCGGCTTCGTCGTCGCCAAGCGCATCCGCTACCGCAAGCCGATCTACCAGGCTGACCGCTGGCACTTCCATCACCGGCTCGCCAACATCGGCTACTCGCCGCGGCGCACCCTCCTCTACCTATACGGCTGGACCATCGTCCTCTCCGGCCTGGCGCTCGCCCTGCGCTTCGTTCCCTACAGCGACAACCGCGGCCACTTCGACCTGCTCTGGTCGGTCGTGATGGCGGTGATGCTGGTGCTCGCAGCGGCGGCGAGCGTCTACGTCGTCACCGCCCTCGAAATCCTCAAGTTGCGGCGGCTACGAAGGTCAGAACGCCCCAAAGGCCTTGCCTAGATCAGTCGGATATGCTCGCCGTCCTTTGCCGGGAGCCGATCTCGCATGCCAACTGCTGCAATCAACAGAGAAGAAATGCCCCTCCTCAGACAGCTCGATCTGCTGCTGCTTGCCGCTGCGCTGCCCGTCTTCCTGATCGCCGACCTGCCGATGCTGGC
>JAWVFN010000239.1:0-2528 GCA_033855935.1 Solirubrobacterales bacterium | reverse complement strand
CTGCTGGATCATGGGAATCCTCTTCTGCTTGATCGCCGCGGCGATCGTGATCTATATGTTCGTCCAGGGGCTCAAGTACGTCAGCCTCTCGTTCATCACGACCCCACCGACGGCGGGTTTCGGCGAGGCCGACAGCGGCGGCGCGCTCGACGCGATCATCGGCACCGGGCTCGTGGCGGCGATCGGTATCGCCATCGCATTGCCGCTCGGCGTCGCGATTGCGGTCTGGCTCAGCGAGTACGGGCGCCCGTTCGCACTGGCGCGGATCGTCGAGTCGACGGTCGAGATGATGGCCGGCACGCCGTCGATCGTCCTGGCGCTGTTCGGCACCGTGATCTTCACCAACTCGGCCCTCGCCTGGGCCAGCCGCAGCTCGGGGGGCGCGGTCTTCGGGCACTCGTTCATCGCCGCCGGCTTCATGCTCTCGCTCGTTGCGCTGCCGCTGATCGTCGCCAGCACCCGCGAGGGGCTGCAGGCGATTCCGCGCCATATACGCGAAGCGTCCTACGCGGCCGGCAAGACCAAGATCGCGACCACGCGGCGCATCCTTCTCCCCGCCGCACGCCCGTCGGTTGCGACCGGGACGATGCTCGGTCTCGGACGGATCATCGGCGACACGGCCATCATCGTCATCCTCCTCGGCGCGACGCTCAACCTCGAGAAGACCGACAGCGCCTTCCCGTTCAACATCCTCCAGGGCGCCGGCAGCACGCTGACGAGCTACGTCTACTCGAACTCGCCCACCGGTGACGGCAACCAGCCGACGAAGGCCTACGCCGCCGCACTCGTCCTCTTGGTTTTTGTTCTGCTGCTCAATGCGTGCGCGGATGTCATCCATCGCCGCGCCAGAAAGGCCGGCTCATGGCATTCGTAAAACCACCGCCGATACGTCAACTCGATGCCGAGGAGAACCCGAAGGCGAAGACCGTGAAGTCACGGCCATCGGTGAGGCGGAGCAAGACCGAAGGCTCGTCGTGGACCGCCAAGCGCAAGGTCGCGGCGCCGAAGTTCTCGATCCCGCGGATGGAGGTCCAGGGGCTCTCGGTTGCCTATGAGGGCAAGCCGGCCGTCAAGGAGGTCGACCTCCCGATTCGCCAGGGCGAGGTGCTGGCGCTGATCGGCCCGTCGGGGTGTGGCAAGACGACGCTGCTGCGCTCGCTCAACCGGCTCACCGAGCTGACCTCGACCGCCAGCTTCACGGGCCGGATCACGATCGACGGCCAGGACATCGCCAATCTGGAGCCGACCCAGCTGCGGCGCCGGGTGACGATGGTGTTCCAGCAGCCGAACCCGTTTCCGATGAGCATCTTCGACAACCTCGCCTATGTCCTGCGCGAGCAGGGCTCGCGGCGAGGGCGAAAGAAGGACCTCGAGCCCGCCGTCCACGACGCGCTCGATCGCGCCGGCCTGTTCGAGGAGGTCAAGGACGACCTCAGCCATCCGGCGCTGAAGCTCTCCGGTGGCCAGCAGCAGCGGCTCTGCATCGCCCGGGCGCTGGTCGCGCAGCCCGAGGTGCTGCTGTTGGACGAGCCGTGCTCGGCGCTCGACCCGCAGTCAACCGAGGTGATCGAAGACCTGATCGTCAAGCTGCGCGAGGACGTGGCGGTTGTGATCGTCACCCACAACCTCCAGCAGGCATATCGCGTCGCCGACTACGTCGGCTTCATGTACCTCGGCGATCTGGTCGAGTACGGCAAGACGACGTCGATCTTCCGCTCTCCGAAGGAAGACCGCACCAAGGATTACGTGAGCGGTGCCTTCGGTTAGGGAGACACTCTTGGCGGCGACCTGCATACCCCTGGCAGCGACCGCCCTGGCGGGCTGCAAGACGACGCAGCAGTCGAACGACCGGCTCGAGCTGCGCGCCAAGCGCGAGCTTGCGAGCCGGGTGCCGGTCGATGTCCGCAAGCAGAACCCCGAGATCAAAGTCGAGCGGACGGCCGTCGTCGACGGCGCCAAGGGAAAGGGAGGGGCAATCGTCGCGGTGCTCAAGAACGTCACCGGCCACGTCACCAACGACCTGCCGATCGAGGTCGGCGTCGGCGGCCAGCCGCTTAACAGCGGCAAGACCTTCACCTACGGCCAGACGCGGGCGCCGGCGCTCGACCCGGGCGAGGAGACGACCTGGGTATTCCAGAGCGACAAGCCGCTCCCGGCCGGGGCGCCGTTCGCCCGGGTAGGAACGCCGCCTTCGCCGCCGCTGGCGACGACGGGCTCGTTGCCCGGTATCGAGGCCGATCCGGCTCCCGGCGTTTCTGCTGCCGCTAACTCCACTTTGTCGGTTAAAATCACCAACAAAAGTGATATTCCCCAGTATGACCTCGAGGTCTACGCGGCGGCAAGGAAGGGGCAGCGCTACGTGGTGGCCGGTACGACGGGGGTCGAGCACCTCGGTTCGAATGGCAGCACCACGGTCGACGTGCCGCTGACCGGAGACGCCAAGGGGACCCGCGTTCAGCTCTTCATTGCCCCCATCTACTTCAAGTGACGGTTATGCCAGAAGCAAAGAAACCCCAGAAGAAGCCGGC
>JAWVFN010000238.1:0-4575 GCA_033855935.1 Solirubrobacterales bacterium | reverse complement strand
GAATTCACTCCTCGGATCAGGGTTTGAGCTCCAGCTGGGCCAGCGGCTCGTATTCGGCGCCTTGGGGCCGGAGATGCGAACGGTAGAGAGTCAGTCGGTCGGAACCGAACGTGTGTTCGAAGCCCGGAGGAAGCGGTTTCGGCGGCGTTTCGACCCTGGCCGGCCGCTTCGAGCCCCGTTTCTCGGGCCGGACGCGGGCGACCGTCAGGTGCGGCCAGAACGGCCGTTTCTCGGGCTCGTAGAACCCGGCAGCCCGCAGCGAGTCAGAGACGCGGCCCTGCAGCGCGACCGCGGCCGGGCTCTCGGCGTCGAGCGCGAACAGCCGCGGATGCCTGCCCCGCGGCACGCCGACGGGCTCGGCGCGTAGTGTCAGCTCGGGCGTCTTGACGCGCGGGATCAGCGCCGCCGATGCGATCTCGTCGATCTCCTTCTCCGGGTGGTAGCCGAGGAAGACGAGCGTCAAGTGCAGGGACTCGGGACGCATCGGCCGCAGCGCCGGGTCCTCGAGCGCGCCGCCCTGCCAGGCGACGATCGCCGCGCGGATTTCCTCCGGCAGATCGAGCGCGACGAACAGCCGCGCCCGCGGCGTGCCGAGTCTCTCCTTCGCCATGCCCCACAACCTAGGCGGACAACCCGGAGGCAATACCCGTCATCTGCAAGGAGTCGCGAGCCGAAGCCGCTCGTTGGGCGGGATACTGGCGTCGTGACCGCCTCCTCCCCACCGCAGCTCGAAGGCGCCGAGCACCGCTACGCCGACCTGCCCGGCGTCCGCATCCACTACGCCGAGGCCGGCGACTCCGCCGGCGACGCGGTCCTCCTCCTCCACGGCTGGCCCCAGCACTGGGCGAGCTGGAGCAAGGTGATTCCCGCACTCGCCGCAGGCGGCTACCGCGTCCTCGTTCCCGACCTGCGCGGCTTCGGCTGGAGCCAGGCGCCCGGCAACGGCTACGACGGCGAGACCTTCGCCCGCGACCAGGTGGCGCTGCTCGACGAGCTCGGCGTCGAATCCGCCCACGTCCTCGGCCATGACTGGGGCGGCTGGGTCACGATCCTGCTCGGCACCGAGCACCCGCAGCGGGTGCGGCGGCTCGTCGCTTGCAACACCCCCCACCCCTGGCCCAGGCAACGCCCGTCGCTGCTGCTCGAGGCTTGGCGCAGCTGGTACGCGGCTCTCAACGCCGCGCCGGGAGCCGGTCCGGCGACGGTGATGCGGACCGCCCGCGCCTGCCTCACTCGCGGCAATGTCCACGACCCATTCAGCCCCGAGGAACTCGCCTCCTACATCGGCCAGTTCCGCGAGCCTGAGCGTGCCGAGGCCGCCCGCGCTCTCTACCGCTATTACTTCCGCGCCTTCCGCGAGGCCCTCTCCGGGAAGTACGACTCGAAGCGACTCGCCGCGCCGACGCTGCTGCTGTTCGGCGCGCAGGACATCTGGGTCAGCCCGCGTGTCGTCGAGCACACCGAGGACTACCGTGATCGCGCCGCGGAGATGACGGTCGAGCTCGTCCCCGACTCCGGCCATTTCATCGTCGACGAGAAGCCCGAGCTCGTCGTCGAGCGCGCCCTGTCACATTTCAGCTCCTAGACCGAGGAGGAGACGATGGACCTGCGAGAGACCCAGGCGCCGATCAAGGAGCGCTACCGCGAGGCGCCCGAGGAGGCGATGATCACGCTGACCGCGCGAGGCAGCCAGGACGACGAGCCGACGAGCTGCTCAGTAGATCTCGGCCGCGCGATCCAGCAGGCCGAGGCCCACCCGGGCGTCGGCGGGCCCGGGACCGCGGCCTGCTCCGGCGACCTGCTGCTCGGCGCCCTAGCCGCCTGCGCCCAAGTCACCTGCCAGATGGTCGCCACCGCCCTCGGCATCGAGACGAACAAGATCGAAGTCGTGGTCGAGGGCGACCTAGACCTGCGCGGCACCCTCGGCGTCTCGCGCGAGGCCAACGTCGGCTTCGACGCGATCCGCCTCAGATTCGAGATCGACGCCCCCGGCGCCACCGAGGATCAGCTCTCCGAGCTCGAGACCAAGACCGAGCGCTACTGCACTGTGCTGCAGACCCTGACCACCCCGCCCTCAATCGAGACGACGCTGATCGCGGCTCCTTTCACCTCTTAGCGGTGCGGTTGCTCAGTGCTGCTTTGCATGGAAAGCGGCACTCTCGGTCTCGCGGGATACTGCGCAGGCGATGTCGCAGGAGACACTTAAGCTTGCCCGTGAGGTCATGAGCGCCCTCTCACAGGGCGATTTCGAGCGGCTGGTCGCTTTGGCCGATCCTGAGGTCGAGTGGCACTCGTTCTTCGCCGAGCTTGGGGAGGGAGGCGTATATAGGGGAATCGACGGGATGCGTCGTTACGTCAATGACCTCAACGATGCATGGGAGATAGTCCGTGCCGATGTGGACGACGGGGTCGGCGTCGGCGATGTCGCTGTGCTTGTCGGTCGGATTCACTACCGAGGGAAAGGGAGCGGGGCCGAAGACGAGACCCCCGCCGGGTGGATGTTGAAGTTCCGCGAAGGGAAGGTCGTTCGCTTTCGGGCATTCAGAGAGCCTGAGCAGGCCCTCGAAGCCGCTGGGCTGTCGAAGTAGGAAGAGTGCCGCTTTGGACGCGTGGCTACTGCGACATTCCGGCGGCTTCGAGGGCTTCGGCCCTTGACGGAAACCACACGATCCGAGCGATCCTGCCATCGCGGATCGTCCACACACCCGCGTTGTTCTTCCACTCGACCTCGACGCCGCTGGCGCGGCCTCTGGCCCGAGTAGTCACGATCGAGACGACCTGGTCACCCGCATCCAGCAGCTCCTCGACGTTGTCTTCGAGGTTCTCCCAGTTCTCGTAGTACGAGCGGGCCCACCTACGGAGCCCCTCGTGACCGCGGAACACAGGGTCCCCCTCCATCACTTCCGACCAGCGATGCCGAGAGCCGTCCCACTCGACCTCGGGGTCGTAGAGGCTGAGGACGGCCTCGGCGTCGCGGCGCGCGACCGCCGCGAAGAGCTTCCGCACGATCTCAACGTTCTCCTGCGACATCTCCCAACGCAGTATCTCTCCTCTATCCGGCGAAGGGGAAACCGCGGGGCTAGCTGACGCCAGAGAGGAACGCGAGCAGATCCGACGTGTAGTTCTCCGGCTCCTCGAGCGCCGCGAAGTGGCCGCCGCTTTCCATCACGGTCCAGCGGCGCAGGTCGGTGAGGATCCGCTCGGTCCACTCACGCGGCGGGTCGGGGATCTGGCCCGCCCAGAGCGAGACCGCCGCGGGAACGCCGATCGTCTCCCCGGGCCCGAGCCGCCAGCGATCCGAGCGCTCGCCCCAGTAGAGGCGCATCGACGACGCGATCGTCTGCTCGGCCCAGAACATCGTCACGAAGTCGCAGAGCTGGTCCTTTGAGAAGCGCTTCTCGACGTCGCCGTCGCAGTCCGACCACTTGCGGTACTTGTCGAGCAGGTAAGCGGCGAGACCGGCCGGCGAGTCGTTGAGCGCCGGCGAGATCACGTCCGGCGCCAGGGACTGGATCACGAGGTGGTGGCCTTGGCGGCGGCGCCACCTGGTTCCGATCTCGACGAAGTCCTGCTCGGCCTGACCGAGATCCCCCAGGTCGCCCGGCACCGGCAGCGTCCCGGGAGTGCTCAGATAGAGGCCCGCGACCGCGTCGGGCTGGTCGAAGGCCATGCGCGCGGCGATGATCGCGCCCCAGTCGCCTCCGGCGACGGCATAGCGCTCGACGCCAAGCCCGTCACTGACCAGCGCGTGCAGGCGCGCTGCGACACCCGCGACGTTCAACGGCGTGCCCGGGTCCTCGGACCATCCGAAGCCCGGCAGCGACGGCACCAGCGCCGGATAGCCGGCCTCTGCCAGCAGCTCGGCGCTCTGGAGGTACTCGAGGGGACCGCTCGGCCAGCCGTGTAGGAGCACTACCGGGACGCCGTCCTCGCGGGCGGGGATCCGCAGGCAGTGCAGCCCCTCCCAGCGGACGTTCTCGTGCTCGTTGATGAGGGCCTCGGTCGCGCGCCAGTCATGCTCCGTTCGCCAGTGCTCGCAGAGCGCGCGAACGTAGGCGGCGTCAGCGCCGAGTTCCCAGCCGAGCGCTTCCGGCTGTTCGGTCCAGCGCGTGTTCTCCAGGCGCCGTCGTAGGTCCACCAGCGTCGCTTCTGGCGTCTCGATCTCGTAACGCTCGGCGGCGCTCAGCGCGGCGGCTCCTCGTCGCGCAGCAGGTAGCGCAGCAGGTGCATCGCGACCGTCGAGGTGCGGTCGCGGATGTCGGCGCGGTCGCCCGGCAGGACCAGGTCGCGGGACAGCTCGCGGCCGTCGGTGGTCTTCGCGCAGAGGCAGACGGTGCCGATCGGCTTGCCCTCGCTGCCGCCGTCGGGGCCGGCGATTCCGGTGGTCGAGCACGATACGTCGGCGCCGAAGCGCTCCAGCGCCCCCTCTGCCATCGCCTCCGCGACTTCGGGCGAAACCGCGCCGTGCTCCTCGATCAACTCCGCAGGGACCCCGAGCAGGTCGGTCTTGGCCTCGTTCGCGTAGGCGACCACCCCGCCGACGAAGCGCTTGGAAGAGCCGGGGCGATCGGTCAG
>JAWVFN010000237.1:0-8841 GCA_033855935.1 Solirubrobacterales bacterium | reverse complement strand
ACCCCGCCGGTGACCATGAACTTGACCGACGACTGCAGGGCGAGCAGGTCCATGCCGTTGGAGATCGAGCCGATGACGAGGGCGCCGACGAGCGCGCTCCACACCGACCCGCGGCCGCCGAAGAGGCTGGTGCCGCCGATCACCGGCCCGGCGATCGCGAGCAGCAACAGGTCGCTGCCGCCCGAGGACTGGTTGACCGCGAAGAGCCGCGAGGCGGCGAGGATGCCGCCGATCGCCGCCATCGTGCCGGCGAGGGTGAAGACGACGATCCGGATCCGGGTGATCGAGATCCCGGCGCGGCGCGCCGCCTCGGCGTTGCCGCCGACCGCGAATACGTGGCGGCCGAAGGGAGTGCGGGTGACGACGTACTGCATGCCAATGACGAAGCCGAGCAGGATCAGCACGGCGAGGGGGACGCCGCGGTCTGAGTTGAGGATGGCGACCGCTGCAATCCCGACCCCGGAGAGGAGGACGAGTCGCACGACGACCTGGGCGATCGGTGTCGCATCGAGGCCCGCTGCGACGCGGCGGCGCTGACCGAGGATGGTGATGACCGCGTAGCTACCGATCACGACCGCGGCGATGATCCAGCCCACCGTGTCGGAATAGAACGTGTTGGCGAGGCCGGTGATCACCGGGTCGGTGAGGTTGATCGTGCCCGTCAGGCCGAGCACCTGCAGCAGCGCTCCCTGCCAGGCGAGCAGGCCGGCGAGGGTGACTACGAACGAGGGGATGCCGAAGCCGGTGAAGAGCGCCCCCTGGAGGGCGCCGATCGCGGCGCCGACGACGATCCCGGCCGTGATCGCCAGATAGGGGTTCCAGCCGTGCTTGACGTTGAGCACCGCCACCACCGCCGCGGCGAGGCCGCTGACCGCACCGATCGAGAGGTCGATCTCGCCGAGCAGCAGGACGTAGACGACGCCGACCGAGATCAGGCCGACGGCCGTGATCTGGAGCATCAGGTTGGTCAGGTTGGTGGCGGAGAGGAAGCGGTCGTTCTCGAACTGGAAGACCGCCCAGATCACGGCGAGCACGATGATCACCCGCAACGAGGCGAGGTCGCCCTGGATGAAGCGGCGAACGGTCTCGCCGCGGTTCGACTTCACCCGCTCGACGGCGCCGCTCATTTCTTCTTTCCTTCCTTCTTGCCGTTGCCGTTGCCGTTGCCGTTGCCGTGGGCGACGGTGTCGGCGCCGGTGATCGCGCTGACGATCTGGTCCTGGGTGGCCGAGGCCGTCTCGAAGCTCCCCGCGGGCTTGCCGAGGCGGAGGACGAAGATGCGGTCCGTGACCTCGAAGATGTCGACGAGGTTGTGGCTGATGACGACGACCCCGAGGCCCTGCTCGCGGAGGCGCTTGATCAGGGCAAGCACCTGCTTGGTCTGAGGAACGCCGAGGGCGGCGGTCGGCTCGTCAAGCAGAACGATCTTCGGCTCTCCCAGCAGCGAGCGCGCCACGGCGACCTGCTGGCGCTGTCCTCCGGAAAGGGTTCCGACTTCGCTGCGAAGGCTGGGGATCGTGACCGCGAGGGTCTCGAGCAGCTCGGCGGTTCGGTGCTCCATCGTGGCTTCGTCGAGCTCACGGGTGACCGCGCCGTAGCCGCCGGAGACAACCTCGCGGCCGAGGAAGAGGTTGGCGACGACGTCGAGGTTGTCGCAGAGGGCGAGGTCCTGGTAGACGGTCGCGATCCCCAGGGAAGCAGCTTGCTGGGGCGTCGAGATCTTCACGCGGCGTCCGTCGAACTCGATCTGCCCGTCGTCCTCGGAATAGATGCCGGAGATGACCTTGACCAGAGTCGACTTGCCGGCGCCGTTGTCGCCGACGAGGCCGACGACCTCCCCGGGATTGACCTCGAAGTCGACTCCGTCCAGCGCGTGCACCGGGCCGAAGCGCTTTGTGATTCCTTCGAGTTTGAGTCCGGCGTTTTCCGCGTTCATGGCTCTCTCTCCTCTGATCCTATGCCGAGTGCGCCCCACCCGGCACAAAACCCGTGCGGCGCGACGGCAGTCGCACTTAGTTAGGGCGTGATGCCCAGTGCCTTGCAGTCCGCGGCGAATGCCGAGGTGCAGATCTGCGCGGCGGTGTCGTAGCCGTCCTTGACCACGGTGGACTTGACGTTGTCCTTGGTCACTGCAACCGGGGTGAGAATGACCGAGGGAACGTTCTTGGAACCGTTGTTCACTTGCTGGTTGACCAGCCCCTTGGGCACCGGCGTGCCGTTGGCGAGGGCAACCGCGATCTGCGCGGCCGCGCTCGTCTCGGCGAGCGTCGCCTTGTAGACGGTCATGTACTGCTCTCCGGCGATGATCCGCTGGATTCCTTCGAGCTCAGCGTCCTGGCCGGTGGTCGGCTTGGTCGCCGGGTCGATGCCGGCCGACTTCATCGCCGCGATCGCGCCGCCGGCGGTTCCGTCATTGGCCGCGTAGACACCATTGAACCCGTTGTTTCCCAGGGCTGTAATGGCCTGTTGCATCTCGTTCTGGGCCTGGTCTGGGCTCCAGTCGGGAGTGTCGTACTCCTTGGCGACCTTGACTCCGGAGGAGTCGATGACGCTGTGCGCGCCCTTCTTGAACTGGGCGGCGTTTGAATCGGTCGGCGAGCCGTTGATCATCACGATCGGGCCCGTCGGATGGCCGTCCGCCTTCAACTTGTCGACGAGCGCCGTCCCCTGGAGCTGACCGACCTTCTGGTTGTCGTAGGAAACGTAGTAGTCGATGGCAGCGTTGCTGACCAGACGGTCATAGCTGACGACCGGAACGCCTTGGCTCTTCGCCGACGTCACGATCGATGCTGCGGATGCCGCGTCGACCGCGTCGAGGACGAGAACGTTGGCGCCCTGGGTGAGGGCCGCCTCGGCCTGCTGCTGCTGCGCCGCGGCGTCCTGGTTTGCGTTGCTGTAGAGGATTTGACAGTCGGGGCACGCCTTCTGGACAGCGGCCTCGAACTCGGGCTTGTCGTGTGCCTCGTAGCGGGTTGTCTTGGTTTCCGGCAGCAGCAAAGCGATCTTCTTGCCGTTACCACCGGTGCTGCTCGTGGTGCCGCTGCTGCTGCTGTTGTTGTTACTGCTTCCACAGCCTGCAGCGATCACCGCGAGCGCAGCAACGATCATCGCGACGATCGCTGCGCGCCTCGGGTTTTTGCTCATCTCTCCATTACCTCCTGTGTTGGGATTGAAATCAAAAGTTCGTTGTCGTCTCTACCTCGTACAGGACGAGCGCAACCGCGCCGAGCATCTCGGCCCGCTCTGAGAGCTCACCCCTGACCACCTCGACGTCCCGCGCCGCCGAGACGATCGCTCGCCGCTGAACCGTTTCCCGCATCGGGTCGAGCAGCGTGTCGCCCGCCTGGGCGAGGCTGCCGCCGACCACGATCCGCTCGGGGTTGACGAGGTTGCAGAGGTTGGCCAGGGCCGCCCCGAGGTGGCGGCCGGCGTCGCCGATCGCGCGCTGGCAGGCGAGGTCGCCGTCGGCGGCCTGCTCGATCACCCGCTCCGCGGTCAGGTCATCTCCGAGGCTCGGCTTCAGCAGCTCGAGGATCGCCGGCATCCCGGCGAAGGTCTCGAGGCAGCCGCGGCTGCCGCAGCGGCAGATCGAGCCGCCCTCGTCGATAGTCGTGTGGCCGATCTCGCCGGCGGTGCCGCCGGCGCCGCGATAGAGCCGCCCGTCGATGACGATGCCGGAGCCGATGCCGGTGCCCGCCGTCAGGTAGACGAGATTCGATGCATCCCGCCCGGCGCCCCAGTGGAGCTCGGCGAGCGCCGCGAGGTTGGCGTCGTTGTCGACGTGGACGGGGAGCTGGAGCCGGGCGCCGAACTCCTCGGCCACCCGGACCTCGTTCCAGCCCGGCAGGATCGCCGAGGAGCCGACGGTCCCGGTCTGCAGGTGGATCGGCCCTGGGACGCCGAGCCCGGCGCCGATCACGACGTCGCGGTCGACCTTGGCCTCGGCGAGGACCTCGGCCACGAGCTGCTCGCCGGCCTCGAAGCCGGCCCCCGCGTCATAGTCGCCCTCCATCTCCCGGCGCGACTCGGCGAGGACCGTGTGCGAGAGGTCGGAGGCGGCAGCCGCGACGTGGGTTTTGCCGAAATCGACGCCGATTGCGACGCCGACCGAGGGGTCGAGGGCGATCAGCGTCGGCGGCCGCCCGCCGCGGGCGGTGGCGCTGCCCTCGCCGTTGGTCTGGCGCTCGGTGATCACGCCGCTGTCCTGAAGCTCGCCCACGAGGCTCGAGACGGTCGACCGCGAAAGCCCGGTCCGCCGGGCGATCTCGGCACGGCTGGCGACGCCCAGCTGGCGCAATGTGTCAATCACGCGACTGCGGTTG
This sequence comes from Solirubrobacterales bacterium, assembly GCA_033855935.1. Lineage (GTDB taxonomy): Bacteria > Actinomycetota > Thermoleophilia > Solirubrobacterales > 70-9 > JAWVFN01. The sequence goes on along the minus strand of JAWVFN010000237.1, from coordinate 4,519 downwards.
AGCGCGCGCAGCGAACCGAGCGAGCCCGATCTCTTGGTCTCCTCCACCGCGCGCCATCCTCTCTTGTGGAAAGGGGTTTGTCAAGACTCCAACCAAACATCCCCACTTTTGACCAAAATATGTACAAGTTCAGGCAAAACCCGGGTACGCTCGACAGATGACCGACCTGAGGGCAGCGATCGTCGGCTACGGGCTGTCCGGGGCGGTTTTTCACGGCCCGCTGATCGAAGCGACACCGGGGATGACCGTCGCGACCGTCGTCACGCGCGATCCGGAGCGCCGCGAGGCCGCGGCGACCGCCCATCCCGGCGCTCTTCTGGCCGACAGCGCCGACGAGGTCTGGCAGCGCGCGGATGAGCACGACCTGGTCGTAGTCGCGACGCCGAACTCCGCACACGTCGGGCTGGCGAGCGCCGCGATCGAGGCCGGCCTCGCCGTCGTTGTCGACAAGCCGCTGGCGCCGACGGCCGCCGAGGCCCGGGCGATCGTCGAGAGCGCCGAGCGCGGCGGCGTGCCGCTCACCGTCTTTCACAACCGCCGCTGGGACTCCGAGCATCTGACCCTGAAGCGACTGCGAGCCGAAGGCGTTCTCGGCGACGCCTGGCGCTACGAGTCACGGTTCGAGCGCTGGCGCCCCAAGCCCAACCCCGAGCGACCGTGGCGCGAGACCGCGAGCCCCGAGCAGGGCGGCGGCGTGCTGCTCGACCTCGGCAGCCATCTCGTCGATCAGGCGCTCGACCTCTTCGGGCCGCCGGCGGAGGTCTACGGCGAGGTCGCCAGCCGCCGAGGCGGCGCCGACGACGACGCCTTCGTCGCCCTCCGCCACCGCGACGGGACTATCAGTCACCTCTGGGCGTCATCGGTGGCGGCCAGTCGCGGCCCGCGTCTGCGGGTCCTGGGCTCGAAGGCGGCGTACGTCAACGAGCACCTCGACGGCCAGGAGGACGCGCTGCGCGCCGGCCGGCGCCCCGGAGACGATGGAAGCTGGGGCGTCGAGCCGGAGTCGCGGTGGGGGAGGTTGGTCGAAGGGGACTCCGCCGAATCCGTTCCGAGCGAGCCGGGGGCGTGGCCCGAGTTCTACCTCCGGCTGGCGCACGCCCTGCGCGAGGGCGGGCCGCCGCCGGTCGATCCCGGACAGGCCGTTGCGGTCCTCGACGTTCTCGAATCGGCGCGCGCCAGCGCCGCCGCAGGCGAGCCGGCCATTCTTCGCTGAGTAGAATTTCCGGCGATGTCAGGGAAATGGATCGCGGGTATAGCCGTCATCGCATGCACGGCGTGCGTCGGCAACTCGCAGGCCTTTGCCGCGACGCAGCGCTATGCCTCGCCGGCGGGGAACGGCACCGCCTGCGCCTCGGCGAGCCCGTGCAGCCTCGACACCGCGGTCAACAGCGCCGCCAACGGCGACGAGATCATCATCGCGCCCGGCGACTACCCGGTCTCGGTGACCCTCAACCTCCCGCCGAACGGCTACGCCCACGGGGTTCACGGCCAACCGGCGCCGCGAGTCCACCTTGGCGCGCATTTTCTGAACACCAACGGCCCCGGCTCGAGACTCAGTTACGTTCGCATCGACGGCGCCAATCAGCCCCTCGACGTCAATAACAACACCGAGGCGGACCAGGTCTCCGTGCAGGGGACCGCGGGCGGCGCCTGCCTCGTCTACGGGACGCTGATCGACTCCGCCTGCTGGACGGCGGCCTCCGGCGGCGAGGCAATCGCCGGCGGCGTCAGCCTCTCCTTCACTCCCATACTCCGCAACGTGACGGCTTGGGCGACGGGCTCGGGAGGCATCGGGATCGAGTACCACGCCTCGGGCGGCGCCGGTCACCTCACGCTCACGGCCGTCAACGTGATCGCCCACGGCGCCCTCGCCGACATCAGCGCCCAGGCGACCCTCCCCGACACCACGACCATCAACATCGATCACTCGAACTTTGTGACCCAAACTCCGAGCGGAACCGGGGCGACGATCAACGCGACCGCCACCCAGGCCCAGCCACCGCTCTTCGCCAGCGCGGCCGCGGGCGACTTCAGCGAGGCGCCCGGTTCCCCGACGATCAACGCGGGCGTCACCAGCGCCGCCAACGGCCCCTTCGACGTCCTCGGGCTGTCGCGGACGATCGGCGGCGCGACCGACATCGGCGCCTACGAGTTCGATCCGTTCAAGGGCGTCACCCTGGGCACCCACAAGGCCAAGGTGAAGAAGCGCAAGGCCAAGGTCGCGATCGGCTGCCCGGCTGACGCCCCGCCCCCTTGCGCCGGCACGCTCGAGCTCACCTACGCCGGAGGCCACAAGACCGCAGGCTCGGCGGCGTTCTCGATCGCGGCCGGGGCCACCGCGACGGTGAAGGTGAAGATCTCCAAGAAGGCCCTGAAGAAGCTCAATCGCAAGGGCAAGCTCGCCACGCTGGCGGCTGCGGCCGCGACGGATGGCGCCGGCAGCTCGGTTATCACGTCGGGCGCGGTCAAGCTCAAGGGCTGAGCCGTCTACCGGCCGGAAGCGATCAGCTCGAGGACCGAATCGGCGTGGCGCTCGACGAAGGCCGGGCCGACGCCGTAGATCTCGGCGAGCGCCTCGCGTCCGGCGGGACGTTTGGCGGCGATTTCGGCCAGCGTGCGGTTGTGGGCGACGGTATAGGCGGGTTTGCCGGCGGCGGCCTGCAGGCGCCACTCCTTGAGCGCCTCGAATAGGGCCTCGTCTCCGGCGCCGAGCTCGATCTCGGCCGCAGACCCACCCACACCAGCTTTCTTTGTGCTGGTCACGCGCTTGATCGAGATCGTTTGAGGGTCCGGAAGCCAGCCGTCGGGATCGCAGGCATCGCAGCAGCGCCCGGAAGCAGCGCCCGCGCTGGGGTCGCCGAAGTGATCGAGCAGGGCGCGGCGCCGGCAGCTGTCGGAGAAGGCGAACGCCTCGACCGCGCGGTAGGCGCGCCAGCCCCGGTCCTCGGCGAAGCGGCAGGCAGCGGCGGCGCGGCCGCGCTCGAGCCCGCGGACGACCGTGATCTTCAGCCGTCCGCCCGGTGCCGGGTCGACCTTGATCGCGCCCTCGCGCTCGGCGATCGCGAGCCGGATCCGCTCGCCGTCGTCGCGTGGGTTGTCGATCTCGAGCTCGGTGCCCCCGGCCGCCTCGTCGAGGCGGCGTAGGTAGGAGATGACGGCGTCGGGGTCGACCTTGCGCATCTGGATGAAGCGCACGAGTCGGCCGAGATCCGATCGCCCCGCGAGCAGCACCGCGCGAGCCGGCAGCCCGTCGCGCCCGGCGCGCCCGGCCTCCTGGTAGTAGGCCTCGACGCTGGTCGGGATCGCCCAGTGCCAGACCGATCTGACGTTTGCCTTGTCGACTCCCATGCCGAAGGCGTTGGTCGCGACGATCACCTCGCACTCGCCCGACATGAAGCGCAGCTGCACCGAAGCACGCTCGTCGGCGGCCATGCCGGCGTGGTAGGCGGCGGCCTCGAGCCCGGCGGTGCGCAGGGTCTCGGCGACCTCATCGGTGTCCTTGCGCGTTCCGCAATAGACGATCGCCGGCCGATTCGCCGGATCGGCGAGACCGTGCTCGAGCAGGCCGAACTTGCGCGCCTTGGTCCCCTTGCCCTCGAGCTTGATCGTGTCGAAGGAGAGGTTCGGGCGGTCGAAGCCGGCGCGGATCATCAGCGGGTCGCGGAGCCCGAGCCGCAGGTGGATCTCCCTCGCGACCTCCTCGGTCGCGGTCGCGGTGCAGGCGATCACGGTCGGGTGCCCGAGGCGCTCGAGCGCCTTCGGCAGCCGCAGGTAGTCGGGGCGGAAGTCGTGGCCCCACTCCGAGACGCAGTGGGCCTCGTCGACCGCGAAGAGATCGACTTTGCGGTTGCCGATCGCCTTCCAGAACGAGGTCGAGCCGAAGCGCTCGGGCGAGCAGTAGACGATCCGCGCCTCGCCCGAGGAGATCCGCCCCAGCGAGTCGCGGGTGACCTGCTCGCCGAGGCCCGAGGCGATCATCACCGCCGGGTGGCCGCCGTCGGCGAGACGCTTCCACTGGTCGGCCATCAGCGCGATCAGCGGGCTGACGACGATCGCGAGGTCGGCCGAGGCGAGCCCGGGGAGCTGGTAGCAGAGGCTCTTGCCGCCTCCCGTCGGCATCACGATCAGCGAGTCGCGGCCGGAGAGCGCAGCGGCGACCGCCTCGCGCTGCCCGGGGCGGAAGTCCTCGTAGCCGAGGTGGGCGAGCAGCGCCTCGGGCTCGCGCGGCCCCTCGTAGGCTCGCAGCGGCGCGACCGGCGATCCGACATCTTCGATCCCCTGGAGCGCCCGGCGCGCCTCGGCCTCCTCTGTGCCCGCTGCAAGGCTCAACTGCGGGGTAGAACCTGGCGCCTCAGTCACCCATTGAAGGTACCGGTGCCGGTCCTCGCAAAATCCAAGGCGGCCGTCACGAGGCCGCAAACAACGACTACCGATTCGGAGGTAATCGGAGCCGTTTACATCGCAATTACCGGGGGTATTTCACCGACTACTAAAAACCAGGTACGCATCACGGCGTACC
>JAWVFN010000236.1:0-3027 GCA_033855935.1 Solirubrobacterales bacterium | reverse complement strand
AAGCGTCGTTGAGTCGCTTGACCGCGTCGTCGATTCGCGTGCGGACGTCGCCGGTCGCCTTCTCGCCGGCGCCGCGCAGGTCGTCGAGCGCCTTCTGCAGGCTCTCGCTGACGCGGTCGAGCGGGTTTCCTCCGCCGCCTGGTGTCTCCATGTGGTGCTCCTCTCCGTAGACGTTTGAAAGACGCGGACACCCTATCCCGCACCGGCAATGCGACGATGGGAGGGCGATGAGTGGACCAGTCACAAGCGCAGCGCGGCCGAAGCGAGGCGAATCCCTCGATCTCGAGATCGAGTCGCTGGCCTACGGCGGACGCGGCGTCGCCCGCCGCGACGGCTACGTCGTCTTCGTCGCCGGCGGCCTCCCCGGCGACCGCGTGCGCGCCGAGGTGACCAAGCCGAAGCGCAGCTTCGCCGAGGCCCGGGTCACCGAGCTGCTCGAGCCCAGCACCGAGCGTGTGCCCGACCGCTGCGACCACGGCGGCGAGCCCTGCCCCGGCGCCCCGTGGCAGGGGCTCTCCTACGAGCGCCAGCTCGCCGAGAAGCAACAGCAGGTCGAGGACTCGCTGCGGCGCATCGGCGGCCTCGACGGCTTCGACCTCGAGCCGATCGAGCCCGCGGTCGAGCCCTGGCGCTACCGCAACAAGTTCGAATACAGCTTCGGCGAGCGCGACGGCGAGCTCGTCCTCGGCTTCCATGCGCGCGGGCGATGGGACGAGGTAGTCGACGCCGAGGACTGCCACCTCGGATCCGAAGCCGGCAACGCAGCCCGCAACCAAATGCGTGCCTGGGGGCGAGCCGAGGCGCTGTCGGGCTACGACCAGCGCGCCCACCGCGGCGCGCTCCGCAACCTGATCGTCCGCGAGGGCCGGCGCAGCGGGCAACTCCAAACCCGTCTCGTCACTTCAGCGGAGCCTGTGCCGAAGCCCCCGGTGGATCTCCACACCGTGATCGAGGGTCCCGGCGGCGGAACCAGCGGGCCGACGGGCGTGCTCGGCGCCGAGCGGCTGACCGAGGAGCTCTGCGGATTGAAGTTCGAGATCTCCCACGGGGCCTTCTTTCAGACCAACACCGAGATGGCCGAGCACCTATACGGGATCGCGGCCGATATGGCCACGCTCGACGGCGGCGGCCGTGTCTTCGACCTCTACTGCGGGATCGGCACCCTCGGCCTGACCCTGGCGGCGAGCGCCGGCGAGGTGCTCGGGGTCGAGATCGTCGAGGAGGCGGTCGCCGACGCCGAGCGCAACGCCGAGCTCAACGGCATCGAGAACGCGCGATTCGTCGCCGCCGATGCCCGCACCGGGATCCGGCCGCTGGTCGAGCGCGAGGGCAAGCCCGACCTCGTCGTCCTCGACCCGCCGCGAGCCGGGCTCTCGCAGAAGGTCGTCCGCCGGGTGATCGAATGCGACGCGCCGAGGATCGTCTACGTCTCCTGCAACCCGACGACGCTCGCCGCCAACGCCGCTCAGCTCGAGGAGGCCGGTTATAGGCTGCGCCGCGTGAAACCGGTCGACATGTTCCCCCAGACCCCGCACATCGAGTGCGTCGCGCTGCTGGAGAAGGGCTCGTGAGCAAGCGCGGTTTCGGGGTTACGGCCGGTCTCGACCCCGCCGTCGCCACCCCGCTCGCCGCTCGCTGCGCCGAGCTCGGCTACTCGTCGATGTGGGCCAACGACCACCCCGTCGCCAAAGGGCTCGAGACGCTCGCGGCCTATGCCGAGGGCACCGACACCCTCGACCTCGGCGTCGCGGTGATCGCCCTCGACCGCCAGACGCCGGCTGAGATCGCCGCGGACATCGAGCGGCTCGGGCTGCCCAAGGAGAGGCTGTGGGTCGGCGTCGGCGCCGGCTTCACCGAGAAGCCGCTGACGAGGATGCGCGAGGCCCTCCCCGAGCTGCGCGAAGCCCTCCCCGACGTCCGCATCGTGCTCGCCGCGATGGGGCCGAAGATGTGCGCTCTGGGCGGCGCCACATACGACGGTGTCTTCTTCAACTGGATGACCCCCGACTTCATCACCGGCGCCAAGTCCCAAGTCGAGTTCGGCGCCAAGGAGGCGCACCGCGACCCGCCGCCGCCGGTGTTCGGCTACGTGCGGACCGCGGTCGGCGACGACGCCGAGGAGCGCCTCGCCAAGGAGGAGTCGTTCTACCGCGACATGCACGACGGCTATCGCAACCACTTCGCCCGCCTCGGCGCCGCCGAGGGCACGGTCGGGATCGCGGCAAAGGACGCCGCCGAGGCCCAGGAGGCGCTCGTCGAGTACGAGGCCCTCGACGAAATCGTCGTCCGGGTTCTGGCTTCGGCCAACCTCGAGGCGATGGCCGCCGTCGCCGAAGCCGCCGCCCCCGTTAATGGATGATCAGTAGGGCGGCAGGTCCGCGTACCACTCGCCCAGATTGCGAAGGGCGGACCAGAAGCGCTGCTTTGCCTTCTCCTCATCAAGGGACTCGTCGATGTCCGGCACATACAGCGCCTCGATCGTCGGCGTCATCCGCTGGATCTCGCCAGGCTCGCCGCTGACCGGCTCCGCCAGCGGCAGGTCGAGGCGGTTGAGGACTGTCAGCGCCTTCTCGCCCATGACGACGATGATCCGCGGCTGCACGATCGCGATCTCCTCGGCGACTCGGGCGATGCACTCCTCCGAAGCAAGGTCAGGGTCGGCGGTCGGGCACTTGACGCAGAGGGTGCCGAAAACGACGATCGGGTCGATGCCGAGCCTTTTGAAGCTCTTCATCAGTGCGTTGCCGGCGCGGCCGTAGAAGGCGACGCCCTCTTCGATCTCGGACCCGGTCGGGGCGTGCTTGAGCATGAAGATGTCCGCCTGCGGGTGGCCCGAGCCGAGCACCGGCATCAGGCTGCCCCGCGGGCAGTTCTCGCACGCGGCCAGATCGTCGCTCACCTGATTGAGCTCGCGGATCGCGCGTTCGAGGTACTTCTCTTTGATCTCGTTGTCTGTTGCCGGCACCGTCCGTGGTTTCTTCTTCGCCGCCCGATCAGCACCCTGCGGCTGCATCAACTCTTGCCTGC
>JAWVFN010000235.1:0-2544 GCA_033855935.1 Solirubrobacterales bacterium | reverse complement strand
TAGGAGCTGGTCGGGAAGCCCGGGATCTTGGTCGCCGAGCCGAGACCCGAGGAGTTGATCGCGAGCAGGATCAGCGGGAAGGCGACCGCCGGGATCACCGAAGCGGGCTGGCGGGCGACGCGGATCACCGAGCGGCGGGCGACCTCGGTTACCTGCATCAGCAGCGGCGAGCGTCGCGCCTTCTCGACCGCGCCGTTGACGCGGGCGGTGGCGACGCCGCCGCTCACGCGGGGGCGCCTTCGGGGAGCTGCTGCTCGCCGGTGGCGGGGTCGGTCGCCTCGCCAGGGGCGTTGGCGCCGCCCGAGCCCTCGAGCGAGCGGCCGGTCTTGGCGAGGAAGACGTCGTCGAGGCTCGGGGCGTGGAGCTCGAGATTGGCGATCTTGACGTTGTCGGCGTCGAGGGCGCGGACGACCTCGGTCAGCTCGTCGGGCCCGCCGCGCAGCCGCACCGCGACCGCGCCGGGGGAGCCGGGGACGAGCTCGCCGAAGCGCTCCAGCGCCCCCAATGTCGCCTGCCTGCCGACCTCGTCGGCGGGGGTGACCTCGACGGTCGGGCGGCCGATCTCGGCCTTGAGCGAGGCCGGCGTGCCCTCGGCGACGATCGCGCCGTGGTCGATGATCCCGACCTTCTCGGCGAGCTGGTCGGCCTCTTCGAGGTACTGGGTGGTGAGGAAGACGGTGACGCCGTCGTCGTGGGAGAGGCGAGCGACCTCGTCCCAGAGCGCGGTGCGGCTCTGGATGTCGAGGCCGGTCGTCGGCTCGTCGAGAAAGAGGACCTGTGGGTCGTGGAGCAGTGCCAGCGCCAGGTCGAGGCGGCGCTTCATGCCGCCGGAGTAGCCGGCGACCTTGCGGTCGGCGGCCTCGGCGAGGCCGACGCGCTCGATCAGCTCGTTACCGCGCTTGGTGCGCTCGTCCTTGGCCATTCCGTGTAGCGCGCCCTGGAGCCGCATGTGCTCGCGGGCGGTCAGCTGGGGGTCGAGCGCCGCCTCCTGCAGCGCGGCTCCGACCGAGTCGCGGACCTGGGCGCCCTCCTTGACGACGTCGAAGCCCGCGACCCGGGCGGTGCCGGCAGTCGGAGGAAGAAGAGTGGTGAGCATGTGGACCGTGGTCGACTTGCCGGCGCCGTTGGGGCCGAGGAAGCCGTAGACCTGGCCCGGCTCGACCCGGAGATCGATTCCGTCGACGGCGCGGGGGCCGTTCTTGAATTCGCGGACGAGGCCCTCCACCTCGATGCTGTTCGTCCTGTCTGCCATGGATTTCCTTCCGAGTTGCTTTCGCGTGTGCCGAGCGTTATATCATAAAGTTGAAGTCTTAAACTATTGAGGCCATGTGTTATTCTCTATTGTAATGACCCTGGCTAAGCAGGAGAAAAAGACCGCGGAGCTCGCGGCCGAGGCCTGGAGTCTGATCGCCGAGGTGAGCCACGCCAATCGCCCGCGTTTCATGGCGCTCTGCCGCGAGTTTGATCTCTTCCCGCCGCAGATGTTGGTGCTGAAGTCGCTCGACGAGCCGAAACCGATGCGCGAGGTCGCGCACTGGCTCGCCTGCGACACCTCCAACCTGACCGGGATCATCGACCGCCTCGAGCAGCGCGACCTGGTCAAGCGCACGCCCGACCCCTCGGACCGCCGCGTGAAGATGCTCGTGCTCACTGACGAGGGCCAGCGACTGCATGAGGAGATCTCGGCCCGGATGAGCCAGCCGCCGCCGGAGATCGCGGCGCTGCCCGCCTCGGATCTGCGCGCGCTGCGCGAGATCATGGGCCGCGCCAACGAGAGCCGGGTCGAGAGCGGCGACTAGAGGACACCGGATGGGATCACTGTTCCTCCTGGACAGGACCGTCCCCCTACCAATCCTGGGTATGTACGATCGCCAATCCAGTGCTCCGGACCAGACCCCGAGTCGCGACACTCTGGCCCGCAGCGACCTTGGGGCTTGCCCTGGCCGTCTGCGCCGCCCCAGCTGCCGCCGGCAAGATCCCTGACGCCAAAACGACCTCCGCTTCGGTCGCTCTGGCGCCCGGGGCCGTGCAGGCGGCGACCGCGCAGTGCCCGAAAAAAATGCACGTCTCCGGAGGCGGCTTCGCGGTGTCGCCCCTCTTCAGCCAAAACGGCACCTCAGCCCGTTCCGACGACACCGGTACACAGTCGAGCGATCTGATCTCAACGTTCACTGGACGCAGAGCCTGGACTGCAACAGGGGCGGCTTTTACGACCCCCCCTGTGGTCGGTACGTTTCAGGCGATTGCCCGCTGCGAGAAGAACAGCTTGGGCAGGCTCACCTCGATCGAGTCGGGGAGCACGGCGATAGCCCCCGGGACCTCAAGCACGGTAGGCGTCACCTGTCCGGTAAGTAGCCATGTCGCCAGCGGCGGCTATTCGGCGGGCCCGACCGGCAACCTCACAGACCCAACAGCCTTTCGGCTCCTCGTTGTCGAGTCGCGCCGCTCCGATCGACGCCGCTGGGAATTCGTCGCCGTCAATCCAGCGGGGGCCGCGTCGGCCGGAACCCTCAGCGTCGCAGCCCTATGTGAGAGCGACTTGGC
>JAWVFN010000234.1:0-4443 GCA_033855935.1 Solirubrobacterales bacterium | reverse complement strand
GACTTCGCCGCTGTGATGGACGCGTATGCGGATGACATGGTCCTCGCTCTCCATGGAGGCGCTCGAGCCCTCTCGGGCGGAGGAGGTGCGGTCGGTAAGGAGGCCGTCGGGGAGTGGTTCGGAGACTGGTTCAGCCAGTTCGGTTCCGATTACCGCTTTGAGATCGAGGAAGCGCGCGACTGGGGAGACCGGGTCTTCATCGTCGCGACTCACCATGGGACGGGACGGGCGAGCGGAGCGCCGGTCTCCCTCCGAGCGGCGTGGATCTACACGTTGCGCGACAGCAAGGTCGTGAGATGCGACGCTTATTCGACTGCCGCCGAGGCCCTCGAAGACGCCGGGGTTCAGGAGTAGGCGATGTCGGAGGAGAACGTCGAGATCATGCGCGCGGCTCTCGAGGCTTTCAACCAACGCGATGGCGAGGCGTTCGGAGCCCTCCTCGCCGACGACGCCGAAATCGTCCCGGTGCGAGCAGCCGTGGAAGGCACGACCTACCGCGGCCCCGACGCCGCCGCGCAGTACTGCGCGGCCGTCGATGAGAGCTGGGAGGACCTCAGCTGGGAGGTCGAGGAGATCCGCGACGGCGACGGCTGGATAATCGCGCTCGGACACATCCGGGGCCACGGCCGCGGCAGTGGCGCGGCATTTGACGCCAAAGGTGCGTGGGTCGCCCACTTTGGCGGCGAGCTGATCACGGGCTTCCACACATACGCCAACCGCGCCGAGGCCCTCGAAGCGGTCGGGCTGTCGGAGTAGCGATGTCGGAGGAGAACGCAGAAATCATCCGGCGCCTCTACGCCGCCTTCAATGAGGGCGACGCCGACGCCGTTTGCGAAGGGTTTACCGATGATGCCGAGTTCCGGCCTGCGTTCATCGGGGGCGGCATCGTCGAGGGGGCCGTCTACCGGGGTCGTGACGGCATCGCCGAGTTCGTCGAGGTGCAAAACGAGACCTGGAGGAGCCTCACCGCCGACCCCGTGACCATTCAAGACCTCGGGAGCCGCATCCTCGTCGAGGTACGCCTCGAGGCGGTCGGCCGGGCGAGCGGCGTCGCGGTCAATCGGACCACCTGGAACGTGTTCGAGCTGCGTGACCGCAAGGTCGCGGCAGGGCGCGTCTACCCGACGAAGGCCGAAGCCCTCGAAGCCGCCGGGGTTGACGGATAGGCGCTTCGATCGGAGTAGGGTCGGCTCACCCCACTGAGGAGAGAGATCATGAGCATTCTTGTCCGCTTCAACCCCGCATCATTGACCGCCGAGCAGTACGACGCGAGCGTCAAGAAGATGGAGGAAGGCGAGTGGCCGCCCGACGGGATGGACTACCACGTCTGCTTCGGCACGGACCCCGAGCTAAAGGTCAGCGAGATCTGGGACTCCGAGGAGCAGTGGCGTGCCTTCGGCGAGCGGCTGATGCCGGCGCTCACCGAGATCGGCATCGAGCCGGGCGAGCCGACCGTGATCCCGATTCAGAACATCGTCAAGCGCTAGTTCCGTTGGCGCTGGCGCCGTTGCTGTTGCCCGCGCCGTCGAGCTTCCGGTCTCTCGCCGCCGGGCGCTGCGGGAAGACCTTCTGCAGCCGCATCAGCTTCCAGGGCGCGCCGGTCGCGCGCACCTTGCCTTTCAGCATCGCCAGCCGCGGGTTGCCGCCGCGGGTCGAGACGTTGACCCACTCGTTGAGGGTGGTGCGGAAGGTGACATCGGCCTTCTCCGCGTCGCCCTGGACGGCGCGGGTCGAGCCGTTGTCGAGATGCACGTGGAAGTTCTCGGCGTCGGAGAACTTCCACTGGATCGTCATCGGCTTCTTCAGCACGCTCGGGTCGGCCGAGTTGGCGACGACGTCGAAGAAGTAGCCCTGGACCTCGGGCGTGGCGTTGACCACCTGCTGGGGGTCGCCGAGGAAGCCCGCCTGGAGCATCGCGATCTGGCGCTCGGCGCGCTCGCGGTGGGGCATCTCGGGGTCGAAGGGGTAGACGCCGGGCATCTCGTGCAGCGGGAAGCCGATCATCCGCCACTTGGCCTCGACCGCCTTCATCCCGAAGGCGAAGATGTCTTCGAGCTCGAAGCCGTAGGCGCGGGTGTACTCGCGGTCCCAGTTCGGAGGCGTCAGCACCGAGACGACGTAGGGCATGACCTCGCGCATGATCTCGGCGATCGCGGCTTTGCACTCCTCACCCTGCGGCCCGTTGACGAGCTCGGAGAGGACCTTGACGCCGAAGCCGATGTGGCGCTGCTCGTCGCGCGAGACGTTCTCCATCCCCTCGCTGAACGCGGGCATCGTCTCGGCCTTGGCGAAGAAGTCCTCGATGTAGTGCTGGGTCGGCTGCGCCATCGAGGCCTCGATGATCATGTGGTAGAGCGTGATCGCCTGCGCGAACTTTGGCAGCGAGTGGTCGGCGTGGAGCTCGTCGAACATCTTCTCCAGCCGGCCGAAGGCGCCGCGGTAGCCCCAGTTGAGCTGCGGCTTGGTGAACTCGAGCCCTTCGGCGATCGTCTCGCCGGCGCCGATGACCTCCCTGAAGAAACGCGAGAAGAAGACCGCGTGGCGAGCCTCGTCGACCTGCTGCGTCGCGAGGAAGTACTTCTGCTCCTCGGTCGGGGCGGCTTCGATATACGGGGAGAGGCCATCGGTGACCGCGTCCTCGCCGTAGAAGAACATCGAGTAGATCCACATCGCCGAGGCGCGCTGGATGTCGGAGAGGCCGGCCCAGCCGACACGATCCTGGGTGAAGTCGAGGTCGTACGCCGACCAGTTGTTCTGCTCCCAGCGCTTGTAGAGGTCCGTGTAGGTGATCTCGTTGACGGACCTGGTCTTGTCTGCTGCGGCGACGGACATGCGGTTCCTCCTGGACTTGGGGCGGGCTTTGGCTGGGTGGCCAACTATAACTGACTGACTGGTCAGTTAGCTACGATAGGCGTGTGAGCGGGCAAGCACGCACGGAGGAAGCCCCGAAACGGCGAATGGCCGCCGACGACCGCCGCGCCCAGATCCTCGAAGCGGCGCTCGACGCCTTCGCGACCCGCGGGCTCGACGGCGTCTCGCTCGGCGAGGTCGCCGACCGCGCGGGGATTTCGAAGGCGCTGATCTACGAGCACTTCGATTCGAAAAAGGACCTCCACGACGCGGTGCTCCAGGCCAGCCACGACCAGCTCGTCGCCCGTGTCCTCGCCTCGATCGGCGACGCCGAGTCGCCCGAGGAGCGCCTGCGACTCGGGCTCGACGCCTTCCTCTCCTTCGTCGAGGAGCACCGCACCGCCTGGCGGATCGTCCACCGCAATGTCACCGACCCCGAGGTCGCGCCCACCCTGCGCCGGGTCCAGGACGAGGCCCGCGACATCGTCGCCCAGCTGATCGCCGAGTACGCCCCGGAGGAAAGCCCGGTTGAGGGCATCCCGGTCGAGATCGCCGCCGAGCTCTTCGCCCAGCAGCTCGTCGGCGCCGGCCAGGCCCTCGCCAACTGGTGGGACGAGAACCGCAGCGTCCCCCGCGAGGCCATGCTCCAAGCCCACATGGACTTCGCTTGGATCGGGCTCGAGCGGATCGTCGGCGGCGAGCGCTGGACCGGGACTACTTGAACCTGCGCGCGTAGAGCGCCTGCTCGATCCGCGCCGGGACCGGGCGCCAAGCCCAGAAGGTCCGGTAGGTGAGCTTGCCCAAGGCCGACAGGTCGCTCTGGGCGGCAAGCTCGCCCGAGCGCCGGTAGAGCTCACGATGCTTGTGGCGCAGGCGCCGGTAGAGCGAGCGGTAGCGGCGCCGGTCTCCGCCGAGCGCCGAGGACTCCGTGCGCCGGTACTCCCGTCCGACGGAATCGATCTGCGCCGCGCCCCAGCCGTGCTCGATCAGCCCGAGGAGGAGGTCCCAGTCCTCGTACCCGCCGATGCCGGGATCGAAGCCGCCCGCCTGCTCGAACGCCTCGCGGCGGACCATGCCCATCCAGGCGATCGGGCGGTACAACTCCTTGAACGGGTCCCAGGACGGGAACTCGATCACGCCCGCCCAGGCGCCGAAGTTTCGCTCCTTGCCGTACGCGAATCCGGCACCGGGGTCGGCCTCCAGGGCGCCGCGGAGCTCGGTGATCACTCCGGGCGGCAGGAGGTCGTCGGCGTCGTTCATCAGCAGGTACTCAGCATCGGTGGCAGCGACGCCGGCATTGCGAGCGGCAGCACGGCCGGCGTTCGCCTGGCGCACCACCTTGACCTCGGGGGGCAGCCCGTCGATCGCCGCGAGGGTCGCGGGGTCGGTCGAGCCGTCGTCGATGACCACGACGTCCGGCGGTCCGCCCGGGCCGGTCTGCGCGATCGCGCTCGCGACCGCCTCGGCGAGGAACTCGCCGTGGTTGAAGCACGGCGTGATCACGGCCACATCGCTCGCCACGCGGGCGAGGATACGTGCTGGCAAACTGCCCCGGCTCAGACCACCGCCCCCGATGCCCGCCCACGAACACCC
>JAWVFN010000233.1:0-5128 GCA_033855935.1 Solirubrobacterales bacterium | reverse complement strand
TCACCTCCAACGGCAAGACCGTCGCCGTCCAGGTCAACTGCACCGGGACGCCGCCGACGACGCGGCCGCCCGATTCGATCTACTCGGCCCCAACCGTGATTCCCGGGTCGGGTTGCTCGGGGTCGTTCACGGTCACGGCGAAGACGCGTAAGAAGACGATCACCGTGGGTTCCGCGAGCTTCAGCCTCAACGGCGGCCAGAACGCAGTGGTCGATGTGAAGCTATCGCGCAAGGCGCGCAAGGCGCTGCTGCTTCTCGGCAAGCTGAAGGCGAGGGTCGCTGTCACCTCGGCCTCGGTCGTCAGCATTCAGCCGAAGCTGACGATCAAACTCAGTCGCCCGAGCGCTTGACCTTGCCCCCGGCGGCGCCCGGCTCCTTGGCGGGGCCGCGGGGAGAGGCGATGCCGAGCACGCGCATCGCCTTGAGGCCGAGGCCGAGCTTCTCGCGGCCCTCGGTCGAGGTGACGTCGTGGCCGCAGAGCTCCTTGGCCCGCTCGAGCCGGTAGCGAACCGTGTGCCGGTGGGTGAAGAGGTGCTGGGCCGTCGCCGCGACGTTGCCGTCGTTGTCGAGGTAGGCCTCGACGGTGTTCAGCAGCTCGGTCTCGTACTGCTCGTCGTAGGCCGCGAGCGGCTCGACCGTTTCGGAGTAAAAACGCTCCAGTTCCGCCGGATCCTCGCTCATCGCCGGCAGCAGTAAGCGATAGGCGCCGGTGTCCTCGAAGGCGAGGATCCGGTGGCCCTCGGCCTCGCCGACGTTGGCGGCGAGGCGGGCCTCCTGGCCGGCGCGATGGAGATCGACGGGGTCGGCGACGCGGCGACTGAGCGCGACCGTGACGGCAAAGCCGGCGAGGCCGTCGACCAGCTCGCGCGAGAGCGCCTCAGCGGCGCGCCGCAAGCGGGCGTCCTCGTCGGCGGGCACGATCGCGGTGATCTCGGACCGCTCGGAATCCTCGCCGGCGTCGGCCGCGAGGGATCCAGGGCTGACGGCGCGGACCGCCCGCACCGTCAGGGTCAGCACCCGCGAGCGCCAGTCGCCGCTCTGGGCCGAGCGTGGCGCGGCGCGGGCGATCAGGATCCCGGCGCCGTCGCCTAGATCGGCGCCGAGCTCGGCGCCGCGGGCGAGCAGGTCGCCGCGGTCGGTGAGACTGCGGTCGACGACCGAGCGGACGAAATCGCCGGCCGCCTCATCCCCCGCCCATTCCGGCGAGCGCGAGCGTTCGAGCTCGAGCGCGATCAGGGTCGAGACCATGCGCAGCATCGCGGGCCCGGGCGGCTCTTCGGAGTGGAGGCGGTAACGGAGCTGTCCGACGACGCTGTCGGCGACCCGGAGATCGACCGACTCGACGCCCTCGGCGCCGGCGAGGAGCTTCGACTCTTCGTCCTCGGAGGCGGCGGCGACCGCGAGCACCGCGCTCGAGCGGTCGATCAGCGCGACGCCGGCCTCGAGGACCTTGGCCGCCGCGCGCGCGACGCTCGGCAGGCCGGCGCCCGATTCGACCGCCTCCGAGAGCAGGTCGAGGGTCGCCTCGGTTGCTTCATTTGCAGGGCTTTTGGCCCTTTTTGCAGCACTCATCGCTGCATTGTAGGTCGCGGCCCTGGAAGGCCTGACCCGCACGAGCGGCTAGGCGCCGATGCTGTCCCAGTTGTAGAAGACGATGAAGCCGATCACGAGGCCGACGAGGATCAGCGCCGCGAGCACGAACAGCGAGAGCATTCCCGCCGCGAGCTTCTCCCAGCCGCGGCTGAACGAGCCGAGCGCCGGCATCAGGATCAAGCCGGTGAAGGCGACCAGGGTTATCACTGCGGCGCCGCCGAACAGGTAGTACTCAGAGCCGATCTTGGCCAGTGGGGGAGCGAACATCAGGTCCGACATTCTGGCGGAAATGGATGAAGACGAGATATACGGCTGCGGTCCCGGCAAAGGCGCCGGCGCCGAGCCCCCAGCCGGCGCTGACGTCGCTCATGTAATGGACCCCGAGATAGACGCGGCTGAGCCCGATCAGCGCCGAGATCACGACCCCGGCCGAGACGGCGACCGTGCGCCAAACGAGGCCGGGGCGCAGCTGAAACGCGATCGTCACCCCGAGCCATGCCCAGATCACCGAGTGCGACGCGTGGCCGCTCGGGAACGAGGCCATCGACGCGCTGACGAGCCCGCCGGCCGGCCGCGGCCGATCGACGGCGTTCTTGATCAGCGGCGTCGCGATGGAGATGATCGCAACACCGATCAGCAGCACGTATAGGTCGGGCCAGCGGCGCCTGCGCGCGAGCACCGCCGCCGAGATGGCGACCAGCGGAGCCAGCACCCATGTCGATCCCATCGCCGTGATCACCTTGGCGACGCCGGTGAGCCAGCCCGTGCGGATGCTCTCGGCGATGTCCATCGCCGTCGCGTCGCCGGGCGTCGGGCCCGGGTTGCCCGAGACGACGATCCAGTAGGCGCCGAGAACGTAGAGGCCGACCGCCGCGGCGGCGAGCAGCGAGGTGACCTCCAGCCCGAGCGGGCCGCCCGGCGTCAGCCGCCGGCCGACGAACTCGGCTTGGGGGCGGAAGCGGCGACCGAGCACGACCAGCGGGCGGAGCAGCCGGTTGTCGTCCATCGCCTTGCCGAGCTTCTTGCGGTTCGCCGGCTCGCGCAGGAAGCGGTAGAGCAGGACGAGGCCGACGACGACGGCGACCGTGATCCCAAAGACCAGCAGCCCCTTGCCCACATAGGTGGCGATCTTGTCGAGGCTGCGCGAGAAGAAGTAGCCGGCGAGCGTCAGCCCCGTCGCCCACAGCCCGGTGCCGAGGATGCTGTAGGGAAGGAATTCGCGGTAGCGCATCTCCGAGCTGCCGGCGATGAACGGCGCCAGCGCCCGCACCAGGCCGATGAAGCGGCCGATCAGGATCGTCTTGCCGCCGTGGCGATCGAAGTAGGTGTCGACGTGCTCGAGCCGCTCGTGGGTGACGCCGACGCGGGGGCCGTTCTTCTCGAGGAAGCTGCGGCCGAGCCGCTGTCCGACCATGAAGCTGACCGTGTCGCCGGCCCAGGCGCAGAACCAGGCGACGCCGACGATCAGCGGCAGCGAGATGTCGCCGTTGGCGGCCACCGCGCCGCCGAGCATCACCGTGAACTCGCCGGGCGCGATCAGGCCGACGAAGGCTCCGGTCTCGAGGAAGGCGAGGCCGCCGACGAGCAGGTAGGTCCAGGCGCCGAGCGAGCCCGAGACGCTTTCGAGGACCTTCTGGATGTCGAAGCTCGGTAGCTGGTTCTTGAAGATCAGCAGCAGCAGGCCGAGGACGGCGACGATCAGCAGTGTCAGCCGGTGGCCGCTGATCCGCGGCATCTTCACGGCGCGACGCCGGGCCGGGTCGCGATCGCTGCGGGGAAGCTCTCGTGCAGAGCCCCGGTCGCGCGTTCCGCCACGGCGGCGTCTTCGAACAAGCCGAACGCGGTCGGCCCCGAGCCGGTGACCATCGCGACCTTCGCCCCGGCCCCGCGCAGCGCCTCGAGCGCCTCGCCGATCTGCGGGCGAAGCGAGAGGGCCGCCGGCTGCAGGTCATTGACGAGCAGCTCGGCGTAGTCGAGCGGCGAGGCGCCGGCGGCCGTCGCCTCGCGCAGCTTGGCCTCGATCTGCTCGAGCTCGGCTGCGGCGCGCGCCGAGCCGAGCCGGTCGGCTTCGGCGTAGACCTCGCCGGTGTCGAGGCCTTCGGCAAAGGGGATCAGGACCACCCCGTGGGCCGCCGGGACCGGGATCGGCTCGAGCCGCTCGCCGGCGCCGGCGACGAGCAGCGGCCGCGGCGCGAGCTGCGAAGGGACGTCGGCGCCGAGCTTCGCCGCGATCTCATCGATCCCGTCGACCTCGCCGACGGCGAGCCGCAGCACCGCCGCCGCGTCGGCGCTGCCGCCGCCGAGGCCGGCGGCGATCGGGATCAGCTTGTCGATCTCGATCTGGAGCGGCCCGCCCTTCCAGCCCCGCGCCCGCAGCGCTTTCAACGCCGTCTCGGCGAGGTTCTCTCCCTCGATGTCGAGGCTAACCACCTGGTCGAGGTCGGCCTCGGTCACCTCGATCCGGTCGGCGAGCGCCAGCGGCTCGAAGATCGAGCGCAGCTCGTGGCGCCCGTCGTCGCGGACCGGCCCGAGGTAGAGGCAGAGGTTGAGCTTGGCGGGGGCGTCGACGATCACGAGATCTCTTCGTACAGCCGGCGGAAGTCCTCGGGCGAAAGCGATTCGGCCCGCGCGTCGGCCGGCAGGCCCGCCGCCTCGAGCGCGGCCAGCGCCCTCTCGCGCCCGCCGGGCGCGGCGTGCTCGAGCGAGCGCGCCAGCGACTTGCGCCGGTGGGCGAAGGCTTCGCGGACCAGCCGTCGCAGGCCTTCCGGCGCGGCCGGGCCGCGCCGCTCGAGGCGCAGGACCGCCGAGTCGACGCGAGGCGGCGGATCGAAGACCTCGCGGCCGACCGGGCGGACCATGCTCACCTCGCAGGCGAGCTGGGCGACGACGCTCGGCGACCCGTACGTCTTGCTGCCCGGATCCGCTCGCAGGCGATCCGCGATCTCCCGCTGGACCAGCACCGTCCACGACTCGACCGCGGGCAGCTCCGAGATCGTCTCGAGCAGCAGCGGCGTCGCGATCGAATACGGCAGATTCGAGACGATCGCGGTTGCGGCCGGCTCGAGCGAGGCGAGGTCGAGCTTCATCGCGTCCCCCCAGGTCACCGTCGCATTGGCCGGGAGGCGGGCCAGCTCGGGCTCGAGCCGACGGTCGAGCTCGATCACGTGCAGATGCGCGACCACCGGCGCCAGCCGCTCGCTCAGCGCCCCCGCTCCTCCCCCGACCTCGAGCACGACGTCCTCGCCGTCGACCCCCGAGTCGCGGACGATCGCGTCGAGCAGGTTCGGGTCGCGGAGGAAGTTCTGGCCCAGGCGCCTTCTGCTCCGGCCTCGCGCCGGTGGAGAGCCGGTCACCACCCGAACACCCGCGCGGCGTTGGCCTCGACGGTTGCCTCCAGCTCGTCAACGGGCACGCGACGCTCGCGGGCAACGATCTCTGCGGTCGCGACCACGTTGGCCGGCTGGTTGGGCTTGCCGCGCAGCGGCTGTGGCGCGAGAAACGGCGAGTCGGTCTCGAGCAGCAGCAGCTCCGCCGG
>JAWVFN010000232.1:0-3900 GCA_033855935.1 Solirubrobacterales bacterium | reverse complement strand
GAGGCGACCGACCGGGCGCCGAATGACTGGCAAGGATGGTTCGCCAGTGCGCGAATCGCCACCCGCGCCGGGGACATCGCGCTGGCGAGGACGGCGCTGGCCCGTGCGAGGAGCCTCAACCCAAAGGCGCCGTTCTTGGCGCCGGCACCGTAGTACCCGGTTCTGCCTAGAGTGTGTTGAGGGAGAAGTTGGAAAAGCGAGCGATACCCGATGAGCAAGCAGGAACCGAGCTGAACCGGCCGGCCGGGCCAAGAATTGGCGCTCGGGCGCGGCCGAGTCAGCCACGATCGCCGGCGCAACATTCCCGGGGCCGCTGGTGGCAGGATTCCGTGCGCCGCCGGATGCTCGCCACGGCCGACCTGATCGCAGCGGGCGGCGCTTCGCTGGCCGCGACGACC
Organism: Solirubrobacterales bacterium; assembly: GCA_033855935.1. GTDB lineage: Bacteria > Actinomycetota > Thermoleophilia > Solirubrobacterales > 70-9 > JAWVFN01. Next base: position 3,502 of record JAWVFN010000232.1, on the reverse strand, counting down.
TCCGGGTCCGCCGCGCTTTGGGCGCTCGCCTTCTTGCCGGGCTGGGTCTTGATCGCGAAGCTGCTGGGGCTCTACGACCGCGACCACCGGGCGATCCGCCATCTGACCATTGATGAGCTGCCCGAATTGCTCGCGTGGGCCGCGATCGGGACGGCGAGCTTGGCGGCGGCGCTGACCCTGACCCCCGTCGGGCACCTTCGCTGGCAAGCGCTGGCGGAGACCGCTGCCCTTGCGTTGGGCGGGGCCCTGATCTTGCGCTCGGGCGCGCGGGGGCTGTGGCGGCGAATCACCCCGCGCGAGCGCTCCCTCGTCGTCGGCGACGGCGAGCTGGGCGGCCAGATCGAGCGCAAGCTCACCCTTTTCAACGACATGCACCTCGAGCCCGTCGGCAGGATCAGCGCCTCCGCGCTCGACGCCGATGTCGCCGAGCGCGGCCACACTCATCTCGACACGTTGATGGATGACATCGACCGCGTGATCATCGCCTCAGGCATGCTGCGGACAGAGACGATTGCGGCGTTCTCGGTGATTTGCCGCGAGCGGCAGGTCAAGCTGAGCGTGGTCTCGACCCTGCGCGGTCGGGCAACGCCGACGCCGCGGATCACGCAGGTCGCCGACCTGCCGGTTTTCGAGTTCAACACGTGGGACGTCTCCCGCTCGACCATGGTCCTGAAGCGGATATTCGACCTGGTCGGATCGACGTTGGCGCTGCTGCTGAGTGCGCCCGTGCTGCCGCTGATTGCGCTCGCGATCAAGCTCGACAGCCGCGGCCCGGTCTTCTTCACTCAGGAGCGGGCCGGAATCGGCGGCCGGCCGTTCCGCATCATCAAGTTCCGCACCATGGATGCCTCGGCCGAGGAGCGTCTGCACGAGGTCGTCAGGCTCGACGAGCTGGAGGAGCCGATGTTCAAGCTCAAATCGGACCCGCGCGTGACCCGGGTCGGCCGCTTCCTGCGCCGCACGAGCCTCGACGAGCTGCCTCAGCTCCTCAACGTGCTGCGGGGTCAGATGAGCATCGTCGGTCCTCGGCCCGAGCAACTCGAGCTGGTCGCGCGCTACCGCGCCGAGGACCGCGTCCGCCTTGACGTGAAGCCCGGAATGACCGGTCCGATGCAGGTCAGCGGGCGCGGCAGCCTGACCTTCGCCGAGCGCCTTGCCGTCGAAGCCGATTACATCGAGAATCTATCCCTGGCCCGTGATCTCCGCCTCCTTGCCCTCACGGCCTCCGTCGTCTTGCGGCGAAAAGGTGCGTACTAGCCCGGTTCGGGCGACCGAAATCCCGAGGTGAGTGAGGATTCCGGCGAAGACCACGACGTTCAGCAGCGGATTTCGCGATGGGGCGTAGTGGCGCCGATAGAAGCGATACATCCCGTAGTGAAAGGCGTAGTCGAGCCGGAGTGATCGAACCGGTCCGGCGCTACCGCCCTTGAGGTGGAAGGCGCTGACCGATGGCTCGTACCAGGTCAACCACCCAGCCTCGCCGAAGCGCCAGCAGAGGTCGAGGTCCTCCATGTACATCCAGTAGCCCTCGTCGAAGTCGCCGACCTGATCGAGGGCGGCGCGCCTGATCAGCATGAAGGCGCCATTGACGGCGTCGACCGGTCCCGCAGCGGCGGGGTCGCGGGCGTAGGAGCGCAGGGCATCGGGAGCGCGCGGCCGGCGCCCGAGACCGGTGAAGTGCCCGAGCGAGCTCAGCGGCGTCGGGAACGAGCGCGCCGCGGCATGATCGGGCGATCCATCCTCGGTCAGCAGCGCCGGGCCGGCGATGCCGACGCGCGGCTCGGCATCCATCACTGCCAACAGGGTGTCGATCGTGCCCGCTTCGAGGCAGGTGTCGGGGTTGATGACCAGCACGACGGGAGCCCGTCCCGCCGTGATCGCCTGGTTGCTGGCAGCGGCGAAGCCGCGATTGTCGGCGTTGGCGATGACCGATACATCGGGGAACTCGCGCGCCAGCATGTCCAGCGTCCCGTCCCCCGAGCCGTTGTCGACGACCCGGACCGTCATCGCTACGGCCGAGGGTGGGTGGCGCTCCAGAGAGGCCAGGCAGTCGTGGAGCCGCTCCTTGCAGCGGTAGGAGACGATCGCGACGTCGAGCGTCCCGCGCTCGTCGCTCAACGTGGGCACCCGGGGAATACTACGGCGGCTCTTGGCGGCGCCAATCCTGGAAGATGGAACCCTGAGCACCGATCTCCCTGCCGTCGTCCCGCCACTGAGCGCGGTCTTCCGCGCGGGCCTCGCCACCTACCGCGCCCACTGGCAGCGGATCGTCGGGCTCTCGACCCTTGTGCTGGTGCCGGCCGCGGTTCTCGCCGCGGGAGCCGATCAGCTGCTCGAGCACGCCGTGGGCAAGGGCAGCATCGGCACGGGAATCCTCGCTCTCGCCGCGATCGCGCTCGCGTCTCTCGGCTACTACTTCCTCAAGGGCGTGCTCGCCCATCTTGTCGTCGATCACCGCGAGGGCCGGCACCCGCCGGGGATCGCGGAGGTGGCGGCGACCTTGCCATACGGGGCGATGATCGTCGTCGACCTCAGCCTTGCCGCCGCCGTCGGCGTCGGGCTCGAGCTGCTGATCCTCCCCGGCGTCCTGGTCGGCACCTACTTCGGGCTGGCGCCGATCCTGGTCGAGGTCGAGGAGCTCGGCGTTCGCGACGCCTTCCGGCGCAGCCGCGACCTCGTGCGCGGCAGCTTCTTGCTCGTCTTCCTGGTCCTCTTCGTGACTCTGGTGGGCACCGAGCTGCTCTCGCTGCCGCTCAAGGCGCTCGGCGGGGCGATCTTCCCAGGCGGCGCCGGCGACCCCTTCGAAGAGGGGCTCGGCCTGCTCCTCGCCGGCATCATCGTCAAGCCCGTCGGAGCGATTACGACAATCGAGCTGACGCTGGATCTGGCCGCGTAAGTCGCGCCCTAGAGGCCGGGCAGGTGGCGCACGGAAAAGCCGCTCGGATAGGCGTCGAACGGGTGCCACCTGGGGCCCGAGCCCTTTGCGTCGCCGACGGTGTCGAACCTGAGGCCGGCGACGACCATGTAAACGTGGCTTGGCGAGGCGAAGATCGTCAGCCACTGCCCCGGCCCGGGAACGCCCCAGCCCTGGAACTGGCCGGAGGCTGCCGGTGCCCCCACCAATCCTGCGCCGGCCAGGGCGAAGCTGACGGCTCCCGAGCAGTCGTATCCGTTATCGCGCCACCCGGCGTGGCCGCCGCCCCATTTGTAGGGCTTGCCGACCAGCAGGTTGGCCGCGCTGATGATGCTGCTGATCTGCGGCGGCGCGTTGCCCGGGGCGATCGCGGTTCCGCCGAGGAGGATTGCCTGGCCGAGCTCCGAGCTCGACCCGTAGCCGGAGTGGGTGCGAGCTGCGATCTGCTTGCGCTCGGACGCGGGCCGCGGCGTGAACGAGCCGTTGCTGCCGGCCGAGGCCGGCGGAATCGGGCCGCCCTTCTTTGGCTTGGGCGCCGGGCTGGGCGCCGGGTTGGCAACGGGAGCGGGGGCGGTCGGGTGCTCCTCC
>JAWVFN010000231.1:0-6095 GCA_033855935.1 Solirubrobacterales bacterium | reverse complement strand
TCGCCGCCCGCCTTTCGCGGTACCTCCAGGTCCTGACCCAGGCCCGGAAGATGGGCAAGGAGACGATCTCCTCCCAGGAGCTCTCCGACTACACCCACATCAACTCGACCCAGATCCGCCGCGACCTTTCGGGCTTCGGCAAGTTCGGCAAGCGCGGCGTCGGCTACAAGGTCGAGTCGCTGGTCGAGGAGATCCGCAAGATCCTGCGGACTTCGGGCCAGCACAACATCGCCCTCTTCGGCGCCGGCAACCTCGGCCAGGCGATCGCCAGCTCCGACATCTTCGCCGACCACGGCTTCCGGGTCGTGGCGATGTTCGATGTCGACCCCGCGGTGGTCGGCACCCAGGTCGGACCGCTGGCGGTCAAGGACTTCTCCGAGCTCGGGCAGGTCGTCGCCGACGAGGAGATCGTCGTCGGCGTGCTCGCAGTCCCTGCCGCGGCGGCGCAGCAGGTCGCCGACCGCCTGATCGAGGCCGGCGTGACGATCATCTTCAATTACTCCGAGCAGCTCCTGCAGGTGCCGCCGGAGGTCACCGTCCACACCTCGAGCCCCGCGGTCGACCTCCTCTACGCCCTCTACTTCTATTTGACGTGACGCAGGAAGACACCGGCCTGGATATGAACCGGGCCCGCGAGGTCTTCGAGGCCTCTCAGGACTTCACGGTCGGCCTCGAGGAGGAGTTCGCGATCGTCGACCCCGAGAGCCTCGAGCTCGCCCACGCCTTCCAGGAGATGTACGCGGCCTGCCAGGACGACGATCTGCTCGTGGTGGCGGCGGCCGGCGAGCTGATCGACACCGAGATCGAGATCCGCTCGGGGAGGGGTGAGAGCTTCGAGCAGGCCGCCGGCTTCCAGCGCGCCCACCGCGAGCGCCTGTTCGCGCTCGCCGAGCGCATGGGCTTTGCGCTGGCGGCGACGGGGACCCACCCCTGGGCCAACTACCTCGACCAGCGGATCATCGAGACCGAGCACTACCTGCGCCTCGCCGACGACCTCGGCTGGGTCGCTCAGCGCAACAACACGTGGAGTCTGCACGTCCACGTCGGTGTGCAAGGGGCCGACCGCGCGATCGCGGTCTGCGACGCCATGCGCGAGCGGCTACCGCTGCTGCTCGCCGCCTCGGCCAACTCGATCTTCCTCGACGGCCACCACACCGGGCTGCACTCGATCCGCAGCGAGATCTTCACCCGGACCTTCCCGCGCTGTGGCATTCACGAGCCCTTCGGCAGCTGGGCCGCCTACGCCGATTTCGTCGACCTGCTCCAGCGCACGTCCTCGATCGTCGAGGCGACCCAGCTCTGGTGGAGCGTGCGGCCCCATCACCGGTTCGGCACGGTCGAGGTGCGGATCTGCGACGCCCAGACCCGCGGAACCGACTCGTTCGCGCTGGCGGCGCTGATGGTCGCCTGCGTGGCACAGCTGGCGCTCGACCACGACGACGGCCGCCTCGCCGATCCGCTTCCCGGCAAGCTCGTCGAGGAGAACCTCTGGCGCGCGATCCGCTTCGGCATGGACGGCAGGGTGATCGACTTCGAGAAGGGGGAGGAGGTCGAAGCGAAGGCGGCGCTCGAGGCGCTGATCGAGTGGACCGGGCCGGCGCGCGACGCCCTCCAGCTCAAATGTGAGCTGCCAGCCACCAACGGTGCCCAGCGCTCCCTCGAGGCCCTGAATTCCGGAACTTCGATCGATCAGATCTTCCGTGAGGCCGTCGCAGAAACCCAGACCACATATGTAGGCGAGGAGGCAGTGACGTGACCGACGAGGGCGACGAGCCGATCGAAGCCGAGAGTGAGGAACCGGGTGAGGAGGAAGTTCGCCGGCGCCTCGAAGAAGAGATCAAGAAGGTCCGGGTCGAGGACGTGATCCTGCAGAGCGTGGTCAGCATTCTCAACCTGACCGCGCGCCGGATCGCCAAGGAGGACGAGCGCGATCTCGAGCAGGGGCGGATCGGGATCGAGGCCTGCCGCGCCCTTGTCGACCAGCTTCCGGAGGAGCCGGCCAAGCAGGTGCGCGAGGCCCTCACCGAGCTCCAGTTGCTCTACGCGAAGGAAGCGGGTGGCGCCTCGGAGGAGCCCGGCGAAGCCTCTTCGGATTCGCCTTAGATATAGACTGCCGCGCCGGTCCAACCCCCTTCAAGGAGAGATTCCCTCTTGACTAAGTTCCTCACCGATCATGGAGTTCTTGTTGCGCTCGCGTGCGCCGCCGCCGCCGTCGTCTACGGCATCGCCGTCACGATCTTCCTGCTGCGCAAGTCGCCGGGCAATAAGCAGATGCAGGAGATCTCGGCCGCGATTCAGGAGGGCGCGCAGGCATATCTGACGCGCCAGTACCTGATCATCTCGGGCGTCGCCGTCATTCTTGCCGTCGTTCTCTACTTCCTCCAGGACGAGTACACGGCGGTCGGCTTCATCATCGGCGGCATCCTCTCCGGCTCGGCCGGGTTCATCGGCATGAGCCTCTCGGTGCGGGCCAACGCGCGAGTCGCCCAGGCCGCGCGCGGCGGGGTGCCGCCGGCGCTCGACGTCGCCTTCAAGGGCGGCTCGGTGACGGGGCTGCTCGTCGTCGGCCTCGCCCTCGCGGGCGTCGCCGGCTACTTCGGCGCTCTCACCTCGTGGTTTGACCTCACTGACAAGCAGGCCGTCGACGCCCTCGTCGGTCTCGGATTCGGCGGCTCGCTGATCTCCGTCTTCGCCCGGCTCGGCGGCGGCATCTTCACCAAGGCCGCCGACGTCGGCGCCGACCTCGTCGGCAAGATCGAGGCCGGGATCCCCGAGGACGACCCCCGCAACCCGGCGGTGATCGCCGACAACGTCGGCGACAACGTCGGTGACTGCGCCGGCATGGCCGCAGACCTGTTCGAGACCTACGCGGTGACCGCGGTCGCCGTGATGCTGCTCGGCGTCCTCTCGTTCAGCTCGGGCGTAGCCCGCGAGGTCGCGATCTATCCGCTGGTGATCGGCGCCGTCGCGATTCTCGCCTCGATCGTCGGGGCGCTCGTGGTCCGCACGCGCAGCAACCGGGTCGAGGGCGCCCTCTACCAGGGGGTGATCGTCTCGGGCGTGCTGTCGGCCGCCGCCTTCTACCCGATCACGAAATGGCTGATGGAGGACCCGCTCAAGTTCAACGTCAAGGACGTGGGCTCGACCCTGGCCGGCGCCAGCGTCACCGACCTCTGGTTCTGTGCCTTGATCGGAATCGCGGTCACGGGGCTGCTGTTCGTGATCACCGACTTCTACACCTCGACCCGCTTCCGCCCGGTGCGCACGATCGCCGAGGCCTCCCAGACCGGACACGCGACCAACATCATCCAGGGCCTGGCGCAGGGCCTGCAGTCGACCGCGGCCCCGGTGCTCGTCCTCGCGGGGGCGATCTTCGGCGCCAACGAGTTGGCTGGGATCTACGGCATCGGCGTCGCCGTCATGGCGCAGCTGTCGCTGACCGGCCTGATCGTCGCCCTCGACGCCTTCGGTCCGATCACCGACAACGCCGGCGGCATCGCCGAGATGGCGAACCTGCCCGAGAAGGTCCGCAACGTCACCGACCCGCTCGACGCGGTCGGCAACACGACCAAGGCCGTGACCAAGGGCTACGCGATCGGATCGGCGGCGCTCGCCGCGCTGGTGCTGTTCAACGCGTTCCTCTCGGAGCTGCAGACGGAGGGCGGGCCGGGGCACGACTACAGCTTCGGCATAGCCAATCCAAAGGTCCTGATCGGGATGCTGATCGGCGGCATGATGGTCTACCTGTTCGCCTCGCTGGCGATCGAGGCCGTCGGCCGCGCCGGCGGCAAGGTCGTCGAGGAGGTGCGGCGTCAGTTCAAGGAGATGCCGGGGATCATGAAGGGCAAGCAGAAGCCCGAGTACGCGCACGCGGTGAGGATCGTCACCGCCTCCGCCCAGAAGGAAATGATCGCCCCCTCGCTGATCCCGATCGCCGTGCCGCTGCTCGTCGGGCTCTGGTCATTCCAGGCCCTCGGCGGACTGCTGATTGGCGTCATCGTCGTCGGCATCTTCATGGCGATCTCGATGACTGCCGGTGGCGGCGCCTGGGACAACGCCAAGAAGCTGATCGAGGACGGCGAGTTCGGCGGTAAGGGCTCCGATGCCCACGCCGCCGCGGTGACCGGTGACACGGTTGGCGATCCCTACAAGGACACCGCCGGCCCCGCGATCAACCCGATGATCAAGGTCGCCAACATCGTCGCCATTCTGATCATCCCGATCGTCCACTTCTAGCTACGAAAGGCTCGTGGGAGGAGACGCGGCGCCCGGCCACTGACGGCCGGGCGCCGCATCCCCCAACCCGAGTGCTCCCCTTCTTTAAATTGGGGGTTCGGTCATCTAGTGGCTAAGCGGATTCCACGTGACGAGTCTCTGGCCCGCGTGCACGGCACGGGGTCGCTTTTCGCTGCCGCCTACGGCAACGTCGGCTCGTCGATCTACTACGCGCTCGGAGTCGTCGCCCTCTACGCCCTCGGGCTGACGCCGGTGACGTTCATGATCGCCGGCTTGATCTTTGCCGCCACGGCCGCCTCCTACACCGAGGCGACGGTGATGTACCCCGAGGCCGGCGGTTCCTCGAGCTTCGCCCGCCACGCCTTCAACGAGGGCTGGAGCTTCTTCGCGGCCTGGGGCCAGATGCTCAACTACATCATCACGGTCGCGATCTCGGCCTTCTTCGTTCCCCACTACCTGGCGGTCTTCTGGGGCCCGCTCGGCCACGGCCCCGGCGACGTCATCGCCGGTGTGATCCTGATCGCGCTGCTGGCGGCGCTCAACATCAAGGGCACCCAGGAGTCGGCGCGCCTAAACCTCGTCCTCGCGATCGCCGACCTCGCGACCCAGATCGTGCTGGTGATCATCGGCATGGTCCTCGTCTTCAACCCCCACCTGCTCGTCAGCCAGGTCCACCTCGGCGTGGCGCCGAGCTGGGGTGACTTCCTGCTCGGGATCGCGGTCGGCATGGTCGCCTACACCGGAATCGAGACGATCTCGAACATGGCCGAGGAGGCCAAGGACGCCTCGCGGACGATCCCGCGGGGCGTCGCCCTCGTCGTCCTCGCGGTGGTCGGGCTCTACGCCTTCCTGCCGATCATCGCGCTGTCGGCGATGCCGGTGGTCCACCACGGCGGCGAGTACACGACCGCCCTCGGCACGACCTTCGCCGACGACCCCGTACTCGGCATCGTCGAGAACCTCGGCCTCGGGGGCGGGCTGACCGACGCCCTGCGCATCTACGTCGGCGTGCTCGCGGCGGTGATCCTGCTGATCGCCACCAACGCCGGCCTGATCGGAGTCTCGAGGCTGACCTACTCGATGGGCCTGCACCGCCAGCTCCCCGAGCGCCTGCGCGCGGTGCACCCCAAGTTCCGGACGCCCTACATCGCGATCCTGATCTTCTCGGTGGTCGCGATGATCACCCTGATCCCGGGCAAGACCGCGTTCCTGGCGACGCTCTATTCGTTCGGGGCGATGCTCTCGTTCACGATCGCCCACCTCTCGGTGATCAGGCTGCGCCAGAAGTACCCCGACGCAGAGCGGGGCTGGAAGCCGCCGCTCAACTTCAGCGTCCGCGGCGTCTCGATTCCGTTCACGGCCGTCTTCGGCGGCCTCGGGACCTTCGGCGCCTGGGTCGTGGTCATGGCGCTCGACCCGGTGACGCTCGCGGCCGGCGGCGCCTGGATGGTGTTCGGGATCCTGCTCTACGTCTTCTACCGCCGCCGCCACGGCCTCTCGCTGACGAAGACGGTCAAGGTGAAGACGCTCGAGCCGCTCGGGGTCGAGGAGATCGAGTACAAGAGTGTCCTGATCGCCTACGACGAGGCGACGCCGTTCTCGGAGGAGACGATGGCGACGGCGGTAAAGCTCGCTTCGCCGCGCCGTCGCGCAGTCCACATCCTCTCGCTGATCGAGGTCCCCAGCCACCTGCCGCTCGACGCCCCGCTCGAAACCCAGGAGCGCAAGGCGCTGGAGAAGATCGAGCGCGCCAAGCTGATCGGCGGACTGCGGGTCACCGGTCACGTCCACCGGATCCGGCCCAACCAGGCCGGGCGGGCGATGGTCGAGGAGGCCCACAAGGTGCGGGCCAGCGCGAT
>JAWVFN010000230.1:0-3328 GCA_033855935.1 Solirubrobacterales bacterium | reverse complement strand
CAACGAGCGCCACGAGATACGGGCGAAGAGCGACGCGCGGATCGTGCTGATGCTCTCGCCCTGGCCGGGCGAGGGCCACCCAAGCACGTGAGGTGGGGACGGAAGACATTCGCCGGCAAGCTCACCTACGCCAATGTGATGTCGACGATCGCCGTCTTCCTCGTCCTCGCCGGCGGAGTCGCCTGGGCCGGGCACAAGCTGATCAAAGGCGGACAGATCAAGAACGGCGCCATCAACACCAAGAAGCTGAAGAACGGCGCTGTGACCAACCCCAAGATCGGCAGCCAGGCTGTCGACACCGGCAACCTCGCCGACAAGGCTGCCAAGCAAGGCAAGATCGGCCAGAACGCGATCATCACCGAGAAGCTCGCCGACGGCGCGGTGACGACCGGCAAGACCAGCTTCGCGGTCGCATCCGGCCGGGTCATCTCCAACCCCGGGGCCTCCTCGACGCTCACCGTGCCGCTGGTGAACATCAACGGAATATCGCTGACAGGCGTCTGCACCCGGGACTCGTCCACCAACATCACCGTCTCCATCAGCGTCGACGGACCCGCACCAGGAGTCTTCAGCGGGGTCTCTGCAGGTCAAGCCCCTCCTGCCACCAGTCCGGCGAATGTGATCGGGAACAGCCTTCCGAATATCGCCGTTTCACTGGGACCGGGCAGCGCCGTTACCTATCACCGCCACGCGGATATCGACGTGGTGACGCCGACCAACACTCTGAGTGCGAGCCTCTTTGTTGCCATCGGCCTGGCCGGGAACGAATGCACCTTCTCCGCCAGCGGAATCTCAGGCTAAGGAGCCCAGGTCTGCCTCGAAGCCCGGGTAGCTGACAGCTGCGGCCTCGAAGCCACTGACCTCGACCCCCTCCCGGGAGGCGACGCCGGCGACGGCGCCGAGCATCGCCAGGCGGTGATCGCCCCGAGCGTCGATGACGCCGCCCTTCAGGCCGCCGGTGCCCTGGACTGCAAACCCGTCGGGCCGCGCTTCGATCTCGGCGCCGAGCCCGGTCAGCCCCTCGACCACGGCTTCGATCCGGTCTGATTCCTTCGCTTTCAGCTCCTCAGCACCGGATACGACCGTCTCGCCCTCGGCAAAGCAGCCGAGTAAAGCGACGAGCGGCAGCTCGTCGATCGCCGCGGGCACGTCCTCGGCGGTGACCTCAGCGCCGCTGAGCTGGGCGTGGCGCACGTGCAGCGCGCCGAGCGGCTCGGGGCCGGCGTCGTGAATCTCCTCGACCACCACCGCGAGGTCCTGCCCCTCGCCGGCGGCGCCCATCCCGACACCCATCCGCGCCAGTATCGGCAGCAGCCCGATGCGGGTGCCGTTGAGGCCGACGTCGCGGAGCACGACCTCGCTGCCCGGCACGATCAGCGTCGCGACCAAAGCGAATGCGGCCGAGGAGAAGTCGCCGGGGACCTCGACGTCGACTCCGTCGAGTGGGTGCGACGAGGTGACCGAGATCGCGTTGCCGTCGCGGCGCAGGTCGGCGCCCATGCCGGCGAGCAGGCGCTCGGTGTGATCTCGGGTCGCCAGCGGCTCGATGATCGTCGTCTCGCCCTCGGCGAGGAGGCCGGCGAGGAGCAGGCACGACTTGACCTGGGCGCTGGCGACGGGGAGTTCGTAGGAGATACCGTGCAGCGCGGCGCCCTCGAGGTCGAGCGGCGGAAACTGGCCGCCGCTGGCGCTGATCGCGGCGCCCATCTCGCGCAGTGGCTCGGCGACGCGGTCGACCGGCCGGCGCCGGATCGAGTCGTCGCCGTCGAGGCGCCAAATACCCTCCGGTTGACCCGCGAGCCAGCCCGGCATGATCCGCATCAGGGTCCCGGCGTTGCCGACGTCGATCTGGGCCGGCTTGGCGCCGCGGAGGCCTACACCCTGGATCTCGACCGACTGGCGCCCTTCGGCGGTCTGCTTGGCCGTCACCTTGGCGCCGACCGCCTCGATCGCGAACAGGGTCGAGCGCGTGTCGGCCGCGGCGAGGTAGTTCTCGACATGCGTGTGGTCGTCGGCCATAGCCGCGAACAGCGCTGCGCGGTGCGAGATCGACTTGTCGGGCGGCGGGCGAAGGGTCCCTTTCAGGGAGCCGACCGGATCGAACCTCATTCGACGATCGACGCGTCGTGGCCGAGGTCGCGGACGAGGGCGGCGGCGCGCTCGGCCTCTTCCCGGCCCGCGACCCATACCGAGATCGCCCCCGATCGCATGTCGGCGGCGGGATAGAGCGCCATGTCCTCGATGTTGACGGCGGCGTTGCCGAGCGCCAGCGCGAGCTCCGCCACGATCCCCGGCCGGTTCGGCACGCGGATCCGCAGCTCGCGCAGCTCGCCGCCGGTGGACGCGGCTTCGATCAGCTCGCGACGGCTCTCTCCCGCATCCTGGTGCCAGGCCTCGAGCGCGTCGTTGTCGCCGTCGCGGAGGAGCTTCGCCGCCTCCTGGAGGCGCTCGATCACGCCGTCGATCTCGGCGGCGACGGCGTCGCTGTTGGTCGCGAAGATGTCGGCCCAGATGGGCGGGTTGGCGCCGGCGACCCTGGTCGTGTCGCGGAAGCTCGGGCCGACCTCGGGCAGGCGCTCGGACTCGCCGCGCAGCTCCTCGGCGGCCTGGGAGACGAGGACGTTGGCGAGAACGTGCGGGAGATGGCTGACCGTCGCCATCAAGCGATCGTGGTCCTCGGCCTCGATCGCCTGCGGCCGGGCGCCGAAGTCGCCTATCGCGCGCTGAAGCCTGTCGTAGAGGATTCCCTCTGTCTTCGCGGTCGGCGTCAGATACCAGCGGGCGCCCTCGAAGAGCTCGGCGTGGGCGTTGGCGACGCCGGCGGTCTCGGCGCCCGCCAGCGGATGCCCGCCGACGAAGCGTGGCTGAGAGCTGAACTCGCCGAGCAGCAGCCGCTTGGTCGAGCCGACGTCGGTTACGACCGTGCCCTCGCCGGTCGCATCGAGCGCTTCGGCGACGAGGCCGGGCAGGGCGGCGACCGGGGCGGCGCAGAAAACGAGCTCGGCGCCGTCGACGGCCTCGGGGACCGAGACGGAGGCCTCGCCAATCGCACCCAGCTCGAGGGCCTTGTCTGACACAGCGGGATCGGGGTCGTAGCCGGCGACTTCGGCATCGAGCCGGCGGCGCGCGGCCATGCCGATCGAGCCGCCGATCAGCCCGACGCCGAGGACCGCGATCTTCACGCTGCGGCGGGAGCCGAGTCTCGGCGCTTCTGCACCGCCGCGGCGAGCCGGTCCAAGGTCAGGACCGTGGTGTCCCAATCCATGCAGGCGTCGGTGATCGACTGCCCGTAGACGAGATCTTCCTCGGCGACGAGGTCCTGGCGCCC
>JAWVFN010000229.1:0-3157 GCA_033855935.1 Solirubrobacterales bacterium | reverse complement strand
AGGGTGTACGGGAAGCTGGGCGTCAGCGCGCGCGACAAGCTGCCGCCGCTGCTCGGCGTGCTGCTCGTCCTCGGCGCGGCCTCCTGACCACCTCGCTGGCCGACGCCAGATGGGACCTGACGCCGTTGCTCGACGGCGCCGGCGAAGCGACCCCTGCCGGCGACGAGCAGAAGGCTGTTGAGTTCCTCCTCGACCGGGCCGCCGAACAGGCGGACGAGTTCGCCTCCGAGCACCGGGGCAAAGTCGCCGAGCTCGACGCCGAGGGCCTGCGTGCGGCGATGGAGCGGCTGGCCCAGCTCTCCGAGCTGATCGGCCGCGCCGCCAACTACGCCCACCTGCGCTTCGCCGCCGACACCGCCGACCCCGTCAACGGCGCCCTGGTCGCGCTCGTCACCGAGCGCGCCACCGCGATCCGCACCGAGCTGCTGTTCTTCGAGCTCGAATGGGTGGCGCTCGAGGATGAACGCGCCGAGGAGCTGCTGGCGATCGACGGGGCCGAGCGCTACGCCCACTACCTGCGCGAGGAGCGCCGCTACAAGCCGCACGTCCTCACCGACCCCGAGGAGCGGATCCTCACCGAGCTCTCGGTCACCGGGCGCAGCGCCTGGGACCGCCTCTTCGACGAGCTGACCTCGGCGATCCGCGTCGACCTCGACGGCGAGGACGAGCCGGCCTCGCTCGACGTGGCGCTGGCCCGCCTCCACGACCCCGACCGCGAGACCCGCAAGTCCGCCGCCGAGGCAGTTACCGAGGCGCTCCAGCCCGGGCTGCGAACCCGCGCCTACGTCTTCAACACGCTGCTCCAGGACAAGGCGATCTCGGACCGGTTGCGCTCCTACCCTCATTGGCTCGCCTCGCGCAACCTCTCCAACGAGGCCTCCGACGAATCGGTGGCGGCGCTGGTCGAGGCGGTTAAGGGCCGCTACGGGCTGGCCCGGCGCTGGTACGAGACCAAGGCCCGGCTGCTCGGTATCGACAGGCTCGCCGACTACGACCGGGCGGCGTCGGTCGTCCCCCAGGACGAGGACTTCGAGTGGCCGGCGGCCAAGGACCTCGTCGTCGACTCGTTCGCCAGCTTCTCGGAGCAGGCGGCCGAGATCGCCGACGGCTTCTTCACCGACCGCTTCATCGACGCTCCGCCCGACCCGAGCAAGCGGGGCGGCGCCTTCAGCGCTTCGACCGTGCCCTCGGTCCACCCCTACGTGATGCTCAACTACACCGGCAAACGACGCGACGTGCTCACCCTCGCCCACGAGCTAGGTCACGGCCTGCATCAGACCCTGGCCCGCGAGCAGGGCCTCTTCCACCAGAACACCCCGCTGACCGTCGCCGAGACCGCCTCGGTCTTCGCCGAGGAGATCGTCTTCGGCCGCCTGCTCGACGCCGCCGACGAGCCCGGCTCGCGGCTCGGGCTCCTCGCCGAGGCGATCGAGGGCCAGATCGCAACCGTCTTCCGCCAGATCGCGATGAACCAGTTCGAGGACGCCGTCCACACCGCGCGCCGTTCCGAAGGCGAGCTGGCGCCCGAGCGCTTCGGCGAGCTCTGGGCCGAGACCCAGGTCGAGCTGCTCGGCGACTCGGTCGAGGTCACCGACAACTACCGCTCGTGGTGGTCATACGTCCCCCATTTCATCGGCTCGCCCGGCTACGTCTACGCCTATGCCTACGGCCAGCTCCTGGCGCTCTCGGTCTACCGGCTCTACCAGGAGCGGGGCCAGGACCTGGTCCCCGACTACCTCGAGATGCTCAGCGCCGGCGGCTCGCGCTCACCCGAGGAGCTCGGCAAGATCGTCGGCGTCGACCTCGCCGACCCGGGGTTCTGGGACTCGGGCCTCGACCTGGTCGAGGAGCAGCTCGATCAGGCCGTTGAGGCAGCCGAAGCGGTCATCGCCACCAAGTAAACGCTCGCCCGGGGGCGGCCCTTTGTCAGGCGGGTGCTTTCTTGAGGGTGATGCTGATGCTGACCGAGTTGAGGACGGCCGTCGTCCCGACACCCGTGTTGAGCACCTTCAGCGTCCAGACGCCCTTCGCCGGCACGCCGCCGAACAGGGCCAGCTGACTGTTGCCGACGGTTCCGGCATACGGTGGCCCGACGGTCGCCTCGGGGTCTTTGGTTACACCACCCGGACACGGCGCGGCGACCGGCTGCGGGAGGCAGACCAAAAACGGAGAGTCGGGTGTTTCCGTCAACGGCCCCGAGACGCTGGTGGGGTTCCCGTTGTAGTAGACCGGGTTGATCAGAGAGACCGTGCGCCCGTTCGGGGCGGTGAGCCTCGATCGGATCTGCCCGAGGGCCATCGTGTTGGACCCGGTGAACGAGGTGGTGACGCTGAGGCTGCTCCAGCCGACGACCTTGCCCTTCGCCGCCTTGCCGACGGTCAGAGGAACCGCCGTCAACGTGCCGGGCGAGTCGCCGTTTGAACTGGCCGGAATCGCGGTCGGCGTGGTCTTCGAGGCCGTGACCGTTCCGCTCTTGTGCTTCTTCTTCTTCGCGTCGGCGGCGCTGCCCGACACGAGACCGACGGTGACGCTGATCGCCAGCGCGAGCACGCCGACGACCGCGAGACGGGATCGCTTGCTGTTCATCAAGGAGAACCTCCGCAAAACTCGACAGATCCAGGTCCCGCCCGGCCCCTCCAGCGTCGAGCCGCCTGGTCTCGGGAATCCTACTTGTCGGAGTCTTCTGATTCGGGCTTGTCACCCGAGTCGTCGCCGCCGTCGGCACCGACGCCGACCGGCTCCTTCTTCTGCTTCTTGGGAGCGGCCTTCTTGCGCGGCTTGACGATCTTCAGCTTCAGCGGCTTGTCGTCCTCGTCGCCCTTCTCGTCGCGGTCGACCATCACGGTCGAGCCGACGGCGATGTCGCCGGTCTTCAGCACCTCGTCGGCGAGCGGGTCCTCGATGTAGCGCTGGATCGCGCGGCGCAGGGGACGGGCTCCCATCGACGGGTCCCAGCCCTTCTCGACGAGCAGGTCCTTGGCCTCGTCGGAGAGCTCGAGCTGGAGATCGTGCTCGGCCACCTGGGTGCGAACGCGGCTGATCATCAGGTCGACGATGTGGAGGATCTCCTCCTTGGCCAGCTTGTGGAAGACGATGACCTCGTCGATGCGGTTGAGGAACTCGGGCCGGAAGACCTTCTTGAGGTCGCCCATGATCT
>JAWVFN010000228.1:0-14005 GCA_033855935.1 Solirubrobacterales bacterium | reverse complement strand
TCGCCTTTACGAGCAGCTTCACGGTCCCCGGGCCGGATGCCGTGACGCTTTTGCCGGAAAGGTCGAACACGCCGGCGCTTGACGAGTTGACGCCGATAAGTGCGGTCCCCTTCTTCTTGTTCCGTATCGGGGCGCCGGTGAAGCTGAACGTGTTCGAGGGCTTAACCACCGCGGTTACGTTCATACGGTAGGCGGTGTCTGAGCCGAACATGCCAGATGCACCGTCGGCCAGATCACCGCCCTTGAAGAGATACGTCTCGCCGGGGACAAAGAACTTGCAAGCGTTAGGTACCGCGGCGCCGTTGGCGGAGTTGATCCCGAGAACGTCGCCGGGCTTAACCGCGATGTTGATGCCCGAGAAGGTGTTGAGGGAGGGGCTCTCGGTTAGGTGCCGCGGGCCGTCGTGGCCGACGACCATCCAGGTGTCTGGGGCACCGAGGTTGCGAAACACCTTCATGGTCAGCATTTGGCCGGGGCTGCTATAGGCGTTGGTGCTCCAGGATGTGATCCTCTCGTCGATCGTGCCCGGTAGCGTCGGCACCACGTAGCTTGTGCCGCTCGTCACCGTCGGGCTTAGCCAGTCCGTCTGAAAAGGGCAAGCAGCACTCGGTGTTGGGGCGAGCTGCCCGATCGTGGTCCCCGCTGCGGCGGGCGCGGCGCTTACGAGAACCGACGCCGCCGCGACCAACATCGCACCCGCCGCAAGGCCGAGCGGCCCTTTCGTGCCGGAGCTCGTTGCCGGGTCAGGACTCCCCTTCATCTCCGTACTCCTCCTGGTCGACCGACTCCGCCGCACCACAGCAGGCTACTGGCTTCCTCAGCGACGGAGGCGTCCTCTGGCTCGCCTTGGGGAGCTACGTGCGAGCTGTTCGGCTCGCGCCTCCTTACCTCCAAAATGAGGCGTCCCGGAGTTCGTCCGGCTCACGCCCGCTTTGCAGTTCGGGACACGTTCGGGACACGCTTTCCGGGGCCCGCTCCGGGCTGCTGTTTTCACGCGAAGGGAGCACTCAGGGATTGCGCACGACTCGCTGCCCCCCCATGGAAAGAGCCGTCCTGGCGCGAGATACTGCGCCAATCATGGCGCACGGAAATGTCGGGTTGGCACACGAGGTGATCGACGCCGTCGAGCGACGCGACCTGGCGCGCCTACTCGACCTGACAGACCGCGAGGTCGAGTGGCGGTCGGCTTTTGCGGTTAGCCGAGGCGGTGTCTATCGAGGGCACGATGGAATGCGGGAATACGTGGCAGATATGAACGACGCTTGGGAAATCGTTCGCCTCGACGTAGACCACGAGATCGGCGTGGGCGACGTTGTTGTGTTCGTCGGGCGCATTCACTTCCGCGGCAAAGGCAGCGGAGTCGAAGGTGAGTCGCAGTCCGGCTACATGCTCAAGTTCCGCGACGGCAAAGTTGTCTGCTTCAGGCCCTTCCAAGAGCCTGAGCAAGCCCTCGAGGCCATCGGGGTTACGGACTGAGCGAAATACCGCTTTCGACGACCAGAGGAGTGACTATCGGGGGTCACCCGCTTTTCCTCCGCGCGAGGACCGGCAGCGCCGCTCACACGCGAGGGGAGCCACCCCGGCTGGCGACGACGTGAGTGCTCGCCGCATGGAATGCGTGGGTTCGCGCGATACTGCGCGGCGATGTCGGAGGAGAACATCGAGGTCTTGCGAGCCGCCAGTCAGGCGTGGAATGCAGGTGACATGGATGCGTTTCGCGAGCTCCACGACCCCGATGTGATCCTGAGGCCCGCGAAAGACTGGCCGGAGCCAGGTCCCTACACAGGCCGCGAGGCGGTCATGGGCTTCTATCGGCAACTCCGCGAAACCTTCGACATCGACACCGTCGATCTGACCGACGACGTGAGTCACGGCGCCGACCGGGTTGTCATCAGGTGGATCTGGCACGCCCAGGGACAGGGACCTGAGTCGAATATGGAAGGGACGACCGTCTATAGCGTTCGCAACGGCAAAGTGCGCGATATCGAGTACTTCTGGGACCACGGCGAAGCCCTCGAAGCCGCCGGGCTGTCGGAGTAGTTCCGAAGTACCTCTTCGGAGGAGCGCGGGCAGCGGGGCCGGTTCCGCGGAGCCGCGCCTCCTACGCGCGAAAAGCCTCGAACGCGAGCAACTTCCGGGGCGAGCCAGGCAGGGATTCTCCCCGACGGATTCTCGGGCGTCGAGATCTCGCCACGGTTTCGAAAGCAGAAAGCCCCGCTTTGCGGGGCTTTCCATGGGCCGGGGAGGACTCGAACCTCCGACCTACGGATTATGAGTTTCGGTCAGGCAGGGCGGCTCAGGTCGGTCGAGCTTCGATTCGCGCCGGTGAGGTCCGCTCAGTTCGCTCCGATTTCGGTGTTTCGGGACACGCTCGGGACACAGTTTCCCGGAGACGACCAGCGGGCCTCGGGGCCCGCTGCTTGCATGGGGAAGGAGCGGTTTCCAGGGCTCCTGATTTTCGCGCGAAACGGCGGCGACGGAGCAACGGTTGCCGCGAAGTGCATTCCCAGCGGACCCCCCAGAGAGGGCAGAGAGGGCCGCGTGTTCGGACTGCTGGTCGAAGAGAATGACGCGGAACCGCGAGGCGAGGCGGCGAATGAAGCGCGAGTCGGCCGCTTAATTCCACTGGGTCGTCCCTGCCTGAGCACCTGTGTGATCATCGGCGCTGCCATGGCGACCACTTCATCGCCAGTCAACGCGAGAGAGAGTGCCGGCGGGCACAACCTCCCGGCGCCGCTGACCGCCTTGATAGGCCGCGAGCGGGAGATCGAGGCGATCGGAGCGACGCTGCGCCGCACCCGCCTGGTGACGATCACCGGCCCCGGCGGGGTGGGCAAGACTCGGCTCGCCCTCGAGCTCGCCCATCGTCAGATGGCGCGACAGTCGCGAGGCGCGTGGATGGTGGATCTCAGCTCCGGACCCGATGAACCCGACGTCGCAGCCGAGACGGCGCGGGCGCTGGACGTTCGCAGTCCCGCTGGGACGACGACGACGGAGGCCTTGCGCAGATACCTGGCGAATCGCGATCTGACGCTCGTGCTCGACAACTGCGAGCACGTGGTAGGTCAGTGCGCGGAACTCGCCACGACCCTGCTCGCCACATGCGAAAAGGTCCGGATCTTGGCCACCAGCCGCGAGTCGCTCGCGATCAATGGGGAAACGGTGTGGAGGCTGGAACCGCTGGTGGCCGAGGATGCTCACCGCTTGTTCGTCGAGCGGGCGAGGCAGCGACAGCCGGATTTCTTGCCAGGCGAGGACACGGACGCGACGATTGCCCAGCTCTGCGAGCGCCTCGACCGCCTGCCGTTGGCGATCGAGCTCGCAGCCGCCCGCGTCGGCATCATTTCCCCGGCGGAGATCCTCTCCAGTCTCCAGACCCGCCTGGGTGAGCTGGGCGGAGGCAGGCGGCTTTCGCCACCGCGTCATCGGACGGTGCGAGCCGGGGTCGATTGGAGTTACCAGCTCCTCGATCTCACCGAACAGGAGGCCCTGCGGAGCCTTTCGGTGTTCGTCGGGGGGTTCGACGCCGATGCAGCGAGCGCGGTCGCCCCGGGACTCACCTTCGACGGGCTGGCACGGCTCGTCGACAAGTCGCTAGTCGCGGTTGCGGAGAGCCCGCGCGGAAGGACCAGGTACCGGCTGCTCGAAACGGTGCGCGAGTACGCCGCCGAGCTCTTGGCCGAGGCCGACGGGCTGGCGGTCGCGCGGGAACGTCATCTACGCCATTTCTCGGCGGTCGGGTCTGGCGTCGGCGAGGGGTGGCCGTCGGCAGGCGCGATCTCATTCGTGGCCAGGCTGGGCGAGGACTATAGGAACGTGCGAGCGGCGCTCGAGTGGGGAGCGGACTCGGATCCCTGCTCCGCGGCGGCCCTGCTTGCCGCGACCAAGGACCTCTTCTTCATGCTCGGACAGTCCGACGGGCTTCGGCTCGCCAGGCTGCTGCTGGAGCGCTGCCCGGAGCGGGATCGAGCTCGGGTCGAGATGCAGATCTCGGCCGGCCTGTATTCGATGATGCTGGTGGACAAAAAGGGCGCTTGGGAGGCCCTTGAAGAGGCGCGCGAGCTTGCCGCCGAGCTCGGTGAGCGCTCGCTGGAAGCTTGGGCCCGGTTCTTCGAAGGACTGACCGAGACGCTCGGGGGAACGGTCGAACCTGGCCGCCGGTACCTCGAGGAGAGCCGAGCGATCCACCGGGAGCTGGGCGGCGGGATCGGTGAGTCGCGGGCGACCGCGGCTCTCGGGCTCACCTACTGCATGGAAGGCGACACCGCTCATGCGCGCAAGCTGGTGGACGAGGCGCTCTCGATCAGCGCAGCAGAGGAGGACGATTGGGGACGGGGACAGTGCCACACCTATCTCGGAATCATCACCGAGGCAGCCGGGTCTGACCTGGACGAAGCGACATCGCACTATCACCGCGCGGTTGACTGCCTTCGTCAATACCGGGACGCGACATTGTTGCCGGTGGCGCTGGTCGGCCAGGCGGGGCTGCTCGGGCACCGCAACCCGGCGCGGGCACTCAGGGTTGCGGCCGCGGCCTTCGCGATTCGAGCCCGGGTCGGCGGCGACTTCGCGCCCCTGTACCGAGCGCGCGCTGAACGCGTCAGGGAGGCGGCGGAGGCCGCACTCGGCGCTGACGCCCCCAGAGCCTGGACAGAAGGCTCACAACTGAGCGTCGACGAGGCGGTCGCGCTCGCCTTCCGATCTTCGAGCCCGCGTCCTTCACTCCCGGCCGGTATGAGCGCGCGCCAGATGGAGATCGCCGACCTGGTCGCAGAGGGGCTTTCGAACAAGGCGATCGCTTCCCGCCTTCACCTTTCGGTCAGGACCGTCGAGAGCCACGTCCGGAATGCGCTCGCGAAGGTAGCGCTCGACAACCGAACGCAGCTGGCCGCCTGGGTACGCAACCGAGTTCAGTAGCGGTTCCGCAATTCCACGGATGACAGTCGAGGTTGGCGCGCGTACGTTGGGCGCGTGAATGAGAAGAGACAACAGGAACACGCCACACGGACTGAGGCTTCAAGCTGGTTGTCTTCGCTACTGGCGGCGGCGCTTATCGCGCTCGTTTGGCCGGCCGCCGGGCACGGTGTCACCCCGAAGGGCCGTGTCACCTTGCGCGGCACCGACGGAGGAAGCGGACTCGCCATCCATGTCTCCAAGAGTGCGGCCGGCGGCTCGGCGAACCTCTATTGCCAGGGGGCGGCCGTCGCGCGGACGAGGTTTCACGTCCACCACGGCAAGCTGCATGGGAGCAACGGATCACTGCAATTGCGCGGAAAGTTCATCGGCAGGAACGAGGCAAAGATGACTGTCGCGCTCAGTGGCCAGGTCGAGATCACCTGCGGCAGCTCGCTGCTCCAGTTTCTCGGCAAGAGGCACGCCCGCGGGCCGTTTCCGCCACCGGCGAACAGCACGAATCCGGGAGATCTGAGAGTCACGATCGTCTGCCCGCCCAACGGCGCCACCAACCCGGTGCCGGCGGACACGGCATTCCAGGTGAGCGGCTCGGTCACGCCAGTGATTGCTGGGGCTCCGGTCACGATCCACTACCACCAGCCCCTGAGCAACGCCACCTATACGCAGACCGTAAACACGGACGGCGCGGGGCACTACTCGGCGACCTTCACGAGCGATTCTGTCGACCACTCGGCGGCCGGGAACTCGATCGACGCAAACCTCGCCAACGGCCACTCCGCGGCGTGTGGCTTCTTCGAGAGATAGGAGACGAGATGAAAACGACACTTACCGCGGTAGGTACCGCGTTGCTCTTGGCCGTGGCTCCAGCAGGGGCACGGGCGAGCGCGACGATCAACGTCAACACCACGGCCGACGTGTCGCTCACCCAATGCACGCTGCGTGCCGCGATCACCGCCGCCAACAACGATGCGCCTGCCGCCGGGTGCGTGGCTGGAAACGGCGACGACACGATCAACATTGGACCGACGGGCACGATCACTCTTGGAAGCGCGCTGCCGACGATCACGAGCAGCATTGGGATCAACGGTCCCGGGGCTGCGCAGCTCGACGTCCACCGAAGCTCGCTGGCGCCGTTTCAGATCTTCCGGATCGGCACGGGCGGACTGCCTGAACCCATCGTCTCGATCAGCGGCTTGACCGTGTCGGGCGGGTTGCTGAGCGGCGGCACCGAGCTCGGCGCCGGCATCTACGGCAATCTCGCGCAGTTGACCCTCGACGGCGTCAGGGTGACGGGCAACAACGCGGTCGCCATCGACGGCGCCGCGGCCGGATCGGCCGTCGCCCAAGGCGGCGGTATGTACTTCGAGGACGGAGAGCTCATTGTCCGCCGTAGCTCCTTCGTCGGCAACACGGTGAGCGCCACCCAGACCGGCACCACCGGCATCACCTCCGCGAATGCGTCCGGCGCCGGGATCTACGCGGTTCTTGTGCAAAACGAATCGATCGAGCGCAGTACGTTCAGCGGGAACAACGCGTCGGCGAGCACGGTCAGCCCCAGCCCGGGCGCCTACACCATCGCGAAGGGCGGCGCCATTTTTGGTGTCGACACCGTCTCCCTCCGTCTCAGTACCGTCAGCGGAAACGGCGTCGCGGCGTCGGCGGGGGCGGGCAGCGCCCAGGTGTCCGGCGGTGGCGTCTACAGCAATGCCCAGCTCGATCTGACAAGCGACACGATCAACTCGAACAGCTCGCCCGAAGGCGGCGCCAATCTCACCGGCGTCAACGGCACGATCGCGCCGGCGAACACGATCGTGTCCGATCCTCGCGGCGGCGCTCCCAACTGTGCTGTGTCTGGCTCGGGACTGGTCACCTCCGGCCATAACCTCGAGGACGACGCCGCCGGATCCTGCGGCTTCAGCAGCGCGACAGACCTACGTGGCGTCTCACCACAGCTCGGCCCGCTTCAGGACAACGGCGGCCCGACCCTCACCGAGGCACTGGCGCCAACCAGCCCCGCCCTCGACAAGGGCATTGGCTCGGCCGACGCCAGTGACCAGCGCGACCTGGTGCGCCCGGTCGACCTAGCCTCGATCGCCAACGCCGCGGGAGGGGACGGCGCCGACATCGGCGCCTTCGAGCTGCAATCTCTGCCGCCCCCCCTCCCACCGCCAGTGAAACCGACCGGCCAGCGCGCCGCGGCGCTTAAGAAGTGCAAGAAGAAACACGAGAAGAACCACGACAAGAAGAAGCTCAAGAAGTGCAAGAAGAAGGCGAAGAGGCTTCCGGCCTAGGACCACGATGGGACGCTCTCAATCGATAAAGAAAGGCATCGGCATCAGGACTCGATCTCGGCAGGTGTCAGGAGAGCCTCGTGGGTTGCTCGTCGGCCCGCGGGAGGGCCAGACCACCCGGAGTCCAATTGGTGGCGACGTGACCTTCATCGCTCGGGGCGGGCAGACGAACGGCGCAGTCACGGCCCTGGAGGTGGGTGTCCTTCCCGGCGAGGGGCCGCCGCTGCACGTTCATGGTCGGGAGGACGAGTGTGTGTACGTGCTCGCGGGCGATCTGCGCTTCAAGGTTGGAGGCCAACTGAGCGCTACGGCCGCCGGGTCGTTCGTCTTCATTCCCCGCGGCGTGGCGCATTGCTTTCAGAACGCCGGCGAGACGCCCGGCAGAATGTTGGTCACGTTCACACCCGCCGGGATGGAGGGCTTCTTCGATCGCCTCTCAGAGCTCACAGCCTTCGACCTCGACGCCTTTCGTCGCGCCGCCGCCGAGCACGAGATGGAAGTGGTGGGTCCCCCCCTCGCCCATTCCGACCCGCTGTAGGCGGCCCAACTCGTAGGCCACCCGCAGGTACTCATGGGCCGGGGAGGACTCGAACCTCCGACCTACGGATTATGAGTCCGCTGCTCTAACCAACTGAGCTACCGGCCCGCTGGCGGCAGCGTAGCGTCGGAGCAGGCGCCTCAGACGGAAGCGGTCTTGGCGATCATCACCGGGCGGCCGGCGTGCTGGGAGACAGAGGTCGCGACGCTGCCGATGGCGATGTAGTCGAAGCCGGTGCGGCCGTGCGAGCCGATCACGATCACCGCCGCGTCGTTCTCATCGGCGACGTCGAGGATCTTTCTCCAGACCGGGTCGCCCTCGACGGTGACCGGCTCTGCCTCGAATCCGGCGTGGCGAGCGAGCTCAGCCCCCTCTGCTGCGACGTTCGCCGCGCTCTTCTCCACTCCCTCGACGACCTCCGAGGGGATCTGGCCGCTGGGCCCGGCGACAAACGGCATCGAGGACAGCGGCTGCCAAACGGTGAGAACGAGCGCCTCGCGCTCGGTCTTAAGCTCGCGCCCGGCCTGCTCGATCGCGGTCTTGGCGAACTCGGACCCGTCATAGGCGATGAGGACGGGGCCCATCAGGCGGCGAGGTTGTCGATCGAGTCGCTGACCGATTCGGGCTCGCTGGCGCCGTCGGCCGAGGCCACGGCGCCCTCGACGAAGGCGTGGGCAGCGTCGGCGATCGCGGCGGCGCGCCGCTGGGAGAGCGACCCGGCGGCGATCGCGTCGACGAGCAGATCCTCGAGGGCGCGGGCGAGCTCGAAGAGGCGGGTCTGGCCTACGACGGCGGCCGCGCCCTTGAGGGCGTGAGCCTCGGTGCGGATCTCCTCGAGGGTGGCGCGCGCTGCGTCGCCGGGTTCGGCGTCGGTCGCCCGCTGGGCGCCGTCGGCGAGGCGGCCCTCACGGCGGCGGCCCTCATCGACGAGGCTGACCAGCAGCTCGTGCTCGCTCGTCGAAGGCTCGGTCGGCTGGCGAGGAAGGTCGTTCATCCGGCCACCTGCTGCACGTCTCGGGTCAGCTCATCCACACCGAAGGGGCCTTCTATCTCGCTGCGGATCACGCCGCTCCTGTCGATCACGAAGACCCAGGGCTCGTCGGTGAGGTGGAAGGCCTGGAGCGGCGGGCGGAACCCCTTCTGGATCTGGTTGTCGACATAGGGCTCCTGGTGGATGAAGGCGACCTTGTCGCCGAATTGCTGCTTGACCTGCTCGGTGACGTCGGCGACCGGGCCGCAGGTGCGGCTGACGCAGAGCGCCGGCGAAGCGAAGAGGAGCACGATCGGCTTCTTGCCGAGGACATCGGCGTAGTTGACATCGTGCATCGTGTCCGGCGGGACTCGGGTGTCGAGCAGGCTCGGGTTCCCCACTGTCGCCTTGGTATCGGTTTCTGTGGCTGGGGCTTGAGCGCCGACCGGAGGCACGGCTGCGGCGCCGACGTCGGCAGTCTCGGCCGCGAGCACGGCCTTGTACGAACCTCCCTCCTTGAACACGGCGGCGACCGTGTAGGGGCCGGGCTTCGGGAAGGTGACCTGGCTGACGTAGGCGGCGAGGGCGGCCTGCGGGTCGTCGGCGGTCGTCTTCGAGTGGAAGGCGGGCTTGGTCGCGAGAGAGTCGATCCGCGCCGGGTACGGGCCGCTGGCCGGGCCCCGGCCGTCACGGCCGGGCGCGACGTAGATCGCGACGGTGGCGTCGGAGATCTGGCTGCGGTCGACGTTGAAGATGCCGAAGGCGTATCGGTTCTCCCCCACCCTCCAGACCTTGCCTGCGGGGGCGACGACGCGCTGGACCTCGGTTGCGTTCTTCTGCAGGAACTGGAGCAGCGGCTGGCCGCCGGGGCTGGGGAACTCGGATGCGGCGGGCGCCGGCTTTGACTGAATGCCCGAGTCGGAGCTGCCGCCACCGCAGCCGCCGATCAGCAGTGCGGCGCCGAGCAGAATTGCCAGCGCGGCGGGCGCGCTCCGTACTTTCCCAACGGCGAGCACCGCGGCATCGTATTGGAGGCGCCTCAAGCTGCGATCAACGCTGCAGCGATAGGGTCCCGCTCCGCAAACCAGACAAGGAGGAGTGGTGGCGGATCGAGCTGCGTTGATCACCGGCGGGTCGAGTGGGATTGGACTGGCGATCGCAAGGGCCCTGGGCGAGGACGGCTACGGGATCACGGTCTCGGCGCGCCGCCCCGACAAGCTCGAGGCCGCGGCCGAGGAGTTGCGCTCGGCGGGAATCGAGGTTCTCGCGGTGCCGACCAACATGGTCAACGAGGAGGAGATCTCGGCGATGGTCTGGGCCCACCGGGAGAAGTACGGCCGCATGGACGTGCTCTGCAACAACGCCGGGGTCGGCATCGGCCAGCCGATGGGCGAGCTCGGCACCAAGCAGGTCGACATGCAGCTCGACGTCAACCTCCGCAGCGTCATCCTCACCACGCGCGAGTCGCTGCCGATGCTGCGCGTCGCCGGCGGCGAGCACAAGAAGGCGCTCGTCGTCAACACGGCATCGATCGCCGGCAAGGCCCCGGCGGCCTGGCTCTCGGTCTACTCGGCAACCAAGGCGGCGGTGATCGGCTTCAGCCAGTCGACCCAGCACGAGGTCGCCGACGACGGGATCCAAGTCACGGCGCTGTGCCCCGGATTCGTCGACACACCGATGACCGACTTCGTCAAACAGCAGGTCGCCGCCGAGGAGATGATCCGGCCGGAAGACATCTCAGAAGCCGTGCGGCTGCTGCTGCGGACCTCCCCTGCCTGCCTGATCCCGGAGATCGTCTTCATGCGGCCGCAGGAGTTGCTGGGGATGGCCTCGCCCTAGAACCGGGCTCGCGCGGCGCCGCGCAGGCGGCCGGCGTGGATGCCGGCGAACCAGGCGAGCTGACGCAGGAACGAGAACCAGGCGTCCTCGAGCCATACGCGCTCGCCACGGCCGCGGGCGCAGGTCAGGAGGACCGTCCCGAGACCCCTGGCCGTGACCGTCACGTAGCTGAGCTTGGGCGGCGGCACGCGCTCATCCGACGCGAGTCGCGCCGCGAGCAATCCCGAGCCGTAGGCCCAACCGAGCTGCTGGCGGAAGAAATGGCTCGCTGTGGCGGTGTGACGGTGGCGGGCTACGGCGCCGGGGCTGAAGCCGAGGCGCAGATCCGAGCGCTCGTGGAAACGGCGGCCGAGCTCTACGTCCTGGGCGCGGGGCATGCCGGGGTCGAAGCCGCCGATCTGCTCGAAGACCTCGCGGCGGAAGGCGGCGTTTGCGGTCACGGCATAGGGCGGGTTCGAGTAGAAGGCGAATCGCTGCCAGCGCCCGAGCATGCGCTCGGCCTGGCGCTCGGCGGCGCTGCGCGGCGGCAGGTTCTCGAGCTCTCCGGCGACGCAGCCGACGGCGGCGTCCTCGAACGGCTGAGTGATCTCGGTCATCCACTCGGGGACAACGACGCAGTCACCGTCGAGGAGGGCGACGATCTCGCCGCGGGCGGCGGCGATGCCGCGGTTACGCGCGTTCGAGACGCCGCGCTCGGGCTCGTAGAGGTAGGTGACCGGGTGGGCGCGGATCGCGGCGGCGGTGCCGTCACTCGAGCCGTTGTCGACAATGAGGATCTCGCGCTCTGACGCCGGGTAATCGCAAGCCAGCAGCGATTCGATCGTCGCGTCAATTGTCCGTTCGCCGTTGCGAACCGGCACGACTACCGACAGAGATGGCGAGGGTCCCACGCCGCCAGGGTAGCCAGAGCTACCCGGGGCTACCGAGAGCTAGCGAACGCTAGTCGTGGAGCTGATGCTCGTGGGACTCGGCGTGCTCGCGGGCGAGCCGCTCGCTGCGCTCCTGCTCGGCCTCAGCGTGGGCGCCGGCGAGGACGTCCTCGACGCTGACGCCGGCATCCTCACGGGCGTCGGCCTCGGCAAGGCGGCGGCGCGTCGCCTGGACCTTGCGAACCTCCTGCCCGAGCGGCGTGCCGGAAACCTCGTCGCCGATCATGCCCCGCTCGAGATAGCCGCGCAGGGCGCGGATCTCGCGGCGCGTCGCCGGCCGCGGCTTCTTGGGATCGGCGTTGGTGAACTGGTCCCAGGCGCGGGCGAAGGTGTCGAAAGACGTGCGCTCGCCACAGCGGTGCGCGGCGAGCATCGGGCAAATGCCGCCCGAGTGATTGTCGACGTAGGCGCCGACGATGATCTCGTTCTCGGCGATCCCGCGTAGCATCGCCTCCCGCGTCGCGGGCGGCATCGCCTCCACGGCGGTGCGGAGGCGCTGGGCTGAGCTGCGTCTGGTGCTCACGAGACATGGATACCACCGTCGAAGCCAACTGATGCGAGACCGATTGCGTTTTCTGATCGCCGCCTTCGGCGACCCGGGGCACTGCTTCCCGGCGTTCGCGCTGGCCGAGGCCCTGCAGGCGCGGGGACACGAGGTGCTGGTCGAGAGCTGGGAGCAGTGGCGCGGCGCCGCCGAGCGGGTCGACCTTCCCTTCACCGCCGCCCAGGAGTACACGGTTTATCCCCCGCCCGGAGTCGATTCTGACCAGGGGCGGACCGCCGCCGACGCCGCCCAGGCGTTGGTCGGGCTGATCGAGGAGTTCGAGCCTGACGTAGTCGTCAACGACATCCTCACCTTGGCGCCGGCGCTGGCGGCGGAGGTCGCCGGGGCGAAGCGGGCCACGCTCATCCCGCACGTCTTCCCGGTGCAGGAGCCGGGGATGCCGCTGTTTTCGATGGGATGGCGGCCGCCGCGCACGCCGATCGGCAAGCTCGCCTGGCGGCTACCGCTGCCGCTGCTGCAGATCGGGCTGCGCCAGGGGCTGCGCGACCTCAACGCGACCCGCGCGCGGCTCGGGCTCGAGCCGCTCGAGCGCTTTCACGGCGGCACCAGCGCCGAGCTGGCGATGGTCGCGACCTTTCCCCAGCTCGAGTACCCGCGCAAGTGGCCGCCGCAGGCGCTGGTCACGGGGCCGATGTTCTTCGAGCTGCCTTGGGAGGAGATCGCGATACCTGAGGGCGACGAGCCGCTGGTCCTGGTCGCGCCGAGCACGGCCCAGGATCCGATGTGCGTGATGCTGCGCGCCGCCCTCGACGGTCTCGCCGACGAACCGGTGCGGGTGGTGGCGACGACCAACAAGCACCGGCCGGTCGAGCGCCTCGATGTCCCCGGCAACGCGGTGCTCGAGCCGTGGCTCAGCTACTCGCA
This sequence comes from Solirubrobacterales bacterium, assembly GCA_033855935.1. Classification (GTDB taxonomy): domain Bacteria; phylum Actinomycetota; class Thermoleophilia; order Solirubrobacterales; family 70-9; genus JAWVFN01. The sequence goes on along the minus strand of JAWVFN010000228.1, from coordinate 1,095 downwards.
GCTGATGCCGCTCGCCGACGTGGTCGTCTGCCACGGCGGCCACGGGACCGTGGCGCGGGCGCTCGACGCCGGGGCGCCGCTGCTCTGCTGCCCGGCGGTCGGCGACATGGCCGAGAACGGGATGCGGGTGCAGTGGTCGGGCGCGGGGCTCTCCCTGCCCCGGCGGCTGCTCGGGCCTGGGTCGCTGCGGGCCTCTGTGCGGCGGATCCTCGGCGACCCGAGCTACCGCGAGCGCGCAAAGGAGCTCGCTGTGTGGAGCCGGGCGCACAACGGCGCTGAGGCAGGCGCCGCGGCGGTCGAGGCGCTCGCGCGCGGCTAGCCGCCGGTGAGGACCGTGTCGTCGTCGCTGTAGGGCGGCGAGCAGCAGCAGAACAGGGAGAGCGGTTCTCCGGCGCTCGGGTTCCAGAGCTTGTGGGGCGTCCCGGGTGGGATGACGACGAAATCACCGGCGGCGACGTCACGCTCCTCCTCCCCGACCCGCAGGCGCCCGGCGCCGCCGATGAAGACGTAGATCTCCTCGGCCTCGCGGTGGAGGTGCTCGGCCGTCTCGCCGCCCGGCGGGACCGTGGCCTCGGCGAGGCTCTGGTTGGCGGCCTGGGCGGGACGGTCTGGGCCGGCGAGCTCGCGGACCAGGGAGCGGTCGGGAACGGCTATGGGCTCGATTCGCTCGCGGTTGCCGGAATCCATGCCTGGGTAGAGTGCCAGAGGATGGAGCTCCGGCCACTCGGCGACAGCGGCATCGATGTTTCGGAGATCTCACTCGGGTCTTGGCTGACCTACTCGGGCGGGGTCGAGCGCGATGCGACCGAGGCCTGCACGAGGGCCGCCTTCGACGCCGGGATCAACTTCTTCGACACCGCCAACGTCTACGGCGTTGGCGCCTCGGAGGAGGCCTGGGGCGAGATCCTCTCCGACTTCAAGCGCGACTCGTTCATCCTCGCGACCAAGGTCTAGTTCCCGATGTCGGACACCGACGCCGGGCTCTCCTCCGAGCAGATCCACAAGCAGATCGACGCCTCGCTGAAGCGGCTGCAGACCGACTACGTCGACCTCTACCAGTGCCACCGCTTCGATCCCGGCGTCCCGAACGAGGAG
>JAWVFN010000227.1:0-14045 GCA_033855935.1 Solirubrobacterales bacterium | reverse complement strand
GGCATTGCAAGCCTCCTCGGCTTCAATCCATGTGCGCGAGGAGGTGCACGAAACACGATTCCCCATCACACGCTTGGTTAACGAGCCGGAAGGTACCGAACCCCGCCTCTGAACGGCGGCAGGCTCGCCGGGCGAATAGATTGCCGCTCCAATGCGGCTGATCACTTATCGCGATCGCGGCGTCTTCCGGGCTGGCGTGCTCGTTGACGATGGCGTCGTCGACGCGGCGGCGGCGCTTGGCGAGTCACGCCCTCTCGGGGTGCGTCAGCTGTTCGTGCCCGGCCGGCTCGACGAGCTCGCGGGGGCGATCGCCCGCGGAAATCAGGAGCCGCTCGTGGTCCAACTCGAGGTCCCGGTGCCCGATCCGGAAAAGATCATCTGCATCGGCCTCAATTACCGCTCCCACGCCGAGGAGGCCGGGCTCGATCCGCCGGCGAGCCCGACGATCTTCGGCAAGTACCGCAACGCGCTCGCCGCCCCGGTCGCCGCGGTGTCGCTTCCCGAGGCCAGCAACAAGGTCGACTACGAGGCCGAGGTCGCCGTCGTCGTCGGGCGCCGCTGCTCCTCGGTCACCGAGGACGAGGCGCTCGACGCCGTCGCCGGCTACACGCTGCTCAATGACCTCTCGGCCCGCGACCTCCAGTTCGCTACGCCGCAGTGGATGGCGGGCAAGGTCTTCGACGGCTCCGCCCCCTGCGGCCCGGCGCTCGTCACCCCCGACGAGGCGGGGCCGCACGACTCGATCAGCTTCGCGCTCGATCTCAACGGCGAGCGCATGCAGGAGGCCTCGACCGATGATCTGATCTTCTCGGTGCCGGAGCTGATCTCACACCTGTCGACCCTGATGACGCTCGAGCCCGGCGACCTGATCTCGACCGGAACCCCTTCGGGCGTCGGCAGCACCCGCGATCCGAAGGTCTGGCTCAAGCCCGGCGACGAGATCCTGATCTCCTCGCCGACGCTGGGCGAGCTGCGAACGACGATCGCGTGAAACCCGACCCGGTCTTCTCGGGCGACGCCTTCAAAGCCGGGGCGCTGCTGGTCGTCGCGCTCGTGATCGGCGTCGGCGTCTGGGCGGTCGCCAGCGGCAATCTCAGCATCGGCCTGCCCGACATCAACCTGCCGGACAACAGCAGCAGCCCGTCGACCAACCTGCAGAACACCGACCTGTCGAACACGACGATCGATCCGAGTGCACAGCCGGTGACCAAACCCTCGGCGCCCGCCAACCCGGTCGGCGACCCGTTCTCGAGCGCCGGGCTGTCTCACTCGATCGCCGCGGTCGAGTCGCAGATCGGCGGCGGCCGGGAGCTGACCAGCCTCACCATCAACGAGGTCCAGACCCAGTTCATCGTCCGCCGCGGCAAGGACATCGAGGCGTGGAGCGTCCGCGCCGAGGACGGTTCGATCACGCGCCAGGACGCCTCGATCTCGATCAGCGGAAACGCGACCATCGCCGACTTCGCCTTCAAGCTCGATTCGGTGAAGCCCGCTGCGGTCGACCGCATGCTGGCCGCGACCCGCAAGGCGAGCGGCGCGCCCGAGATCAGGCCGACGGTGCTGAGGCTAGAGCGCGACCTCAGCGGCGGGATCAAGCCTCCCGAGTGGACGATCAACGTCGAGGGCAAGGGCCGCTACCTGGCCTACAGCGCGAACGCCAACGGCGGCGCCCTCACCAACATCGGTGGCGAGGGCGTCCAGATCCCTCAGGCCGCGATCGACGCCCGCAAGCTGAACGACTGCATCCAGGGTGCCAACCACGACAGCGGCGCGATCGAGAAGTGCTTCAAGAACTTCAGCCCGTAGGCACAGGGGTCTTGCAGCGCCCGCCATTATCGCCCGAGGGCGGCGACCAGTTCGCCCCACAGAAGATCGTCGCCAGCGGGTCCTGCCACAGCGGCTGGTAGGTCGGGGTCGCCGGCGCCGAGCCCTGCTTCAGCACCTGGGTGCGCTCGTTGACGAGCGTCGTGCTGTCGTTGGCCCCCCAGGTGCCGGGGAAGCTCATCGGCGGCTCTCGGACAGAGGCGCGAATCAAGTTGAGGTCTCTGTAGGGGATGTCGGTGCCGAAGCTGGTTTCGTCGCGGATGTTCGAGGCGTAGCTGAGCAGCGTCAGGAAGCCTTTGGGTAGGCCCCCGCCGCAGCTCGCCCAGTTCGGCGAGCGACGCTCGTCGCTCGATACGTAGTTGGCATGCGAGCCAAGCGCGACGGCGACCAGCGGATGCAGGGGGCTGCCCGGAGCGGTCTCGATCTGGTTCCAGTTGCGCCAGGTGCCGCCGCAGTGCTCGGAATACCCCAGGAACACCGGAGTCGCCGCGTCCGAGAGCCCGATGGTGACGGCCTCCCAGTCGGCCTGGTGGCGCTGGGTGAGGGTGCCGCTGAGGATCGGGCGCTTCCACTCGTCGTAGCGGTAGAAGAACCAATACTGGATCAAGATCGAGGTATCGCGGGCCGCGCCATCGGTGAAGCGGTCGTTGCCGGCGAAGGCGTAGCTGCCGTGCTTGGTCTGCTCACGCAGCACCCGGAAGTAGGCGGTGCCCTGGGGATGCGCCGGGTCCGGGGCGTAGCCCTGCGCGCACTTGTCCTCGCCGCTGTCGCAGTTGGGCAGGACGAGCTTGAAGCAACCCGCGTTCTTGGGACCGGGACAGTGGTCGGGCAGCGGATTCGGGTGGGGCACGAGGCGGCCAGCGCGGTTGTAGAGCTTGGCGTCGGCGACGAAGCTGTCGACCGGGATCGGCCGCCACTGCTCGCCCTTGGCGAGAACCAGCTCAGGCGCGTAGCGCGCCGCCAACTGCCGGCCGTTCAGCCCGGCGGCCGGGGCGACCTTCTCGGCGGGCACGGGCTTGCCGGCGGGACGACCGGAGTCGACCCGCTGCGCGGTGTGGGCGCGGGCGCTGATCGCACCGTCGAGCGCGGCGCCGCCGAGGATCAGGGCGGCGAAGATCGCGGCGACGAGGCCGAGCGCCGCGAAGGGGCGTAGGCGCTCGGCGCGGGCGGGTTCGGCCGCGCTCCAAGCCCCCGGCCCAACCACGGCGAGGAGCAGGAGCGCGGCGAGGGCGATCGCCAGGTTGCCGGTGGCGAGCCAGGCGAGATTGGCGTCGAGCCAGTCGCCGCCGGGGATGATTCCCAGCGCCGCGGCGCCGCGTGCTACCACCGCGATCAGGAGCAGGCCGATCGCGACCCGTAGCCACGAGGTCGCGTAGCCGAGGGCTCGCAGGGCCACCGCTTCGATCCAGAGCGGAATCGTGGCATAGAGCAGCACCAGCCCACCGCGGTCCTCGAACGGGCCGGCCCCCGGCCGGATCAGGACGAAGAAGACCGTGACCGCCGCCAGGATGGGGATCCCGAGTGTCCAGAACGGGGCGGCGAGTGGCTTCGAGAGCCGCGTGGCGAGCGCCTCGAGCGCCGGGCGCCATTCCGGCGCGACGATCACGCGCCAGGCAAAGACGCCGAGCCCAAAGACGATCAGCAGCTGAGCCCACCAGCGGAAGGCGATTGCGCCGGCGGCCCCGACGACGACCAGCGGCAGCAGCAGTGGCAGCGCCGCCCGGACAAAGCCCCGCAAGGGCTCGGTGTGGCGGACCACCTGGTTCCAGTGCCGCGCCGCGATCACCGCGAGCGCCGCGCCGGCGATGACCGCAGCTCCGGGCGGCCAGCGGTAGACGAGTACCCCGGCGCCGACCGCCGCCAAGCCGAGAAACACCGCGCTCAGCTTCACGGACGGGGACTTGTCCGGCACGGACTAGTCGCTGCGCTCTTCGACCAGCTGCTCGATGCGCGCAAAGACTCCCGGTGCGTCCTTCTTCAGCCGCTGCACCTCGAAGTGGCCCATGCTGATCAGCTTGACCCGGGACGTCGCCGTCACGGTCGCGCTGCGCTGGGAGTCGTCGAGCATCCCCGCCTCGCCGAAGACGTCGCCGGGGCCGAGATCGGCGATGTGCTCGCCGTCGCGGCTCACCTCGGCGGTGCCCTCCTCGATCGCCATCAGGGCGCGCGAGAAGCCGCCCTCCTTGACCAGTTCCTTGCCCTGGTCTACCTCCTTGGCCTCGGCAAACGCCGCGACCTTTTTCAGCTCCTCGTCGGATGCGTCTGAGAACAGCGGGATTCGTTTCAGCTGAGTTGTGTCCATTCCCCCTCCGTTAACGAGTCGACGACTAGGCGGAACCTATACCAGTGGATAGAGTCAGCGCCACTACACACCTAGTCAAGGAGAGCTTATGGGGCTGATGGACAACATCAAGAACGCGCAGGAGATGGCCAAGCAGGCCCAGGAAGCGGCGGCCCAGCAGGGCGGAATGCCCGCCGGCGCCGGAATGCCCGACGCCGAGGACATGGAGATTGCGCAGATGATGCAGCGGATCGGCACCAACGGGGTCAAGGCCACGGCCAAGATCGAGTCGATCAGCGAGACCGGCAAGACCGACCCCGGCGGCGGCAAGCAGTTCGCGATCGGCGTCGAGGTCACCAAGGAAGACGACCCGGCCCCGTACAAGGCCACCTTCAAGCAGAACCTCACGCAGGATGGCATCGAGGCCTACCACCCCGGCGTCACCTGCGACGCGCGGCTAGATCCACAGGACCCGAGCAAGGGCGTCCTCTGGGGCATGCCGAGCTGACCAACGCCCCCGTATGGCGCAGGGCGGAGCCCGAGCACATGCGGGCTAATGATGGGCGGTGCAGGTCTCGAACCTGCGACCTCCTCGGTGTAAACGAGGCGCTCTCCCAACTGAGCTAACCGCCCTAGCAGAAGAAGTCTAGGTTCCCGCATTCGGCCTCGACGGATGTCCGACGCCGGAAATTGGACGCGGGCGAGTCCGTACGCCACACTCAGTCCTCGATGCGGCCGGGGAAGAAAAAATGACAGCGGACCTGAAGACCTGGATCTTCGACTGGTATCCGATCTTCGGAGTCTTCTTCATGTTCGGGCTGCTGGCCGTCTTCGTGGCCCTGCTGCGCAGCACGATGCGCAGCACGAAGCCGGAGACGATCAAGGCGAGCCGGACCGCGCCGGTGCTCTGGGACGAGGTCCAGGGCGTCGACTCGGCCAAGTCCGAGCTGCTCGACGTCACCGCCTGGCTCAAGGAGCCGAAGCGCTTCGCCGCGCTCGGCGCCAAGCCGCCGCGCGGGGTGCTGCTCTTCGGCCCGCCCGGCACCGGCAAGACGATGCTCGCCCGCGCCGTCGCCGCCCAAGCCGGGGTCGACTTCTTCGCGGCCTCGGGCTCGAGCTTCGTCGAGATGTTCGTCGGGCGCGGCGCCGCCCGCATCCGGCGCCTGTTCAAGGAGGCCCGCAAGGCCGGCCGCGCGGTGATCTTCATCGACGAGCTCGACGCCGTCGGCGGCCATCGCTCCGCCGGAGGCGGCGACGGCGGCACCTCCGAGCGCGAGCAGGCGCTGAACCAGCTACTGGTCGAGCTCGACGGCTTCGAGCGCGACCCCGGGACCGTGATCGTCATCGCCGCATCGAACGCCGTCGACAAGCTCGACAAGGCGCTGTTGCGCCCGGGCCGCTTCGACCGCCAGGTGCTGGTCGCGCCGCCGGACCGCATCGGCCGCGAGGCGATCCTCCGCGCCCACTCCAAGGACAAGCCCCTCGGCGATGATCTCGACCTCGTCGACGTCGCCCGCAAGACCACGGGGATGACCGGCGCCCAGCTCGCCAACGCGCTCAACGAGGCCGCGATCATCGCCGGCCGCGCCGACCGCGACGCGATCGCCCGCGAGGATCTCGACGAAGCGATCCTGCGCCAGGTGGTCGGCTCCGAGCAGTCACGGAGCCTCACCGACGAGGAGCGCAAGATCATCGCGTACCACGAGGGCGGCCACGCCCTGACGCGCCGCCTGCTCGGCCTCGACCCGCCCGAGCTGCTCTCGATCGTCCCCCGCGGCCCGGCGCTCGGCTTCGTCGCCAGCGCGCCCGCCGAAGACCGCTACCTGCGTTCGCGCGAGCAGCTGCTCGAGGAGGTCGTCTCGCTGCTCGGCGGCCGCGCAGCCGAGGAGGAGGTCTTCGGAGCCGCCTACTCGGGGGCCGCCGACGACCTCGCCCGTGTCCACGCGCTCTGCAAGCAGATGGTCTCCGAGTTCGGCATGGGACTCTCGCCCGATCAGCCCGAGGAGACGCCGATCGCGCTGCCGACCGGCGACTACGCGGTCTCAGACCACACGCGCCGCGATGTCGACCTGGGCACGATGGCCCTCGCTCGCCAGGCCCACCGCTACGCGCGCGAGCTGCTGCAGAGCAACCGCCAGTGCCTCGACGACCTCGCGGCGGCGGCGCTCGAGCGCGAGACGCTCACCCGCGAGGAGCTCGACGAGATCTTCGACGCCCACGAGCTGCGGCAGCCGAAGCTGCCCTACATCGACGAGGCGCTGATGCATCTCTCGCGCCAGGGCGAGACGACGCCCTAGCCGTCCATCAGATCGTTCCGTAGCGTGCTAGCCGGCGCTGCGCCCCGCCGCGGGCGCACGCTCGATGTCGAGGTCGGGGAGGACCCGCTCCAGCCAGTCGGGGATCCACCAGTTGCGCGCCCCGAGCAACTGCATCACAGCGGGCACGAGGATCATCCGCACGATCGTCGCGTCGACGAAGATCGCCGTCGCCATCCCGATCCCGAGCAGCTTGAGGAAGACGTTCGGGTCGGTAAGGAACGCGAGGAAGACGACGACCATGATCGCCGCGGCTGCCGTGATCACCCTGGCCGTCTTGGCGAGGCCGTCGGCAACCGCCCGGCGGGTGTCTCCGTCCTTGGTGTACTCCTCGCGGATGCGCGAGATCAAGAACACCTCGTAATCCATCGACAGGCCGAAGAGGATCGCGAACATCATCACCGGCAGGAACGGCGCGATCGGGACTTCGTGGTCGACCCCGATTATCCCGCCGAGCGCGCCGCCCTTGGCGACCAGGGTCATGACGCCGTAGGCGGCGCCGATCGAGAGCAGGTTCATGATCCCCGCCTTGAGCGAGACCAGGGGCGAATGGAAGGCGAACAGCAAGAGCAGGAATGAGAGGCCGACGATGCCGGCGAAGAAGACCGGCAGACGGTTTGCGATGAAGGTGCTCTGATCCTCGAAGGTGGCCGTAGAGCCGCCGAGGAGGGCCTCCACCCCGGAGCCGTTCAGGGACTGAGGAATGGATTCGTCGCGAATGCGGTTGACCAGGTCGTCTGTCGCCTGTGACTGCGGGCCCTCCTTGGGCACGACCGTGATCAATTCCGCGCTGCCGTCGGGGCTCGGAGTCGGCGGTGACACGAAGCTGACGTTCGGGTCGCTGCGAAGCCTGCTGACGAGCTTGTCGACGCCGGCGCTCGGAGCCGGACCCCCCGTCGCCGGCGGCACGCTGGCGACGATGAACAGCGGTCCGTTGGAGCCAGGGCCGAAGCCCTCGCTGTTGAGGTCGTACGCCTGGCGGGTCATCTTGTCGGTCGGGTCGTTGCCGGCGTCGGGGAAGCCCAGGCGCATGCCGAGCGCCGGGGCGGCGAGGGCCAGCAGCACCGCTGCGCCGCCGATTGCGAACACCCACGGATGACGCTGGACCATGTGGCTCCAGCGCAGCGCCGGTGACTCCTTGCCGCTTGCCGCGTGCAGCTTGCGACGGCCGAGGAAGGGGATACGCAGGCTGTCGACCTTGTGCCCGGCAAAGCCGAGCAGCGCCGGCAGCAGCGTCACCGACGCGACCATCACGATCAACACCGCGATGCTCGCCGCCAGCGCCACACCGTGCATGTAGCTGAGCCCGACGAAGAACAGGCCGAGCATCGAGATGACGACGGTCGAGCCGGCAATCAGAACGCTGCGGCCGGCTGTGCTGACGGCCTCGACGACAGCGTCGTGAGGATCCTTGCCGTCGTCGAGGGCGCTGCGGAAACGGGTCAACACCAGCAGGGCATAGTCGACGCCGACGCCGATCCCGATCAGGCTGGAGATAGCCGTCGCCCAGTCCGGCACGTCGATGACGGTGGCGAGCAACCCGATCAGCGCACTGGAGAGAATCAGCCCGAACAGCGCCACGGCGAGCGGCAGGCCGACGGCGACGATCGAGCCGAAGGCGATCAGCAGGACGATCGTCGCGCCAAGGAAGCCGGCGCCTCCCGGCCCATTGCTCCCTTCGGCGTCCTGGATCGGGCCCCCGCCCAGCTTCACCTCGAAGCCGTTGCCGCTGATTTCGTTGGCCTGCTTGATCAGCGTCTTGCCGGTGTCCTTCGGCACGTCCCAGCCGGGCTTGGTCAGCTGCAGGCTCGTGGCTGCGATCTGCCCGTCCGGAGAGACCCGGATCGCGGCCGGGGGGCCGACGCCGTCGAGCTTCGAGGCGCCGGCGAGGAAGTTGTCGATCTTGGCCTTGCTGGCGCCCGCGTTGGCCTGGCCGTTATCGGACTTCCAGACGACGTCGATGGTGTCGCCGGAGAAACCGCCGAACTTCTGCCCGATCAGCGTGCTCGCCTGCTTCGACTCCGAACCCGGCGTCGAGTAGTCGGCGTGGAACTTGCCGGCTGCGCCGAAGAGCGCGAATGCCGCGAGCAGGGCAACGATCCAGGCGATAACCATGCGGCCGCGGCGGCGATAGGCGAGGTCGGCGAGCTGAGCGAGGCGAGCGGTCATTACTTGATCCCCCAAGTACTTAGTAGGTACAATGATTTACGAATGAAACGATTCATATCACAAAGGTTCCCGCGATACAGTCCGGTCCCGTGAACGCCGCAAACGACGATCGGAAGATCCCCGGCGACAAGGCCTCGTCGCACCTCGGCTTCCTGCTCTCGCAGGTCGGGATCTTCGCCTCGCAGCGCTTCAGCGAGGCGATCGGCGAGGCCGGCATCCACCCCCCGCTGTTCAGGGTCCTCAACGTCGTCGACGCGGCCGAAGGCGAGTCGCAGCACGCGATCGGGGAAGCGATCCAGGTGCCGGCGAGCCGCATGGTCGCGATCATCGACGAGCTCGAGGAGCGGGGCCTGATCGAGCGGCGCCCCCAGCCCGGTGACCGCCGGGTTCGGGCCCTGTTCCTGACCGCGAAGGGGCGCGAGGTGCTCGAGCAGGGACGCAAGATCGCGGCGGCGCATGAGCAGAAGCTGATCGAAGGGCTGAGCAAGAAGGAGCACCAGGAGCTGATCGCGCTGCTGAGGAAGCTCGCCGAATCGCAGGGGATTCCCAGCGGCGTCCATCCCGGGCTCAGCGACCCGATTGCGCACACCTCCGAGTAGGATCGTCCCGTCTCCTCCCGGGCCCCAATCAAGATTTCGATTGCCCTTGCCGCGATCGTCGCCGCGTTTGCGCTGGCGGCGTGCGGCTCCAGCGGTTCCTCGTCCAACAGCTCGTCGAGCTCTTCCTCGGGCGGCGGCGATCAGTTCACCAGCGCCGCGCTTGCAAAGACGCTCGACGTGGTCAAGAGCAAGGCCGGCGATACTGCCGAGTTGCTCGAGGTCCAGATAACGAGCGGCGGCACCGACTACAAGATCCGCGACGGCGAGAAGGCGACCGGGCTTCACTTCGACCCAGGCAGCAGCGACGCCCAGGACGTCAAGGTCCAAGTCGTCGGCACCGGCTCGCTCGCCAACAGCGCCTATCCGATCTCCGAAATCGACCCGGCGGCCGTCGACAAGATGCTCGCCCAGGCCCCCGATGTCAGCGGCGCCAGCGACTTCAAGGTCACGGTGATGACGCTGGGCAACAGCTTCAGCGTCAACGGCGACGTCCAGTGGACGATCAACGGTGACGCTTCCGGGCGCACGGGCCTCGTCCTCAACGCCAAGCCCGACGGTTCGGGGCTCAGCGCCCCGGGTGGGCAGGTCCCGAGCGGTACCGGCACGCCAACGACCCCACCGGCAACAGGCGGGACGTCGACCGCGGACCCCGCGGCGATTGCCGACTGCGTCAGCAAGGCCGGCGGCGACATCAACAAGATCAAGGCCTGCGCCGGCCAGTAATAAGTCCATGGATCTCGGCATCGACGGCAAGGTCGCCCTGGTCATGGGCGCGAGCCGCGGCATCGGGCGTGGGATCGCCGCGGCGCTCGCCCGCGAGGGCGCCCGGGTCGCGATCTCGGCCCGCTCCGAAGACTCGCTGAAGGAGGCGGCCGAGCAGATCGACATCGACGCCCGGCCATTTGCCGCCGACACCTCCGACCTCGAGCGGCTCGCCGCGCTGCCGGGAGCGGTCGAGAAGGCGCTAGGGCCGATCGAGATCCTCGTCACCAACACCGGCGGGCCGCCGCCCGGGGGCGTCCTCGACTTCGAGGTCGATCAGTGGCAGGAGGCCTATCGCTCGCTGGTCCTCGCTCCCCAGGTGCTGATCTCGGCCGTCATCCCCGGCATGCGCGAGCGCGGCTGGGGGCGGATCGTCAATGTCGGCTCGACTTCCACCCGCGAGCCGATCCCCGGCCTGGTTCTCTCCAACGTCCACCGGATGGCCGCGATCGGGCTGTTCAAGACCCTCGCCACCGAGGTCGCCCGCGACGGGATCACGGTCAACACCGTCGCCACCGGGATGTTCGCCACCGACCGCCTCGCCGACACCAGGGGGTCGCTCGACAACGCCGAGCAGTACGCCGCCACCGCCGTTCCGGCCGGGCGGCTCGGCCTGCCAGAGGAGTACGGCGACCTGGTCGCCTTCCTCGCCTCCGAGCGGGGGGCCTACCTCACCGGCGCCGTGATCCCGCTCGACGGCGGGCTGTTGAAGAGCGCCTTCTAGGTTTGGGGTAGGGCCGGTGCGGCAGCGCGCTTACGCGTGGCAGCCAGCCAAGCGCCGCCGGCTACCACCATGGCGACGCTGATCAACTGCGCCTGGGTCAGGCCGAAGGCGACGTCGGCATTGCGGCGGATGAATTCGACCAGGAAGCGCTCGGTCCCGGCGAGGACGAGATACAGCGCGAACAGGCGCCCGCCGGTGAACCGATTTCGAAGCCGCCAGAGCACGTAGGCGACGAGCGCCATCGTCAGGGTCTCGTAGACCGGCGTCGGGTGGACCTTCTGGGTCGTCGGCACCGTTCCGTGCGGATAGGACATCGCCCAGGGCCCGTTCCAGGGAATCCCGTAGTCGCCGTCGCCGGAGAGCTGGCAGCCGATCCGCCCGACCGCGTAGCCGAGCGCCAGCCCCGGCGCCGTTACATCGAGCAGCGTCGACGTCAGGTAGCCCCGCCACCAGGCCCAGAGGATGACGCCGATCGCGCCGCCGATCGCGCCGCCGTACCAGACCAGACCCGAGCCCGAGAACAGATTGCCGAGCAGGTTGTTCTTGACGTCGGAGTAGTTCTCGATGATGAAGTCGAGGCGGGCGCCGACGAGCCCGCCGAGTGCCCCGCAGAAGCCGATCTCATAGGCCCAGTCGACGGGCTTGCCGAGCTCCTTCAGCCGCTTGGCGACTAGCCAGCCGGCGGCAAGGAAGGCGAGCGCAAAGCAGATCCCGAAGGTCTGCAAGGTAAGCGGTCCTATGTGGATCTCAGGCTGCATCAGTAGCCCCGGCGGGAGTCGAACCCGCGCTACGAGGTTGAAAACCTCGCGTGCTAACCGTTACACCACGGGGCCAGGTGCCCCAAGATCTTAGGGGCGGCGGCACTTATCCCAGCAGCCGTTCGAGCAGGGCTTTCTGGGCGTGGAGCCGGTTCTCGGCCTGGTCCCAGACGGCGGAGCGCTCGCCGTACAAGACATCCTCGGTGATCTCCTCGCCGGGATGGGCCGGCAGGCAGTGCATGACGATCGCGTCCTCCGCGGCCGCGGCGAGCAGCTCGGCGTTGAGCTGGAACGGGGCGAGGTCGGCGCGCCGGCGCTCGGCTTCGTCCTCGTCGCCCATGCTGACCCAGACGTCGGTGTAGAGGGCGTCGGCGCCCTGCACGGCGGCGAGCGGGTCGCTTGTCTGCTCGACGCCGAGCTCCTCCTCGAGCCGGTAGCCCTCGGGCGCCGCGACCACCACCTCGACCCCGGCCGTGCGGCCGAGGATCGCCAGCGAGCGGGCCACGTTGTTGCCGTCGCCGACGTAGACGAGCTTGCGGCCTTGGAGGCCGCCGAATCTCTCGCGCAGGGTGAGCAGGTCGGCGAGCGCCTGGCAGGGGTGGTGCTCGGGGGTCAGGGCGTTGATAACCGGCACCTCGGCAGCGCCGGCGAGGTCGACAAGCGCCGCGTGCGATCCGGAACGAACCGCGATCCCCTGCACGTAGCGCGACAACACCCGGCCGGTGTCGGCGACCGACTCGCCGCGGGAGAGCTGCATCTCGTCGCCGCGCAGGACGACGGGAGTGCCGCTGAGCTCAGCGACGCCGACCTCGAACGAGATCCGCGTCCGGGTCGAGGGCCGCTCGAAGATGAGGGCGACCGAGCGGCCCGCGAGGGCGCCGGCGCCCGTGTTCGGCCGCCCCGATTTGAGCTCGGCGGCGCGAGCGAGCAACGCCGCGAGCTGGTCGCCATCGAGTTCTTCTCCTGTCAGAAAGTGGTCCATCGCGAAGCCGCCGATACTACGCGCGTGCAACTCGAGGCAATGACCTGGAACGTCTTCCATGGGCGCGATTGGCCACCAGAGCCCGCGCTCCAGGTTCGCGCGCACAAGGGCAACTTCCGCCGCGGCCCGCGCCTCGGCAACGAGTATGAGCAGACCAACTGGGATCTGTTCGAGCTCTTCGCCGAGCTGATCGACGGCGCGCGCTGGGACGTGGCGTTGTTCCAGGAGTTCCCGCCGAGCTGGAAGAAGGGGCTCGCCCACGCCTGCGGCGCCGAGGCCCACCGGGTGCTGAGCGGTCGCAACTGGCTGCAGCCGCTGACCTCGGTGATCGGGCGCTGGCGGCCGGATCTGCTCGGCGCCTGGGAGGGCGGCTCGAATACGGCCTTCTTCCGCGGCGAGGCCGGCCCGATCGCCGAGCGCAAGCGCGTGACGCTGACCCGGCGCCCCGAGCTGCGGGTGATGGGCCTGACCCGGCTCGAGTCGGGCCTGTGCGTCGCCAACCTCCACGTCAGTACCCACCCGCCCGCGGCCGAGGCCGAGCTGATCTCGGGCGCCGGCATCGCCTCCGAGTTCGCCGGAACCTCACCGCTGATCTTCGGCGGCGACTTCAACGTGCGCCCGCAGGCGAGCAGGGTCTTCGCCGAGCTCGCCGAGCGCTTCGCCCTGGCCCCCCCGACCGCCCCGGACCGGCTCAGCCACCTGCTCTCGCGAGGGCTCGAGATCGTCGAGCACCCGAAGGCCTGGGCGCCCGAGGCGCGCGACGTCGCCGATCCCGGCACCGGGCTGAAGATCCGGCTAGCCGACCACAACCCGGTGACGGCGCGGTTTTCGGGTATGGAATAGTTGCCGACGATGCCCAGCGACAGCGATGCCAGCCTGCAGGCGTTCCGCGACGCGCTCGAGAAGAGCGTCACGATCTCGCGCGAGAAGCTGCAGGAGGTGATCGACGACGCCGTGCGCCGGGGGCGGATGACCCGCGGCGATGCCGAGGAGATGCTCGGGCGGCTGCTGAGCCGCGGTCGCGAGGAAGCCGAGGAGCTGCTGCGCCAAGCCGAGCCCCTCGTCTCGGGAGTGCAAAACCGAGTCAAGGACACCGCAAAAGCGGCGCGCGACGTCGCCGACGAGCCGCTGGCCAAGGCCGACCGCTTGCGCCGCCGCGCCGGGCTGCCGGGCTTTCCAATCTCAGCCTACGACCAGCTCAGCGTGCCGCAGATCAACAACCGGCTGCGCGAGCTCAGTAAGGACCAGCTCGATCGGGTGCGCGAATACGAGCTCGCGAATCGCAACCGGGTCGGCGTGCTGCGCGCGCTCGAGCGCAAGCTCGGCAAAGACTGAACCCTACTTCTTCAGCTCTTTGAGGCGAGCCTTGATCTCGTCCTGGAGCGCTTCGAGGGCGTCGACAGAGGTCTGCGCCTTGACCGCGAGCTTGCCGAGCTGAACCCGGACGTCGTCGGTCGCCTTGTCGAGGGTCTCGCGCCAGTTCGAAGCCTGGTCGGCAGCGCCTGAGCGGGCCTGTTCCGAAGCGTCGTTGAGTCGCTTGACCGCGTCGTCGATTCGCGTGCGGACGTCGCCGGTCGCCTTCTCGCCGGCGCCGCGCAGGTCGTCGAGCGCCTTCTGCAGGCTCTCGCTGA
>JAWVFN010000226.1:0-5692 GCA_033855935.1 Solirubrobacterales bacterium | reverse complement strand
TCGGGTGACGTTGTCGGGCTCGTCTTCGACGCCTTCGCGCAGGATCGCGCAGCCGTAGAGCTCGGCGGCGGAGGCCGCGCCGAGGGCGGCCCAGGGCTCGGAGCTCTCGCTCACCTGGCGCACGGCGTCGGACGTGCTCGGCGCGCCGCGAACCGCGGCGTTCGGCAGGTTCTCGCGGATGAAGCGCGCACACTGGGCGCTTGCCTGTGGATGGGAGAGCACGGCCTCGACCCGGTCGAGCGGAATCTCCTCGCGCGCCATCAGCGAGGTCCGCACCGTGAAGTCGTACTCGCCGACAATCGCGACGTCGGTGGTGTCGAAGGCGAGGGCGTCGAGGGTCGATCGCACCGATCCCTCGGTCGAGTTCTCGAATGGGACCAGCGCCCGTTCGGCCTCGCCATTCTGGACGGCGAGGATCGCGTCGAAGATCGAGGCCGCCGGCGCCTCCTCTATGCGCTCGCCGGACGTCGCCTCCTTGAGCGCGTCCGAGCTGAACGTGCCGGCCGGCCCCAGATAGGCCACTTTCACTGGAACGTGACCGTGTACGTCGAGCTGTTGTTGGACGTCGCCTGCTCGCCTGGAACCGGCTGAATCGTCACGTCGATCGTCGTCTGCTGGCCTGAGGGCGGCAGCGAGGCGCCGAGGGGGAACTTGACCACCTGAGTCTCGCCCGGGCCGATTCGCGGGATCGGCAGTTGCTGTGTCGAGCCGCCGACGTTGACGGTAACCGTGACGCCCGACTCCTCCGAGTTGCCGCTGTTCTGGACCTCGACGTTGAGGACGGGGTTGCCGGCCGGGACCGTCGCGGGTGTGCTCGGATCGAGAGTGGTGGTGCCGATCTTTGTTCCGAGGAGCGCCATGCCGTGCACGCCCGAGGTCGCCGTAGTCGTGGTGGCGGCGCCGGAGATCGCGCTCAGCGCGTCGCTGACCTTGGTCGAGTCGAGCCAGTCCTGGCCCGGCGGGGTCACGAACGAGTAGCGGGGGCAGGCGCCGCCCGACGACGTGATCGGCGGTGCCGTCAACGTCGACGTTCCGGTCGACGTTCCGGTCGAAGATGTCCCGGTTGACGAAGACGAACCGGTCGAAGACGACGAGCCGCCCGACGATGAGGAGCCGCCCGACGAGGACGAGCCACCCGAGGACGAGCCACTCGAAGACGACGAGCCGCTCGAGGAAGAGGCCGGGATCGCCGTGGTCGCGCACGGCGCCGGAAGCGCGGTGAAGCCGCTGATCCCCTGCTGCTGGACCGCTGCCTGGACCTCCGGCAGCACGACGCCCGTGTAGACCTCGTCGCTGGCGAAGAGCAGGCCCATCTGCGCGGCGATCTTGCTCTGCGCGTCGATCGCGCCCTCCTTGGCGAAGGCCTGATCGATGTTGTCGGCGATCACCGCCATCGCGTTGCGGCGAAGCTGAAAGGTGGTCTCCAGCGCCTGCTTTGCGTTCGCCATCTCGCTCGGCGTCGACATGTTCTGGAGCCGTTGGTACTGGCTCTCCGTGGCGCTGCGGTAGGACTTGACCTGGGTGCCGAACTCGGTCGCGTCAGAGGTGCTCGTCGGGCTG
Organism: Solirubrobacterales bacterium; assembly: GCA_033855935.1. Taxonomy (GTDB): domain Bacteria; phylum Actinomycetota; class Thermoleophilia; order Solirubrobacterales; family 70-9; genus JAWVFN01. The sequence continues at coordinate 4,132 of JAWVFN010000226.1, read as the reverse complement.
AGCCCGTTGAAGAAGGCCTCGCCGACCTGGTTCGACTCGGTGATCAGAGACGAGACGTTCGAGCCGAAGTCCTTGATCGCGCGCTCCTTGCGCGCGTTGAGGCAACCCTTGATCCCGATCACGATCAGGATCAAAAAGAGCACGCCGACGCCGACCGCGGCGAGGCGGCGCACCAGGAGCTGCTGCCGGGGCGCACGGGGCGGACGAGGTGGTCTCGTCGGCCTCTCAGGCGCTTCGGGAAGCGGGAGCTCTTCTTCTTCCTCGTCCAGGAAAGCCACTCAGGCGGCAATTATGAACGCTGCGGAGTTCGGCAGGAACATCGCCTCGGGCGTGGAAGTTCGCTTGCGAAGTGGTTGGCGAACGCGTCCTATCGAGATTCACTATTTCCGAGCGCCTCGGCAGCGGTGGATTCGGCACCGTCTACCGGGGCTGGGACGAGAAATTGCAGCGGGCGGTGGCGGTCAAGGTGATCGACAACGCGGCCGGCGGCGATCGCGTCCTGCGCGAGGCTCAGGCGGGCGCCCGCCTGGCCCATCCGAACATCGCCACCCTCTACGAGCTCGCCCACGAGGGCTCGCGCGCCTTCCTCGTCACCGAACTGGTCGAGGGCAACACGCTTCGGCGGCTGAGCCGCGCCGGCATGCTCACCGACCGCGACCTCGCGACGGTCGGCGCCGATGGGGCGGAGGCGCTCGCCCACGCGCACGCCCAGGGCGTGGTCCACCGCGACATCAAGCCCGAGAACGTCCTCGTCACCGACAAGGGCGGCCGCGCCAAGCTCGTCGACTTCGGCATCGCCCGGATCGTCGACGAACAGACGCTGACCGCGACCGGAGACGTCCTCGGCACCCTCGCTTACATGGCACCCGAGCAGGCGGACGGCCACCGCCCGGGGCCCGAGGCCGACGTCTATGCGCTGGCGCTGACTCTCTATGAGGCATGGGCCGGGGAGCACCCCCTCATGCGCCGCTCTGCCGCCGCCACCGCCCGCGCGATCGGCGAGCCCGTGCCTTCGCTCGGCGAGGAGCGCCCCGACTTGCCGCCGGAGTTGATCGAGACGATCGATGCGGCGCTCGAGCCCGACCCCGAGGTACGACCCGACGCGGTCGAGCTCGCCGACGCCCTGCACGCGGCGGCGCCCGAGCTCGGCGAGCGCCGTCTGCCGGCGCTCGAGCGTGCCCCCGCCGACCTGCGGGCGCCGCGCCGCAAGCGCCGCCGCCTGAAGCTGCCGCTGATGCCGCTCGCCCTCTTTGCCCTCTGCGCGCTCGTCATCCTCCGTGCCGGGGTCGAGCCCGGGCCGTGGATTCTCACCGTCCCGATCGGCACCGGAATCCTCGCCCTGGCGCGCCCGAGGCTCGCCCTGGCGCTCGCCGCGGCCACCCTCGCCGTATGGCTGGCGACGGCCGGGACCCAGATCGCTCTCGTCGCCGGCCTCGCGGCCCTAGCAGCAATGGCCATCGCACGCTCGGGATCGGACGTATATGGCAGCCGCGGCGAACCCACCGTTTCCTAGGTCACCTAGGATTTACGTCCCGCGACACGCCGCGCCGGCCGCCCTGCGCGTGTGTTGAGGAGTCTGAGCCTTGAGCGTCCTTCGCAACCTTGAATCCCGCATCGAGGGCCTCGTCGAGGGGGTCTTCAGCCGCGCCTTCAGCTCGGGGGTCCAGCCGATCGAGATCGCCCGCAAGCTGGCGAAGGAGATGGACGCCCACAAGAGCGCCTCGGTGGCACGGGTCTACGTGCCCAACGAGTACACCGTCTTCCTCTCTCCCGAGGACTTCGAGCGCATGCAGGGCTACGAAACCTCGCTCGAGCAGGAGCTCTCGGGTCATCTGCTCGAGCACGCCCGCCGCCACGACTACGACCTGCTGACGCGACCGGTGGTCGAGATGGACAAGGACGACCGGCTGCGCCTCGGCGAGTTCGGGATCCAGACGCGAATGGTCAAGCCGCCGCCGCGCGAGGGCGCCGAGCCGACCCAGGGCGACCAGGGCCACACGATGGTCTACTCGGCCCAGCAGCAGGACAAGCGCTCGAAGAAGCGCGCTCCGCAGGCCCGCCTCGTCAACACCAAGGCAATAGTCGCGCTCGATGACCGCCGCTACGTCCTCGAGGGCCCGACGGCGACACTCGGCCGCTCGAAGGAGTGCGAATGCGTGATCCCCGACGCCAACATCTCCCGCCGCCACGCCCAGCTGCGGCGCAACAGCGGCGGCGACTGGCAGATAGTCGACATGGGCTCGACCAACGGCATCAAGGTCAACGGCCGCCGCGTCGACTCCTCGCGCCTGTCGCCAGGAGACGAAGTAACCCTCGGAACGACGACCTTCACCTTCGATATCGAGCAGTGAGCAATGTTGAGCCGATCGCGGTCGTACTCAAGTTCGGCTTTATCGCCTTGCTCTTCATGTTCCTGTGGTGGATCGCCCGAACCGCCCTGCGCGACATGCGCGGCAGCGGCGCCCCGGCCTTCGAGGGCACCGGCTACCACGACGTAGTCGAGCACGGCAAGGCCTCCGACGATGCCTGGCTCGTGGTCCAGGAGGGAGGCGGCCTCAAGAAAGGCGAGCGCTACGACCTCTTCGGCGGCCTCTCGATCGGGCGGTCACCCGACGCCGATATCCGGGTAGAGGACCGCTATGCATCGGGGATCCATGCGCGAGTGTTCGGCCGCGGCGGGGCCTACTTTGCCGAGGACATGAACTCGACCAACGGAACCCTCCTCAACTCCGCCGAGCTCCACGGCGAGGCGTCGATCCACGACGGCGACCTGATCCGCATCGGCGACACCGAGTTCCGCTTCGAGGGAGAGGACTAGTGCGCACGTGACCCTCAAGGTCGCCGAGCAGGCGCACAAGACCGACACCGGCCAGCAGCGCAACGCCAACGAGGACTCCTACTTCGCGCGGGCGCCCGTTTTTGCGGTCGCCGACGGCATGGGCGGCGCCCAGGCCGGCGAGGTCGCCTCGAGCATCGCCGCCCGCGCCTTCGAACAGGAGATCGACCCGGCCGAGAGCGCCGAGAAGGCGCTCAAGGACATCGTCCAGAAGGCCAACACCGAGATCCACGAGCTCGCCGAGAAGGACTCGTCGCGCGCCGGCATGGGCACGACGCTCACCACGGCCCTGGTTCAGGGCGACGAGGTCAGCATCGCCCACGTCGGCGACAGCCGCGCCTACCTGTTCCGGGACGGCAAGCTGAAGCGCCTGACCAAGGACCATTCGCTGGTCGAGGAGCTGCGCCGCCAGGGGCGCCTGACCGAGAAGGAAGCCGAGGAGCACCCGCAGCGGTCGGTCATCACCCGCGCCCTCGGCCCCGAGGCCCGAGTCAAGGTCGACACGATGACCAACCCCGCCCGTAACGGCGACATCTACCTGCTCTGCAGCGACGGCCTGACGACGATGATCGACGAGGAGCAGATCCGCCAGATCCTCGCCGACTCGAAGAACCTGAAGCAGGCGGTGGGCAAGCTCGTCGACGCCGCCAATGACGCCGGCGGCCGCGACAACATCACCGCGCTCGCCTTCCGGCTCGCCGAGGAGGGTGAAAAGGCGGCCGACGAGGGCGCGACGCTGATCGCCGCCACCGCCGAACAGGCAGGCTTGACCGCGGACCGCGTGCGCGCCGCCGCCCGGCGGATGCGCCCCGGGGGCGACCCCGGCGGCCCGCCACCCGCCGCCGCCGAGCCGCCCTCGACACGGCGCAAGTGGGTCAAGCGCGGCCTGATCGCCGCCGCCGTTGTCGCTGTGCTGGCGCTCGCCGTCGTCGCGGTCCGGTCGGTCTACTTCCTCGGCACCGACTCCGGCGGCCGGGTCGCGCTCTACCGCGGCTTGCCGTATGACCTGCCGCTCGGGATCGACCTCTACTCGAAGCAGTACTCGATCGCCGTCCAGACTGACACGCTCTCGCCCGAGCGGCAGAAGGTCGTCACCGAGCACACGATGCGCAGCCACGGCGACGCCGTCGACATCATCAGCGACATCGAGAACCGCGAGGGGTCCCAGGTGCCTGCGGCGCCGCCGCCAACAGCGACGACGCCGACAGCGACTACGCCGACGACCACGACTCCGGCGGCGCCCCACAAGAGGCGCCACAAGAAGAACCGCCAGTGAACGCCCGCAACCGCGAGCTT
>JAWVFN010000225.1:0-10937 GCA_033855935.1 Solirubrobacterales bacterium | reverse complement strand
TAGCCTCGGCCGCCTCCTGCTTCCCAACTTCTTCGTCATCGGCGCCGGTCAATCGGGCACGACCAGCCTGCACAGGTATCTCTACCTGCACCCCGAGGTCCACGTGCCGCTGCTCAAGGAGCCGAACTTCTTCTGCGCGCCCGAGGACGGCCCGTGGCCGTTCGGGCGGATCGCCGAGCGCTCCGAGTACGAGGAGCTCTACGCGGCGAGCGAGCCGATGCGCGGCGATTGCTCGCCCAGCTACTCGCAGCACCCGCTGCGCGGCGGGGTCCCGGGCCGGATCGCCGAGCTGATCCCCGAGGCGCGCCACGTCTACGTCGTCCGCGACCCGATCGAGCGGATCCGCGCCCACTACGTCCACGACGTCTCCTCCGTGGGCGAGGAGCGGCCGCTGCCCGATCTGCTCGCTGACCTCGAGAACCCAATGAATCCCTACGTCGTCGGCTCGTCCTATGCGACCCAGCTCGAGCAGTACCGCGAGCACTTCCCGACCGACCGCATCCTCGTCGTCGACTCGAACGACCTCCACGACCACCGCGGCCCGACCCTCGCCGAGATTTTCGCCTTCCTCGGCGTCGATCCCGACTTCACCTCACCCGGCTTCGACGAAGAGCACAACGTCGGCTCGACCAAACGCGGCTACGCCGAGCGCTACGCCGCCGCGCGCGACTCGCGCCTCGGCGAGGCCTGGCGCCGCGCCGTCCCCGACCGCCTGCGCCGCCCGGTCACCAACGCTGTCCGCCGCGCCAGCGCCCCGAGCGTCGAACGCCCGGCGATCGAGGGCCGCCTCCGCGACGCGCTGATCCTCAAGCTGACGCCGGAGGTCGAGCGGCTGCGGGAGCTGACGGGGAAGAAGTTCGAGAGCTGGTCGGTCTAGCCGCTCGGCGGGCTCGCGGATCCGCCAGCGGCGAGGGCTTCCTCCTTGGTCTTGTAGCCGAGCGTGGTCCGAACGCCCTTTCCGTCGCGGAACTCATAGAGGTCGAATTGACGGACGTCGATCGAGATGCCGCTCGCTTTTCCCTGGCCGTGCCAGTGGGCGGCGCAGATCACTGCGTCGTCGGCGTCCGTGTACTCCGCGATATCGACCTGTAGGTCGTCGAAGGCAGCCGTCCAGAGGCGCAGGGCCTCGCGAATGGCGTCCTTGCCCTTCACCGCAGTTTGTTGATCCGGCGCGCTCGCGAGGTCGACGAGCTCGATCTCGGCTGCGAAGAACTCGAGAAATGCGTCGGGGTCCCCGGAGTTGAATGCCGCGTTGGCCTGTCTGGCGATCTCGACGTTCTCCTGCGACATCGGGCTGGGTTCGCCGGGCTAAGCCAGCGCGTCGACCTTGCCGGCGAGCTCGAAGTCATTGGCGGTGAGGCCGCCCTCGGCGTGATTGGTGATCGTCACCTTGACCTTGTCCCAGGAGATCTCGAGGTCGGGGTGGTGGTTCATACCCTCGGCGGGCTCGACCAGCGAGTCGACGAACTTGACCGAGCCGACGAAGTCGCCGCGCCCGAAGGTCTTGGTGATCGCGGAGCCGACCAGGCTCCAGCCGTCGAGCTCGGCGAGCCTGGCCTCGACCTCTGAGTCTTCGAGAAGCGCCACATTCCGAGCCTACCCCCTAGCCTCTGAGGTATGCGGATCGCGAGCCTCGTGCCCTCCTCGACCGAGATGCTGTTCGCGCTCGGGCTGGGGGATGACGTCGTCGCCGTCACCCACGAGTGCGACTTCCCGCCGGCGGCTGCCGCCCTCCCCCACCTGACGCGCTCCGTGATCCCCGAGGGGCTGAGCGCCGCTGAGATCGACGAAGCCGTGCGCAGCGTCCGCGGCGAGGGACGACACCTCTATGAGCTGGACGAGGAGCGGCTCGCCGCGCTCGAGCCCGAGCTGATCGTGACCCAAGCCGTCTGTGAGGTCTGCGCCGTCTCCTATGACGATGTCCGCGCAGTCGCCGAGCGGCTGCCCGGCAATCCCGAGGTGATCTCGCTCGATCCCGAGAATCTCGCTGACGTACTCGCTGACGTGACGCGGCTGGGCGAGGTGGCGGAGGCCGTCGGAGCCGGGGACCTGCGCAGCGATCTGGAGGATCGGCTCGACGCGGTACGCGCGGCTGTCTTCGGTGCGCAGCGGCCGCGGGTGCTGGCGCTCGAGTGGCTCGACCCGGCCTTCGTCGGCGGCCATTGGGTGCCGGAGATGATCGAGATCGCCGGGGGCGTCGACGTGATCGGCGAGGCCGGGGCCAAGTCGCGCACCGCCGAGTGGGAGGAGCTCGTCGCCGCAAACCCGGAGATCGTCATCGCCATGCCGTGCGGTTGGGACGCGCCAAAGGCGCGGCGGGAGGTGCTCGACAACGCCGAGGCGATCGCTGGGCTCGGCGCCGATCGCGTGGTCGCCGTCGACGCCGCAGCGTCCTTCTCGCGACCCGGTCCGCGCCTCGTCGAAGGCACCGAATTGCTCGCCCACCTGCTCCATCCCGATAGGGTCCCCGCGCCGGACGGGGTCGAGTTCATTCCGCTCGACGCCGTAGCCGCCAACTGACATGGGCCTTCACTGGGCAGAGAACACGATCGAGATCGCCGCCGCGCCGGACGAGGTCTTCGACGCGATCACCGACTACGAGTCGTTCCCCGACTGGATCACCGCCGTCTACGAGACCGACGTCACCGAGCACAACAAGGACGGCCTCGGCGAGGTCGTCAAATTCGTCGCCGACGGCAAGGTGCGGAAGATCCGCTACACGCTCCGCTACCACTACGACCGCCCCGGCCGGATCTGGTGGGATTTCCTCGACGGCGAGGGAATCAAGCAGATGGACGGCGAGTGGTCATTCGAAGGCGACGGCGAAGGGACGAGGGCGACCTACAAGGTCGGCGTCGACGCCGGCCGCGGAATCCCCGGACCGGTCGTCGGCCGAACAAACAAACAGACCATCGCCGCCGTCAACAAGGAGCTCAAGGCAGAGACCGAGCGCCGCACGACGCAGACGGCGGGCTCTGGCGCGGCGAGCCGCTTCGAGCGCCTGACAGACGACGACGAGCCGGTCTGGACCGACGCCGACGAGGCGCCCACGCGATCGGCTCAGCCCGAGCCCGAGAACGACAGCCCGATCCCGTTCGACATGCTCCCCGAGCCGCTCGGCGACCTCGCCAAGCTGCCCGGCAAGGTGCTGGTCCGCATCGGCCGCCTGCTCGGCGGCTAGACCCAGCGGCTACTGGCCGCTGTCGGCGATCTGGAAGCGGATCGCGTCGCGGCCGCTCTTGCGGCGGCATCCGTAGCCGCTGCGTTTGCCTGTGCGGATGTTGCAGCGCAGCGAGCCGATTTTGCAGTCTGGCGCACAGGCGCTCGAGGTTACGTACCTCTGTGAGACACCACGGGCCTTGCCGCACTTGATCGAAGGCGCGGCGGTCAGGCCGGCGACCTGGAAGTGGACCTTGTTGCCCGACTCGTCCACCTGATCGACCGGGCCGGGCGACTTGCAGGCATGGAAGTGGGCGGTCTTTGCGGAGCCGGAGCTCGGAGCGGCAAAAACCGCCAGCGCGAGAAAGGCGAGGAGAGCGGCGACGCCCAATGCCTGACGCCTGTCGAGTGCAGACGCCATCAGGCGAACTGCGGCGAGACCGCGCCGTTCGGCACCCGGAACTTGGCGATCGTCGCGGGCGCGTCGTTGTTGCGCGCATCGACGCTCAGCGCCTTGAATTCGCAGGTGAGCTCGTCTGGGGTGACCTCGACGATCGCGTAGCCGCGGCGGTCGAGGTCCGTGTAGATGATGTGCGGGTCGAGGGTCTGGACCAGCGTCTTGATCGCCGATGACGGCAGATTGGTCTCCTCCGGCAGCCCGTGCGAGGTCGCCGAGCCGACGACGAGCTCGGGGATCGCGGGAACGCCCTGCAAGTCCAGGCTCGATCCGGTCGTCGTCGCCGTGCCGGCGAAGAAGCTGTGGATATCGCCGGTGAGGGCGACGACGTTCGAGATCTTGTTGGCGAGCACGTACTCGAGCAGCTCCTTGCGCTCTTTCGCGTAGCCGTCCCACTGGTCGTTGTTGACGCCGATGTCCGGCGCCGACTGCAGCCCCATGACCATCACCTCGTTCGCCCACAGCTTCCATGCCTGCCGCGAGGAGCTCAGCGCGCCCTTGAACCAGGCCTTCTGGCTGGTGCCGAGCATCGTCCGGTCGCCGTTCTCGTCGAAGCAGGGCGTCACCTGCGCGTCGCTGCAGGGCTGCTGGTCGCGGTACTGGCGCTCGTCAGTGACGAGCAGATCGACGAGAGAGCCGATCCGGTACTGCTCGTAGATCCGATTCAGGTCGCCGTCGAATCGGATCCGCGGCATCGAGTTGAAAAACGCCTGGTAGCCGTTCGCGCGCCGCTCGGCGATCGAGATCCGGCGAGGGTGCCCGTTGTTCGTCTGGCCGTCGGTGGCGTGCGAGCTCGCCAGCCCGTCGGCGTAGTTGTCCTCGACCTCATGGTCGTCCCAGCAGGCGATGAACGGATGCGCCTGGTGCATCGCGATCAGGTCTGGATCGCTCTTGTACAGGCGGTACTTCTGCCAGTACTCGTGGAGGTATTCGACGTGGCCGTCGTGGTTGTCGCCGGTCGTGTCCTTGCGCCCGGCCGGGCCGTCGTAGTAATGCGACTCGTAGATGTAGTCGCCGAGCCCGAGGACCAGATCGAGGTTGGGCTCCGCGGCGATCGCACGGTGGACGTTGTAGTAACCGGCCTCGTAGCTCTGACAGGTGACGAGCGCGATGCGGACGGGACGCCGCGAGTCCGGAGCGGGACCGGTGCGGAAGCGCCCGACGGGAGAATTCGAGTGCTTGGTGTGGAAGCGATAGAAGTACTCATGATCGGGCTTCAGCTTGTTGACCCGGACGCGGGCCGTGTAGTCACGATCCGAACGAGCCGTGACGGTCCGCTGGGCGACGATCTTCTTGAACCCGGGATCCTTGGCGACCTCGAGCTTGAACCGGCTGGTGCGGCCGATCTCATCGAGGCGCGTCCAGAGGATGCCGCTGGTGGGATGGGGAAACCCCGAAGCGACGCCCTGCGGAAAGGTGCCGTTCTTGGCAAAGCCGGTCCGCCGGCCGCGGGCGATCGCCGCATAGTTGACCGTCGTGCTCGCCGCGACCCCCGTCGCCAAGCCGGCGATCAGAAACTGGCGTCGCCCGAGCCTCGGGGTCTCGTCGAGGGCCTCGACGTCTAGCCGTTGCTCCTGGAAGGAATCGAGGTCCATCGGCGCCAGCCTAACCGAGGGACGACTCGCGGACGCCGCTACGCCGAGTTGGCGGCGACCACCGCGGCGATGGCGAAGGCCGCCGCGATCACGGTCAGAACCGGGATCTCGAGCGGCAGGGCGGGGCCGCGGCGCCGCTCGATGTAGATGACGAAGAATGAGGCGATCGCCCCGCCGACGAGCCCGCCGAGGTGGGCGCCGATCGAGATCCCCGAGACCGAGAAGCTGAGGAAGAGGTTGAGAGCGACGAGGACCGCGAACTGCCGCGCGACGTCCTCCCTGCCGCGGCCGTAGGCGATGATCACCGCCGCGGCCATCAGGCCGAAGATCGCTCCCGAGGCCCCCACGGTGAGCGCGTTGGGGTCGATCAACAGGGCGATGAACGACCCGGAGATCAGCGAGAGGAAGTAGAGGGCGACGAAGCGCAGGCTGCCGATACTGCGCTCGAGCAGGCCGCCGGCGATGTAAAGGATGTACATGTTGAGCGCGATGTGGATCAGCCCGACGTGGAGGAACCCCGAGGTGATGATCCGCCAGTAGTCGCCGTTGGCGACCAAGGGTCCCGCGAGGCCGCCGTGGTCGATGAGGTTGTTGGGCGTCACATCGATGATCCCGCCGCCGTGCGAGGCGACCTCGGCGAGGAAAACCGCGACGTTGATCGCGATCAGCGCATACGTCGCGATCGGCACGTCGGTCGCGGTGAAGGCGCCGGGCCCGACCCGGACCTTGGTCTTCTGCTTCGCGCACTCCGGGCAGCGCATGCCGACCGAAGTCACGGTCATGCACTCCGGGCAGATCGGGCGCCCGCAGTTGGAGCAGGAGACGCCGGTCTCGCGATCGGGATGTCGGTAACAGGTCTCGGCCACGGCCCGGGAGACTAGACGAGGGAACTAGTGGGGAATCTGAGCGGCGTAGACCGGCCGCGAGCCCGGGAAGGGGCTGCCCGGGCCGGGCTCGCGGGTGACGGTGAACAGGTCGCCGGCGTGCAGTCCTCCCGGCACCGCGGCGGCGGCGCTCCCGCCAGGGCCGGGCCTGAAGGTCGACGAGGCCTCGGGCGCGTCGGCGCCGGTCTGGACCCACACCTGGTAGACCGAGCCCGCCGGAAGCTTCGGCACGCCCTCGGCTCGAAGGGTCGCCGAGTCCTTTGTCAGCTCGAGGTGGGCGTATGAGCCGGACAGCCGCGAGACGACCGAGACCGTGCGGCTGTCATCCCCGTTGCTGTTCTGGGAGGCGATGCCGTAGCCGAGGATGGCGACGACCAGCAGCGCCGCGAACACCGTCGCCGGCCGGACATTCGCGCCCCACTGCCGTCTTGCTCGATCCATTCAGATATGAATAGCGGGAATGGAAGGCTCAAGCCCGGCAAGGCTCTACTCGATGGTCGTCGGCGCCGCCCTCGTGATCGGCGGCGTGATCGGCTTCTTCTACGCGGCCGGGTTCGATACCGGAAACTCGATCTGCTCCGGCGACGGCTGCGACAAGGTCTTCGGCGTCCTCGCCGTCAACGGCTGGCACAACCTGATCCACATTGCGACCGGCGCCATCGGCCTGATCGCGTTGAGCTACGGCTACTCGGCGCAGCGCGCCTACGCGCTCTACGTCGGCGTCATCTACATCGTCGTCGCGGTCCTCGGCTTCACCGACTTCGGCTCGGGCGATTTCAACAACACGATCCTCAAGGTGATCCCGGTCAACAGCGGGGACAACTTCCTGCACTTGATCCTCGGCGCGCTGGGCGTCGGCGCCGGACTGGCGACGCCGAGGAAGCCGAAGAACCCGGCGACCGCGCGCCGCCCCGCCGCCGCCAAGAGCTAGTCGCGGCGGAAGCTGATGTCCTTGACTGCCTTGCGCACGTCCTTGCTCGCGCGCTTGAACGCCGAGGGCTTCTCGCGCCGCTGACGCATGCCGAGGACGGCCAAGGCGCCGCCGGCGACGGCGCCGGAGGCGACCGCGGCGGCGGGCCGGACCCAGTTACGCGGATCGCGCAGCGAGCGCAGCTCGGAGGCGGAGAGCTCCTCGGCCCAGGCCGAGAGCTCGCTCGCGGCGGCCTCGGTGACGGCGCTCAGCGTCTCCTCCATGCGCCCGGCAAGGTCGTCGGGCGGCTCGATCGGCCGCAGCGCCGTCTTCAGCATCGCTTCGACGTCAGTCTTGTTCTCCGTCACGTCCCATCTCCTCTTCGAGCTGCTTGATCGAGCGGTGGATAAGAACCTTGGTGGCGCCGTCGGTGCGCCCGAGCGCCCGGGCGATCTCGCGGTTGTCCATGCCGAGCGCAAAGCGCATGATCAGCGCCTCCTTGCGGTCGCCGGGAAGCTCCTGAATCGAGTCCATCAAGTGCTTCAACTCCTCGCGGCCCTCGGCGATGCGCGCCGTGCCGTGCGGAGCCGAGGGCGGCTCGATCGCGTCGAGCGCCGCTTCGGGCCGTCGCGACTTGTCGCGGTGGTAGTTGGAGGCGAGGTTGTGGGCGATGCGGATCAGCCAAGGACGCAGCGGCCGCCCATCGGACTCGCGGCGGGCGCGCTCGAAGTGCCGGTAGGCCTGGAGAAAAGCCTGCTCGGTGAGGTCCTCCGCGTCGTGGTGATTGCCAACCCGGTAGTACGAGTAGGAGTAGACGTCGCGCAGGTGGTCGCGGTAGAGCTGCTCGAAGGCACGGTCGAGCTCGACCTTCGCGGCTCCTGACGCGACCGGTTGATCCTTGCTGGCGGCCACAGGCCAAGGGTACGTTCATGCTGCCCGCCTTGCCCGCTCGGCGCGCCGCAGGCGCGCCATCCACTCCGAAGCGTCGATCTCGCCGCTGATCAGCGAGGCCAGCGCCTGCAGCGCCGGCGCTTCGCCGCATGCCCTGGTCACGGTGTCGGCGATCAGCGGCACCGAGTCGAGCGCCTCCGAGGCCTGGCCGATGATCCCGGGGATCTCCGAGGCCGGCGTGCCATTGCCGAGCAGCTCACCGGCCTGGCGGTTGCGGCTGCCCGGGGCCATGATCGTCGCGGTCAGATCGCCGACGCCGGCGAGGCCGGAGAAGGTGTCGGGGTCGGCGCCGAGCGTCTCCGACCACTCGAGGCACTCGCGCCAGATCTCGGTCGCGGCGATGCCGGCCGCGTTGAGGCCGTGGGGCTCGGCGGCCGCGGCGGCGAGCGCGGCGGCGTTCTTGGCGGCGCCGGCGATCTCAACGCCGACGACGTCTTCAGAGCGCTCGCAGACGAGGCCGGCCTCGTCGAAGACCTCGCCGAGCTGGGAACGGAGGTCGATGTCGTGGCTGCCGAGGACGAGCGCGGCGGTGCCCGAGCAGGCCTCCTTGGCGTGGGCCGGTCCGCCGAGACAGGCGACGGCGCGGGCGGGGATCCGCTCGGTGACGTAGGCATTGGGCAGCGCGCCCATCGGCGCGACGAGGCCCTTGGCGAGCAGCAGCACCGCCGAGCGCTGGCCCACCCGGTCGCCGATCGCGCCGACGGCGGCTGGGAGCGCCGCCGAGGGCACCGCGAGGCAGATCAGGTCGCAGCCGGCGAGCTCGATCTCGTGGGCGCGCTTGATCTCGACTTCCTCGGGCAGGCGGACGCCCGACAGGTAGCGCTCGTTCTCGCGCTTGGAGGCCATCGCCTCCGCCTGCTCGGGGCTGCGGGTCCCGAGCTGGACCTCGAGCCCGCCGCGCGCGAGGAGCACGGCCATCGCCGTGCCCCAGCTTCCGGCGCCGATCACCGCGGCCTTCTTCAGTGGCGGCAGGCCGCCGAGCCACTCCCACTGGAGTTGGATCGCGGGCCAGACGCGATCGCCGACCGAGTTGGCGAGTTGCGGCGAGGGATTGTCGGTGCGCGGGAATGTCATCGCCCGGCCGGCCCGGACCTTGACCTTCCGCGGGTAGATGCGCATGCCGCGCCGGACGTGCTCCGACCCGTGCACGGTCACGGGCAGGACGGCGGCGCCGGTCTCGAGCGCGAGGCGGCCGAAGCCACGGCGCGGGCGGCCCAGCGATCCCGAGCGGATCCTCGTGCCCTCGGGGAAGATGCAGACGACTCCGCCGCGCTCGAGCACGTTGCGCGAGGTGATCAGCACCTCCTCGTCGGCCTGGCCGCGGCGCACAGGGTAGGCGCCGAGCCGGTTCAGCAGCCAGCCTTGCCAGCGGGGCTCGAACAGCTCCGCCTTTGCGACGAAGTGCATCGGGCGCAGCCACGGCAGGCAGACCGCGATCACGAACGGGTCGAGGAAGCTGCGGTGGTTCGAAGCCACGATCAGCGGCCCCTTGATCCGGGCGTGCTCGCGGCCGATGCGGCTGAGCCGGAGGTAGATGAGAAACGCCGGCTGCAGGATCGCCCGGATCAGCAGGTACATCGGCCAGCTGACGCCGCGCTCGCGGGTGAAGCGATGGTAGGAGAGCAGGCGCTCGGGGTCGATCCCCGGGTCGCGGGGCGGCTTCGACGGCGGCTTTATCTCCTCACTCACGGCAAGAAGGGGCTACACAGGGGTGGTCCGGGCGTTACAGGGCGGCGCGCGGCTCTCACCAGGCGCCGCTGATCAGAGCCCGCAGCTGCTCGCGATCGGGGGGATCGGGCGTGTTGGTCGCGATGTCGCCGCGTGCCTCAAGCGCGTCGAGGACGTCGTCGATCTGAGCCTTGTCGATATCGACTCCGAGCTGGGAAAGGCGGCGACTGCCGCCGGCGAGCTCCGAGATGCGGGCGCCGACCGCACCGGCGGAGGTCCCCAGAGAGCCGGCGAGGGCAGCGATCTGGCGTGGCGCGCGATGGGTCATCGCGCTCATCGTGTGCGGCAGCATCGTCGCGTTGACCTGGGCGTGCGGCAGGCCGAGAACGAGGACGAGGGTCTGGCAGACGGCGTGGTGCAGCGCAAGCCCGGTCGAGCCGATCGCGTAGGCACCGAGGACGGCGCCGAGCGCCAAGTCGCCGCGATCGCGGCGGACGCGGTCGGTGGCGAGGCTGCGCCCGATCAGCTCGGCGCCGCGCAGGGCGGCCATCTCGGATACGGGGTTGGCGCCGGGTGCGTAGAGCGATTCGGCGGCGTGCGCGAGGGCGTTCATCGCCGTCGCCCGCAGCGCCTCCTCGGGCGAGCTGGTCATCGGATCCGGGTCGGCGAGGACGAGCACGCAGCGGACGAAGCCGGTGAACTCCGATTCGCGGCCGGCCGGCAGCCTGTGGAATCCGGTGATCGGCGAGCCGGCGAGGGTCGTCGGGATCGCCGCCACCCGGCCGCCGACGATGGCGGCGACCCCCTTGGCGGTGTCGACGACCCGCCCTCCCCCGAGCGCGACGAGATCGCCGCTGACATTCTCGATCACCTCGCCCGCGGCCTCGGGCACGCTCACGCGCGCGACCTCGTGCACAGCTCGGGCCTGCTCGGCGAGCTGCTCCGGCGCCTCGGCGAGCGCCCGCGACGTGGTCAACAGGTCATATCCGTGGAACCCGCTCTCGGCGAGCAGCTGCGGCGAGCGCTCGAGCACGCCCTCGCCGAAGACGATCGTCCGCTCCCCGTCTCTCCAGTTGAAGTTGTGCGCGTCGGGCATCGGCCCGCATTCTCCAGCCTCGCGCCATTTGTGACGTTCCCGCCCGAGAGTTGACACCTCTAGGGGCCCCTTCCGCGTGCCACCTCGCATTAGCGTCTGCAACGACATGAACCTCGGAGCGAGGAAACCCGAACCGACAACACATCCCGTGGAGGTCGGCCTACGTTCGGAAGCGGCAATCCTCAGCGAACTGGTTCGCCGCGGCTACCACGTGCTC
>JAWVFN010000224.1:0-4448 GCA_033855935.1 Solirubrobacterales bacterium | reverse complement strand
CCCGAGCCCGAGCCGCCCGATTGGTTGGCCGCGGCGCCCGAGGGCGCCGGCGAGGAGAAGGGCGAGGAGAAAGGCGGCCGGCGAGGGATCCTCGGGCGTCTGCGCGGTGGGGAACGCGAGGGCGAAGAGGCCGCCGAGGACACGGGCCTGGTCAACGTCAACGACGCATCCTTCGAGCAGCTGCGCGAGATCGGTTTCTCGGTGACCCAGGCGACGCGCGTGATCACCTACCGCGAGCGCGAGCAGGGTTTCGACAGCGTCGATGACCTCGACGTCGTCCCCGGGATGCCGAAGAGCTTCCTCAACGAGGTGAAAAAGAACCTCACCGTCTGACCATCCGACCCTGCTAGGGTCGCCCGACGGTGAGGAGAGCACTGCTGAGCTTGATCGTGCTCGCGGCGATTGCACCCGCAAGCGCGAGCGCTGATTTCGCCCCGGTCGACAAGCCGGGGCCGCCTCTAAGCGTGCCTCAGGCGGCGCTCGACGCGAGCATGACCTGCACCGGCAACGTGGCCGGCGCCACGCGAGCTCCGGTGCTGCTCGTCCCCGCTACGGCCGTCAACCCTCACGCCAACTACTCCTGGAACTGGGAGCCGGCGCTGAGCGCGCTCAACATCCCCTGGTGCACGGTCGAGCTGCCCGGAAACTCGATGGGCGACATCCAGGTCGCTGGCGAGTACGTCGTCCACGCGATCCGCAAGATGTATGCCGTCGCCGGGCGGAAGATCGCGATCATCGGCCACAGCCAGGGCGGAATGCTGCCGCGCTGGGCGCTTCGCTTCTGGCCCGACACGCGGGGGATGGTCGACGATCAAATCGGCTTCGCCGGCTCCAACCACGGCACCGTCGTCGCGGCCCCGGTCTGCCTGCCCGGCTGCTCGCCGGCCTTCCAGCAGCAGCGCAGCGACTCGGAGTTCACAAAGGCGCTCAACTCAGGCCAGGAGACGTTCCCCGGGATCTCCTACACCGAGGTCTATACGCACACCGACTGGGTCGTCGTTCCCAACCTCGACAGCAGCGGCAGCTCCTCGCTGCACGGCGGCGGCGGGGACATCTCCAACGTCGCCGTCCAGGACATCTGCCCGCTCGACCTCAACGAGCACCTGTTGCTCGGCACGATCGACCCGGTCGCCTATGCGCTGGCGATCGACGCCCTCACCCACCCGGGGCCGGCCAACCCTTCGCGGGTCGCTGCCGGCGTCTGCCTCCAGGGGTTGATGCCGGGCGTCAACCCGCTCACCTTCGCCACCGATCTCGCCTCCGCCGCGACGGTGCTCGCCACGACGATCGCGACCTACCCGCACGTCTCGAGCGAGCCGCCGCTCGCCTGTTACGTCCTCGCCACGGGCTGCCCCGGGGCCACGGGCTCCACGGCGGGCAAGCGCGTCAAGTCGTGCCGCAAGGCCAAGAAGCGCCGCGGCCGCGCGCTCACGAACAAGCGCAAGCGCTGCAAGCGCAAGGCGCCCAAGCGGCGCAAGCAGCCGCTCTAGCTGGTCTCGGAGGCCGGCGTGGCGAGGACCTGGCCGGGGCGATCGCCGAGCATGCGGATCGACTGGATGTCGTAGACGTCGACCGGGATCGAGCCGCCCCAGCTGCCGTCGTGCCATGCCGACCAGTCGAGGGGAACGTGGCGGCCGTCCTTGGTGACCAGCTCACAGCTCTTGACCTGGTCGCGATAGGCGGGGTCAACGGTGATCATCACCCACGAGGGCTTGCCCTCGTAGCCGAAGGCGGTGCCGGCCCGCTTTCCGGCCGGGTCGAGGATCGGCTTGGCGATGAAGTCGGAGCCGCCCGCCGCCGCAAGGGTGTCCTGGTATTGCGAGGCCGTGACGTGGTCGTCGTGGTAGTAGCCGACGAGGGCGCCGGCGGTCAGCGCGGCCGCGGCGGCGGGTATCGCGAGGCGGCGCATCACGAAGGCGGCGCGACGGCGGCGGCGCGGCTTGGGGGAGAGGCCGAGCCGCTCCATCACCCTGGTCTCGAAGCCCACCGGTGGTTCGGCGACGGGCGCCCGGGTCAGCAGCTCGTCATTTACCTCCGACATTTCTTCAACCAAATGACGGCAGTCGTCGCAGTCGGCGAGGTGGCGCATCGCGGTCTCGCGCTGCTCGCCGTCGGCGATGCCGAGGGCGATCTCGGGCGCGAGCTCGCGCAGGTCCTCACACCTCATGGCTGGCCTCCAGCGAGTCGCGGAGCTTCAGCATCGCGGCGCGGATCCGGGTCTTGACCGTACCCAGCGGCACACCGTCGAGGTCTGAGATCTCGCGGGCCGTGCGGCCGAGATAGGCGGTCAGGAACAGCGCCCGGCGCTGATCGTCGGGGAGCTCGGCCATCGCGCCCTGGACCCGGTCGCGCTCGTCGGGCGCCATGCGCTCCGAGGCATCGGCCGCGGCTTCGATCCGGTGTAGGCGATTGGCGACGGTCTCGGGGTCGAGCGGCTCGACGCTCTTGAGGCGGACGGTGTCGATCGCGAGATTGCGGGCGATCGTCAGGAGCCATGTCGCCACGCGCCCGCGCCGCGAGTCATAGCTCGCCGCGTGGCGCCAAGCGCGCACGAAGGTCTCCTGGGCGACGTCCTCGGCGCGTCCGCTGTCGCCGACGATGGTCAGCGCCAGGCCGTAGACGCGCGCCTGAAACCTGCGCACGAAAGCCGCCGCCGAATCGGATTCACCGGCGGCGAGACCGGCGAGGAGGGCTTCGTCGGAGAGCTCGCTCATCGAGGAGAGGGCGTAGTCCACACAGGGTCTACGTTGCCTGGCTGTTTCGGGATTGCCGGTTGCCGCGTTCCATCTGGACATGTGTACTAGAGTGCGCGCCGGCACGCCTGAGCGAAGCGGGGGACGCGCGGTTATCAGGTGACGTCGCTAGTCGCGGCTGAGCGCCCGGGCGATGACCACCCGCTGAATCTCGTTCGTGCCCTCGTAGATCTGGGTGATCTTGGCGTCGCGCATCATTCGCTCGACCGGGTACTCGTTGACGTAGCCGTAGCCGCCGAGTACCTGCACGGCTTCGACGGTGACATCCATGGCGGCGTCGGAGGCGAACAGCTTCGCCATCGAGGAGTACATGGCTCGGTCGGGGTCCCCTCGGTCGATCTTCGCGCAGGCCGTGTAGAGGAGCTCGCGCGCCGCCGCGGTCTTCGTCTGCATGTCGGCGAGCTTGAACTGCAGCCCCTGGAGCTCGATGATCGGCTTGCCGAATGCTTTGCGCTCCTTGGCGTAAGAGACGGCGTAGTCGGTCGCCGCCTGGGCGATGCCGACGGCCTGTGCGGCGGCCCCGAGACGAGTCCGCTCGAGCGTCCCCAGTGCGACCGAGAGCCCGCGACCAACTTCGCCAATCACGTTCTCGGAAGGCACCCGGACATCGGTGAATGAAGGCTGTCCCGTTGGGGACCCCTTGATCCCGAGCTTGTGCTCGAGCTTGCCGGGATCGAAGCCCTCGCGGTCAGCCTCGACGATGAAGGCTGTTATCCGATTGTTCTCGCGATCGGTCTTGGCGAAGACGACGTAGTAGTCGGCGATCGAGGCGTTGGTGATCCAGTTCTTCTGGCCGTTGATGACCCACTCGTCGCCGTCTTGGACGGCGGCGGTTCGCATCGCGGCTGGATCGGAGCCGGCCTCGGGCTCAGACAGCGCGAATGCGGGGCTGATCTCGCCGGTGGCGAGACGCGGCAGCCACTTCTGTTTCTGCTCGTCGCTGCCGAACAGCGTGATCGGCAGCGAGCCGAGCTCCTGGATCATCAGGATCAGCGCGCTCGAGGCGCAGCCCCGGGCTATCTCCTCGACCGCGATCTGCTGCATCAGCGTGCCGGTTCCGGTGCCGCCGTATTCGGTGGGGAAGGGGAGGCCGAGAATGTCATGCGAGGCGAGCAGCTCGCGGATGTCGTGCGGGTACTCGCCGGTGCGGTCGATCTCCGCCGCCCGCGGCGCGACCTTCTCCTCGACCATCTGGCGGATCGTCTCGCGGAAGTCCCGCATCTCCTGTGGAACCTCGTAGATCCCCTGTGAGAGGGTTGCGTCGGCCGTGCTCATCAAGGGGAATCTAGCCGAGCGCGGGCCCGGGGCCCGCTTCACACCGCCGGGTACAATCTGTTCAGACATAGCACGGGGACGACAGGCTTCGAATCGGTCGTCGTGCGAACTGGTTGCAGGTCGAGGACGCCGGAGGCCTCGTAAAAAACCGGCACCAATCAATAAATGCGGACCACGAGTTCGCCCTCGCTGCTTAGCTAGAACCTAAGTAGCTTGCATCGGCCCCTCTCGCCCGTGGAGGGGAGTCCCGGTGTCAGAAGCGGGCTCACCCAGCCGGACTGTCCCGACCGGCGGGGGAAATCAAAGGGACTTGGCTCTCCAGGATCTCCTGTCGGCAGCGGAACCCGGAGAGCGAGATCAAAGCGCCGGCTAAACCTGTAGACGCCGTTCATACATGACGCCGATCACGTGGGTTCGATT
>JAWVFN010000223.1:0-14576 GCA_033855935.1 Solirubrobacterales bacterium | reverse complement strand
ACGCAGCCGGAATCGAAGCCAAGGCAGCGGCCTCGAGCGTCGAGGAGACCGACGCCGCAGCCGCGCTGAAGAAAGCCGGCAACGGCGCCAAGCCGGCTCCGAAGAGCGACGAAACTCACGGCAAGGCCCCCGCCGCCAAGCCCGCCCCGGCCGCCCCCGCCGCTAATGCCGATGGCGGCGCCAAGGCCAAGCCCGTGCGCCCGGTGCCCAGCACCGGCGCAGCCGGCGACGGCGACTCGAAGGCCGGCGGCAAGCGCCCGCGGCGCGTCGTCATCGACTCCCAGGCCGCGCGCCGCGATCACATGGGCCCGCCGCCGCCCCAGCGCCCCCCGCGTCGCCGCGGCGGCAGGCGCCGCCGCCCGCTGCTCGAAGAGCCGCCGCTGGAGCCGCGCGAGCCGGAGGCAGAGCAGACCCTGCGTGTGCCCTCGGGCGCGACCGTTCGCGAGGTCGCCGAGATCCTTGGTCTCGGCGGAGCGGACGTGATCAAGGCGCTGATGGAGGAGGGCGAGATGGCGACCCTGACCCAGACGCTCACCGACGACTCGATCAAGGCGATCGCCAAGAAGCTCGAGCGCGAGGTCGAGATCGTGACCGCCGCCGAGGAAGAGGTGGAAGCCACCCTGCCCGAGGACGACGAGGCCGACCTCCGTGAGCGTCCGCCCGTGGTGACGGTTATGGGCCACGTCGACCACGGCAAGACCTCGCTGCTCGACGCGATCCGTCAGACCGAGGTCGTCGCCGGCGAGGCCGGTGGCATCACCCAGCACATCGGCGCCTACCAGGTCCACCACAACGGCAAGACCGTCACCTTCCTCGACACCCCGGGCCACCAGGCGTTCACGGCGATGCGCGCCCGCGGCGCCAAGGTCACCGACGTCGCCGTGATCGTCGTCGCCGCCGACGACGGCGTCATGCCGCAGACGATGGAGGCCGTCGACCACGCCCGCGCCGCCGAGGTGCCGATGCTCGTCGCCGTCAACAAGATCGACAAGCCTGAGGCCCAGCCCGACCGCGTTCGCACCGAGCTCGCCCAACACGACTTGAACCCCGAGGACTGGGGCGGCGACACCGTCTACGTCGACGTCTCGGCGAAGACCAAGGACGGCCTCGACAACCTGCTCGACATGATCCTGCTCGTCACCGAGCTCGAGGAGCTGACTGCGAACCCCGACGCCCCCGCGACCGGCACCGTGATCGAGGCCGAGCTCGACCCCGGCCGCGGCCCCGTCACCGGCGTCCTCGTTCAGCGCGGCACCCTTCGCATCGGCGACGCGGTCGTCGCCGGCTCGCAGTGGGGCAAGGTCCGGGCGATGCTCGACGACGCCGGCGAGCGGGTAGACGAGGCCGGTCCCGGCAAGCCCGTGCAGGTCCTCGGCTTCGACGGCGTCGCCGACGCCGGCGAGGTCCTCCAGGTGGTCGACGCCGAGCGCAAGGCGCGCTCGATGGCGGCCGAGCGCGCCAACCGCCTCAAGACCGAGGCCCTGGCCCGCCGATCGGCGCGCAAGGTCACGCTCGAGGAAGTCTTCTCCAAGGCCCAGGGCGGCGACCTGACCGAGCTCGACATCGTTCTCAAGGCCGACGTCTCCGGCTCGCTCGAGGCGCTGCAGGACGAGGTCGCCAAGGTTCCGCAGGACCAGGTCGGGATCAACATCATCCACGCCGCGACCGGCGGCATAAACGAGTCCGACGTGATGCTCGCCTCGGCCTCGAACGCGATCATCATCGGCTTCAACGTGCGGCCGCTCTCAGACGCCCGCAAGACGGCGGAGACCGAGGGCATCGACATTCGCACCTACGAGGTGATCTACAAGGTCACCGAGGACCTCCGCAACGCGATGGAGGGACTGCTCGAGAGCGTCGAGGTCGAGGAGGCACTTGGCCAGGCCGAGGTCAAGGAGGTCTTCAAGGCGTCCAAGGTCGGCAACATCGCCGGCTGCATCGTCACCGACGGCAAGGTCATCCGCACCGCCGGGGTCCGCCTGGTGCGCGAGGGGACGATCATCTGGACGGGCAAGCTCGGCTCACTGCGCCGCTTCAAGGACAACGTGCAGGAGGTCGACGAGGGCTTGGAGTGCGGCATCGTCCTCGAGGGCTACGCCGACATCAAGGTCGGCGACGTGCTCGAGTTCTTCGAGGTCAAGCAGGTCGAGCAGACCCTCGCTTAGGTCGTGAGCTCTGCCATGGCCAGCGTGGAGCCCGATCTCCTCTACGCCGAAGACCTCGCCTACGTCCACGACGCCGGGTTTGGCCATCAGGCCGAAGCTGCGGCCGAACAGCTTCTCGAGCTGCTCGCGACCCGGGACGTCGAGTCGGGGACGATCGTCGACCTCGGCTGCGGCGGAGGCATCACCGCCGCCCGGCTGGCCGCCGCGGGCTTCGACGTCGTCGGCATCGACTCATCGCCGGCATGCATCGAGCTGGCCAGGCGGCGGGTGCCGAGCGGAGCCTTCCAGGTCGGCTCGTTCATCGACGCCGATCTCCCCGACGCGGTGGCGGTGCTCGCCGTCGGCGAGGTCCTCAACTACCTGATCGACTCCCGCAACGGCCCCAAGGCCCTGCCCAGCGTGCTCACCCGCGTCTACGACGCAATCGAGCCCGAGGGCGTCTTCCTCTTCGACCTCTCCGGCCCCGGCCGGGTCGGAGCCGAGAAGATGCGGACCTGGCACGCGGGCGATGACTGGGCGGTGATGGTCGAGGCCAAGGAGGACACCCGGGCCGGGACGCTGACCCGCCATATCACCAGCTTCCGGCAGACCGGTGACGGTTACAGGCGGGCCGAGGAGACCCACGTGCTGAGGCTCTACGCGCCGAACGCCGTCGTCGCCTCGCTGCACGCTGCCGGCTTTCGCGCCCGCATCCTGCGCGGCTACGGCGGCGAGGAGTTCGCCCGCGGCCACCGCGCCTTTCTCGCCCGCCGCCCCGGGTAGGGCTTGACCGCCTTCGTCTGCCTGCTCGAGGTCGAATTGCGCTTCGAGGCGCACGACCTGAAGCAGAAGCGGAAGCTGGTCAAGTCGCTGAAGGAGCAGATCAGAAACCGGTTCGGCGCCGCCATCGCGGAGATCGACCACCACGACAAGTGGCAGCGGGCGACGCTGCTGGTGGCGCTTGTGGGAGACCACGAGGTCGGCGACCGCGCCGACGGCGTGCAGCGGTTCGTCGACAGCCGCTTCCCCGACGGCTGCACGTTCGAGCGCGACCTGCTCAGTCTCAGCGACCTGCGCGGGTAGCTTGCTTCGTCCCGATTTAGTGCCTGAGCTATAGTCGCCCGCCCATGCCCACCGCCCGGATGCGGCGTGTGAACGAGGTGATCCGCGAGGTAATTGGGGCCGCGATCGCCACAGACCTTAAGGACCCGCGGATCGGATTCGTGACCATCACGTCGGTAGAGACAAGCCCAGACTTGCGCAATTCCCGCGTGTTCGTCAGCGTGCTCGGAAACGACGAGGAGCGCGAGGCGACGCTCGAGGGACTGCGGTCCTCGCACGGCGTTCTGCAGGCAAAGATCGCGACCGAGATGCGGATCAAACGAACCCCGACCTTGACCTTCCACTACGACGACACGATCGACCAGGGCATGCGGATCACGGAGCTGCTCGACGAATGAGCGGCGCCGCCGAAGTCACCACCGAGCTCGAAGCCGTCGCCGAGCGCCTGCGCTCGGGCGAGCGCTTCCTGCTGACCACTCACGAGGGCCCCGACGGCGATGCCCTCGGCTCCCTGCTCGCGATGCACGAGGTACTGCGAGCGCTCGGCAAGGATTCGGTGATGTTCCTCGCCGCGAAGGAGTTCCCGCTGCCGGTCGAGTACCGCTTCCTGCCGCTGGAGGAGGTCTTCCACGATCCGCCCGCCGACCTCTCCGACCGGACGATCGTCTTCCTCGACTGCGGCAACATCGACCGCATGCCGGTCGACTTCCTCAAGGAGACGCAGGGTGACGTCCTCAACATCGACCACCACCACGACAACACCCGCTTCGGCACGATCAACCTCGTCGACGTCGAGGCCTCCTGCACGGCGGAGATCGTCTTCGACCTGACCGCGCTGCTCGGCGTCGATCTGACGCCGGAGATCGCCGGCGCCCTCTACGTCGGGCTGGTCACCGATACGGGCCGCTTCATGTACTCGAACACCGACGGGCGCTCGCACCGCGTCGCCGCGGCCCTGATCGAGGCCGGCGTCGACGTCCACGACATCTTCCGCCGCCTCTACGAGCACGTTCCCCTGGAGAAGCTGAAGCTGATCGCGCGGGCGATCGAGAAGATCGAGCTCGTCTGCGACGGCGCGGTCGGGGTCACATACATCTCCGCCGCCGACTACGCCGAGACCGGCGCCAGCGAGGAGCTGACCGAGGGCATCATCGACTACCTGCGCTCGATCGAGGGGATCCGCGTCGCCGCCGCGATCCGCGACACCTCCGGCGACGGCCGCGCCGCGCGCAAGGTCAGCCTGCGCTCCGCCGACGGAGCGATCGACGTCTCGGAGATCGCCCGCAAGCAGGGCGGGGGAGGCCATACGCGGGCCGCCGGCTTCTCAACCGATATGCCCTATTCAGAGGTGATCGACTACGTCTGCGCCGAGGTCACCGCTCAGCTCTGAGACTGGGGTGCTTCTGGTCGATAAACCGGCCGGTGTCACCTCCCACGACGTGGTCGCGCAGGTGCGGCGCGAGCGCGGCGCCAAGGCGGGCCACGCCGGCACCCTCGACCCGTTCGCCACGGGGCTCTTAATCGTGCTGCTCGGCCGCGCGACGCGGCTGCAGCGTTTTCTGACAGCGCTGCCGAAGACCTACCTGGCGACGGCCCGGCTCGGCTGGCGATCGAGCACCGGCGACCCCGAAGGCGAGCTCGAGCAGACTGGCAACGTGCCCGGTTCGCTTGAGCTGCCCACCGGGACAGTGCGCCAGCGGGTGCCGATGACCTCGGCGGTGCGGGTCGGCGGAGAGCGCCTCTACAAGAAGGCGCACCGCGGCGAGACCGTGCAGACGCCGATCCGCGACGTCGAGGTCCACCGCGCCGAGCTGCTGTCCTGCGACGGCGATCGCGCGAGCTATGAGATCGAATGCTCGAGCGGGACCTACGTAAGGACGCTGATCGAGACCCTCGGCGACGCGTACTGCGAGACGCTGCGGCGGACCGCGATCGGGCCGTTCAGGATCGAGGATGCCGGCGGCGAACCGCTCGAGCTCGACCGCGTCGCCGAGCTCGTCCCCGAAGCGGTGCTCAGATGACGGTGAAGATGAAGGTGACCTCGCTTCCCGACGCCGAGCGCCGGGACCGCCACGTCGCGATCGGGACCTTCGACGGCGTCCATCGCGGTCACCGCGAGGTGATCGACGCCGCCGACACGGTGCTCACCTTCGATCCCCATCCCGTCAGCGTCATCAACCCGGACTCGGCGCCGAAGCTGATCATGCCGTTCGAGATCAAGCGCGACGTGATCGAGGGGCTTGGGGTCGAGGAGCTGGTCGTGATCCCCTTCGACAAGAAGTTCTCCCAGAAGAGCGCGGAGCAGTTCATCGACGAGGTGCTGATCGACCGCCTCGGCGCAAAGAAGGTTTCGATCGGCGAGAACTTCCGCTTCGGCGCCAAGGCGAAGGGCGATCCCGAGATGCTCCGTGCGCGCGACGAGTTCGAGACCCGGGTCGTGCCCCTGGTCGAAATGGACGGCGAGACGATCTCCTCGACCCAGATCCGCGCCCTGATAGCGGCGGGGGAGGTCGACGTAGCGCGGCGCTTTCTCGGGGCGCCGGTGATGTACGAGGGAGAGGTCGTCAAGGGCGACGGGCGGGGTCGCGAGCTCGGCTTCCCAACCGCCAACATCGTCCCCGCCGAGGACATCGTTGCGCCGGGCCACGGCGTCTACGCCGCCTTTGCCAATGGCCACCAGGCCGCGGTCAACGTCGGCGTCCGGCCGATGTTCGAGACGGGCCGCGGGCTGCTGATCGAGCCGTACCTGATCGACTTCGAAGGGGATCTCTACGGCAAGACGCTGAGGGTCGCATTCGTCAAGCGGATGCGCGGCGAGAAGCGCTTTCCAAGCGTCGAGGAGCTGATCGCACAGATCCATCGCGACGTCGCTGAGGCCCGCGAGGTCTGTGCTAGCTTCAACCGCTGATCATGCCGCTGACCAAGGAAAAGAAGGCAGAGCTCTCCTCCAAGCACGGCCGTGCCGAGGGCGACACCGGCTCTGCCGAGGTCCAGGTCGCGATGCTCACCGAGCGCATCAACGAGCTCACCGAGCACCTGCGCACCCACAGCAAGGATCACCACTCCCGCCGGGGCCTGCTGATGATGGTCGGCAAGCGCCGGCGGCTGCTCCGTTATCTCGAGAAGAGCGACCTCGAGCGCTATCGCGCGCTCGTCGCCGAGCTCGGGCTACGGCGCTGATCGAGCCCGGCGCCGAGGCGCCGGACTTCAAGCTGCGAAACCAGGACGGCGAGAAGGTCTCGCTTGCGGATTTCCGCGGTGGCAAAGTTCTGCTCGTCTTCTACCCGCTCGACTTCAGCCCGGTCTGCACCGACCAGCTCTCCGTCTACCAGGCGGTTATCGGCGAGATCGAGGCAAAGGGGGCGACGGTGCTCGGGATCAGTGTCGACTCGGGCTTCGCCCACGCAGCCTTCCGCGAGAAGCTCGGCCTGACCTTCCCGCTGCTCGCCGACTTCAAGCCCAAGGGCGAGGTCTCGCGGGCGTACGGCGCCTGGATCGAGCAGGCGGACACATCGAATCGCTCGCTGGTCCTTGTCGACGAGGACGGCAAGGTCGAGTGGTCTCACGAGTCGCCGAGCCCGGTCGAGATCCCCGGCGCCAACCTGATCTTCGACGCGCTCAAAGGCTCAGCCGTTCGTGAGTGAGCTGACCAGCGCCGTCGTCCCGGCGATCGGTCCCGACGACCACGTCCGTGGGGAGGGGCCGGAGGTCGTCATCTACATGGACTTCGGCTGCCCCCGCTGCGCTGCGGTGTGGGCCGAGATCCGCGAACTGCCGTTGCGGCTCTGCTTCCGTCACTTCCCGCTCTCCGCCAAGCACCCTCGGGCGCCGGCGTTGCATGCCGCCGCCGAGGCCGCGGCTAACCAGGGCGCCTTCTGGGAGATGTGCGACTCGCTCTTCTTCGACCGCGGCCACGTCGACGACCCCCACCTCTGGGAGCGCGCCGAGCGCTTCGGCCTCGACCGCGAGCGCTTCCGTGCCGACGGCCGCTCCGACGCTGTCGCCGAGCGGATCCGGCACGACTTCGAGAGCGGCATCAGCGCCGGCGTCTCGGGCACGCCGACGGCGTTCGTCGGCGGCGAGCGGATGGCAAACGAGATCCGGGCGAAGCTCGGCGAGTTGGCACGCGCTCGCGGATCGTTTCGCTAGGCTCGCGGTGCCACCAATCAAGTCCAGAGAAAGGGAGCAGATGCTCAGCGGCACGCGCAAGCTGACAGTCGCAGCGGTCGGGGCGATCGCCGTCGTTCTTATCGTCGTACCAGCGATCGCCGCGGCGCAACCGCTCAGCTTCGACTTCACCGCTGGGCGCCAGGGCTGGAAGGTGAGCCAGAACAACGGCGGCAATCCGTTGACGGACCCGGCCTGGACCAATCTCGGTGGCAACCCGGGGGGCTACGTCTACGTCAACGACACCGGTGACGACAGCGGCTGCACCACACCCGGCACGCCGTGCAACCTCGTCAACTTCGTCAGTCCCGCGATCGCCGGCGGCCTTTCCGCCAACTACGGCGGGACGGCGTCGATCGACCTCAAATCCAGCATCGCCCCTCACTATGCAGCCGATATTGCGCTCTACAGCACCGCGAGCAACACCTATGTCGACGGCACCATGCCCGAGACGTCGGGCCTCACCTTCCACCATCTCTCGACCCCCCTCGCCGAAGGGGCAACGTGGCAGTTCTGTAATGCCGTCACCTCGACTTGTGGAGCCGTGAGCCAAGCGCAGTTCAAAACATCACTCGCGGCGACTGACGTGATCCTGCTCGGAGCCGACGTCGGGAGCGACAACGCCGGCGGGGAGACCTACAGCCTCGACAACGTGGTGCTCACCGATGGACCACCGCCGCCGCCCGTTGTCCCGGTCGTGAAGAAGAAGAAGTGCAAGAAGAAGAAGAAGCATCACGCCTCGGTCGCCAAGAAGAAGTGCAAGAAGAAGAAGGCGAAGAAGACATCCTCGGCTCGTCGGATAGCGGGTTGAGCAAGGGATCGGGTACGTCGATGATTCGCGGTGCGGCGGGGCTGCTGGCCATGACCGCTGTGCTGGCGTTGCCGGCGATCGCCTCGGCCAGCCCGATTTCCCAAACCTTCGACACCGGCAACCAAGGCTGGGGCGTAAGTCAGAACAGCGGGCAGATCGTCGACGCAGGACCGACCGATTGGATCGGGAGCGGCGGTAACCCCGGCGGTCATCTGACCGCGACCGACACCGGAGCGGACTCCGGCTGCGCGCCTGCGGGGCCGGGGAGTCCCTGCAACATCCTCTACTTCGAAAGTCCGCCCCTGGTCGTCGGCGGGCTCGCCGGCAACTACGGGGGCACCGCGTCCTACGACCTCCGCTCGAGCGTAAGTCCCGGGTTTGCCTCGGAGCTGATCATCGGCTCGACCTCGAAGGGGGCGCTCCTCTCCGGCGTAGTCCCGGAGACGGCCGGAACGACGTATCACCACCTTTCGATCCCGCTCATCGAGAGCTCGGCGTGGCAGTTCTGCACAACCTCCTGTGTCCCGGCGAGCCAGGCGCAATTCAAGGCGCTCCTTGCTGTTGCGGACTTCATCTCGATCGACGCCGACGTCGCGCCCAGCGATACCGGCGAGACCTACGACCTCGACAATGTGACGCTGACCGACGGTCCTCCTGCGCCCATCAAGAAGAAGAAGAAGTGCAAGAAGAGAAAGAAAGCGAAGCGCCGCGCGGCGGTCGCCGGGAAGAAGTGCAAGAAGAAGCCAAAAAAGCGTGCATCTGTAACATCGCCAAGGACAGAGAACCGAGAGTTCTGAAAAAAAGCAGAAGCCGTCAACCGGACGGCTGAAGGGAAGTACTACATATGAGTATGTTTGAAACCAGCCGCGTCTCGACCGAGGTGGGCGGCACTGAGATTTCGTTCGAGACCGGGAAACTCGCCAAGCAGGCGAGTGGGTCGGTTGTCGTTCGGGCCGGGGACACGATGGTGCTCAGCACCGCGACCGCCGGCAACGAGCGCGACGTCGACTTTCTGCCGCTGACGGTAGACGTCGAGGAGCGCCACTATGCCGCGGGCAAGATCCCGGGCTCATTCTTCCGCCGCGAGGCGAGGGCAGGCGAAAAGGCCACCCTCACTGCGCGCATGATCGACCGCCCGCTGCGCCCGCTGTTCCCCAAGGGCTGGCACCGCGAGACGCAGCTCGTCTCGCAGATCATGTCGGTCGACCACGTCAACCCGTACGACATCCTGGCGATGAACGGCGCCTCCGCCGCGCTCGCCGTCTCCGACATCCCGGTCGCCAAGCACGTCGGTGCCGTTCGCGTCGGCAAGCTCGACGGCGACTTCGTCGTCAACCCGCCCGAGGACCGGCAGGAGGACCTTGAGCTCGACCTGATCGTCGCCGGCACCGACGAGGCGATCCTGATGGTCGAGGCCGGGGCCAACGGCGTCAGCGAGGCCGAGATTCTCGACGCGCTCGATATCGCCCAGGGCGAGATCAAGAAGCTGACCGCCGCATTCGAGGAGCTGCGCCAGAAGGCCGGCAAGGAAAAGATCGAGATCATCATTCCCGAGACCGACGAGACCCTGCTCGAGGCGATTCGCTCCTCGCACCAGCAGAAGCTGGTCGACGCGATCGCCACCGAGGGGAAGCTCGAGCGGTACGACGCGATCGACGCCGTCAAGGAAGAGGCCGTCGCCGAGCACGCACCGGATACCGGTGACGAAGAGGCAGACGCGGCCAAGAAGTCCGAGGTCGAGGCCGCCTTCGACGCGATCGAGAAGGACACGATCCGCAAGGCGATTGCAGTCGACAAGAAGCGTCCCGACGGCCGCGCCGCCGACGAGATCCGCCCGATCGAGACCGAGGTCGACATCGCTCCTCGCGTCCACGGCTCGGCGCTCTTCACCCGCGGCGAGACCCAGATCCTCTCCAACGTCGCGCTCGGCACCACGCGCATGGACATGAAGGTCGACAACCTCGGCCTGCAGACCACGAAGACGTTCTGGCACCACTACAACTTCCCGCCGTTCTCGGTCGGGGAGGCCGGCTTCATGCGCGGGCCCAAGCGCCGCGACATCGGCCATGGCGCGCTCGCCGAGCGGGCCTTGCAGGCGGTGATCCCGGACCAGGAAGAGTTCCCGTACGTCGTCCGCGTGGTCTCCGAGACGCTCGAGTCCAACGGCTCGTCGTCGATGGGCTCGGTCTGTGCCTCGGCAATGGCTCTCGAGGCCGCCGGCGTGCCGATCAAGGCGCCGGTTGCCGGCGTCGCCATGGGCCTGATCAAGGAGGGCGACGACTACATCGTCCTTACCGACATCGCCGGCGTCGAGGACCACCTCGGCGACATGGACTTCAAGGTCGCCGGTACCGCTGAGGGCATCACCGCCCTGCAGATGGACATCAAGATCACCGGAGTGACGATGGAGATCCTCAAGGACGCGCTGGCCCAGGCCAACGACGGCCGCCAGTTCATCCTCGGCAAGATGGCCGAGACGATCTCCGAGCCGCGCTCGGAGATGTCTCAGTACGCGCCGAAGATCGAGTCGATCAAGATCGACCCCGAGAAGATCGGGGCGGTCATCGGCAAGGGCGGCGAGACGATCCGCGGGCTCTGCGAGAAGTACGAGGCCGAGATCGACGTCGAGGACGACGGCACCATTCGCATCTACGCGCCGACCGGCGACCTCGTCGACGGTGCTGTCAGCGAGATCGAGGGAATGACCAAGGAAGCCGAGATCGGCGACCGCTACGACTCGGCCAAGGTCGTCAAGACGACGACCTTCGGCGCCTTCATCGAGCTGACCAAGGGCAACGATGGCCTGCTCCACATCTCGAACGTCAAGCCCGGCGAACGGGTCGACACGGTCGAGGACGTGCTCGAGCAGGGCCAGGAGATCGACGTCACCGTTGTTGAGGTCGACAAGGAGCGTGGCCGCATTGGTCTGCGCCTCACCGCCGACCCCGACGTCGAGGGCAAGAGCCCCGAGGAGCTGGCTTCGGTCGGCTCGGGCGGCGGGCGCCCTGACCGGGGCGGCGACCGCGGTGGTCGCAATGGCGGCGGACGCGGCGGCGATCGCGGAGGCCGCAGCGGCGGTCGGCGCGAGCGGCGCTAGCGCGCCAGTGAGCGAGTCCGCTCAGGTAACCGAGCTCGACTCGGGCGTCCGAGTCGTCACCGAGGCCGTGCCCTCGGTGCGCTCGGTGGCGCTCGGGCTCTGGGTGGGCACGGGCTCGCGCAACGAGGTCGCCGGCCAGGAAGGCGTCTCGCACTTCCTCGAGCATCTGCTGTTCAAGGGCACGAAGCGCTACTCGGCGGTCGAGCTCAACGAGCAATTCGACTCGATTGGCGCCTCGTTCAACGCGGCGACGAGCAAGGAGACGACGCACGTCTACGCGCGCTTCCTCGACGAGCACCTCGAGCACGCCTATGACCTGATGGCGGAGATGTTCCTCGAGCCGATCTACCCCGAGGACGAGGTGACCACCGAGCGCCAGGTCGTGATCGAGGAGATCGCCATGTACGAGGACGAGCCCTCCGACAAGGTCCACGACGTCCTCGACGAGGCGATCTTCGGCGACCATCCGCTCGGTAAGCGGATCATCGGCACCGCCGACGTGATCGGCGCTATCCCGATCCCGGATATCAGCGCCTACCACGACGGGCGCTACACGGGCTCGAACATCATCGTCGCCGCGGCCGGCAACCTCGATCACGAGGCGCTGGTGGCGATGACCGAGAAACTGCTGAAGCCCAAGCCCGAGGGCGATCCCGGGTCCGAGCAGCCGCAGCTGAATGGCGCCGTTCCCAATATCGGTTTCCAGGCCAAGGACACCGAGCAGTACCACCTCTGCCTCGGGGCCCCGGGGTTCCCGCGCGGCGACGATCGCCGCTATGCGCTGCGCATCCTCAACACGGTCTTCGGCGGTTCGAGCTCGTCGCGCCTGTTCCGCGAGATTCGCGAGAAGCGCGGCCTCGCCTACTCGGTCGGCTCCTACACCGACGCCTACCGCGACGCCGGAATGGTCGCCCTCTACATCGGCACCCGAGAGGACAATGTCGAAGAGGCGTTCGACGTGACCGGCA
This sequence comes from Solirubrobacterales bacterium, assembly GCA_033855935.1. Lineage (GTDB taxonomy): Bacteria > Actinomycetota > Thermoleophilia > Solirubrobacterales > 70-9 > JAWVFN01. Next base: position 2,327 of record JAWVFN010000223.1, on the reverse strand, counting down.
CCGAGCTTCGCCGCCTGTCCGAGGAGGACATGACCGACGACGAGCTGACCCGCGCCAAGGAGAGCGCCAAGGGCCGCCTCGTCCTCGCCCAGGAGTCGACCGGCGCGCGCATGTCGCGCCTCGCCAGCTCCGTGCTCTTCGACCAGCCTCTGGAGACCCTCGACGAGATGATCGCCAAGGTGGACGCGGTGACCGCCGCCGAGATCCGCGATGTCGCGGGCGAGCTCTATCTGCCCGAGCGCTTCTCGGCCGCCTGCATCGGCCGCGACGAGGAGTGCTTCCGCAAGGCCCTGGCGCCGGTCAACGAAGCGCTCGCCGCGGCCTAGGGCCGCCGTGAGCTCGCACCTTCCGGTCCTCGAAGGCGAGCGCCTGCGCCTGCGGCCGCTGGCTGAGGCCGACCTCGAACCCCTGATCGAGATCATCAAGGCCCCCGGCGTGATCGAGTGGTGGGGGCCGATCGGCGACGACGCAAAGCTCCGCGACGACCTCCTGCTGCCGGGTTCGGACGACGAAAACGCCTTCGCGATCGAGGTCGGCACCGAGCTCGCCGGCTGGCTGTCGGTCACCGAGGAGAACGAGCCCAGCTACCGCAGCGCCGCCCTCGACATCATGCTCGCCGTCGACCATCAGGACCACGGCCTCGGGCCCGAGGCCCTGCACCTTGCGATCGATTGGTTAGCCGCCGCGCGCGGCCACCACCGGTTCACGATCGACCCCGACGCGGGCAACGCCCGGGCGATCGCTGCTTATGAGAAGGCGGGGTTCAAGCCCGTCGGCGTCATGCGCGACTACGAGATCGGCTTCGACGGCGAGATGCACGACGGCCTGCTGATGGATCTGCTGGCCCGCGAGCTCGACTAGGCGCGGCTTGGGCGGTTCAGTGTTTCTTGTGCTTCTTGCGGCACTTGCCGTGCTTGAGCTTCTTGCTCTTCTTGCACTTCTTCTTAATGGGCGTGGCAGGCACCGGTGAGTGGTCGGGGGCGTCGAGGGAGACGTTGTCGACGTTGAAGCTGTCGGTGGAGACGCCGCCGGGATTCGCCTCGCTGACATCGAAGCGGAGGGTTCGCAATCCGCCAGCGAAGGGACTGATGTCAATGCTCACCGGTGCGTAGGCCCCGTATCCCGGGGTGGTCCCGCCGGCGGCGAAAACCGGCGTCCCGTTGATCTGGACGGTGAAAGCGCCTGTCGTGGCGTTTGAGTCCTTGATGAAGAGTTGGAAGCGCAGCGTCGCCGGAGCGGCAGGAACGTTGACCACCTGCTGGATCGAATACGTGGGGTCCGCGAGCACGCTCTCGCCGCCAAACTGTGCCCAGACGGGTGGGCTGGAGGCGAAAACCATGCCCATTCCCTGGAAATAGCCGCACGAACCGGTGCCGGCTTGGCAGAGGGGGCCCGTGCCGCCGCCGTTATCCACCGTCTCGGCCCAAACCGGGCTCGTGCAGTCGCTGGGGGTGCACGCGGTTATGACGTCGAAGCTGCCATCGAGGACGCGCTCGGACGCGCTCGCACTCGCGGGAACCAGCAACGCGGCCATTAGGGCAACGGCCCCCAATACCCCCAGAAAGGATCTCCCTGCCACGTGGCGGAGGCTAGCACCGCATAACATCGCCGCGTGGCCGAGCCGATCAAAGTCGTGGTCTCCGGCGCCGCCGGGCGCATGGGGGAGGCCGTCGTCGAGGCGGTCGAGGGCGCCGACGACATGGAGCTTGTCGCGAAGGCCGATCCGGCGCTCGACGTCGCCCTCGCGGACTCGCTCGAGGGCGCCGACGTCTGCGTCGACTTCAGCACTCCCGACACCGCCCTCGAGAACATCAAGGCCTGCCTCGACGCGGGGCTCGACGTCGTCGTCGGCACCAGCGGCTGGGATCGCGAGGCCGGCAAGGCGGCGGCCGAGCAAAGCCAGGCGAACCTCTTCTTCGCTCCCAACTTCGCGATCGGCGCGGTGTTGATGATGATCGTGTCGCAGACGATCGCCGAGCACATGAGGGATTCAGAGATCATCGAGCTGCACCACGACGGCAAGAAGGACGCGCCCTCTGGGACCGCGAAGCGCACGGCCGAGCTGATCGAGGGCGCCGGCGCCAACGTCCACGGGATCCACTCGGTCCGCCTGCCCGGGCTCGTCGCCCACCAGGAGGTCCTCTTCGGCGGCGACGGGCAGACGCTCTCGATCCGCCACGACTCGATCGATCGCACCGGCTTCATGCCCGGGGTCCTGCTCGCCGTTCGCAAGGTCGCCGGGCTCCCCGACCGCTACACCGAAGGACTGGAGAACCTGCTGTGACCGATCTCGCCACCCTTGACGCCACCGCACAGGCCGAGCTCGT
>JAWVFN010000222.1:0-4761 GCA_033855935.1 Solirubrobacterales bacterium | reverse complement strand
GAGAGCCTCCGCGGCCAGGGCGCCCGGGTGATCGTCACCGAGATCGACCCGATCTGCGCGCTCCAGGCCTCGATGCAGGGCTACGAGGTGCGCACGCTCGACAGCGTCGTCGACAAGGCCGACATCTTCATCACCACAACCGGCAATAAGGACATCATCTCCGCCGATCAGATGGGCCGGATGAAGCACCAGGCGATCGTCGGCAACATCGGCCACTTCGACAACGAGATCGACGTCGCCGGCCTCGAGGCGGCCGCCGAGCGGATCAACATCAAGCCACAGGTCGACGAGTGGACCTTCCCCGACGGCCACTCGATCATCCTGCTCTCCGAGGGCCGCCTGCTCAACCTCGGCAACGCGACCGGCCACCCGAGCTTCGTGATGTCGAACTCGTTCACCAACCAGGTGATCGCCCAGATCGAGCTGTTCGGCGATCCCGAGGCCTACGAGCTGGGAGTCCACGTCCTTCCCAAGCATCTCGACGAGAAGGTCGCGCGCCTGCATCTCGACGCCCTCGGCGTCGAGCTCACCGAGCTCCGCCCCGACCAGGCCGCTTACATCGGCGTCCCGGTCGAGGGCCCCTACAAGCCGGACCACTACCGCTACTAGCGCCGGGCTGCGCCACGCGGCTTAAGCTTGGGGATGTGAAGGCCAGGGTCTGCGTTGGGCTGATCGTCGGGTGCCTGTCCGCGGCTCTGGCGGCGCCGGGCTTCGCATCGGCCGCGGTCTCGCTGCAGCCGGTCGGCACCTTCGCCTCGCCGATCTATGTCACCGCGCCCCCGGGCGACCCGCGGCTGTTCGTGGTCGAGCGCGGCGGGACAATCGAGGTCCTCCACGACGGCACGACCTCGCAATTCCTCGACATCCACGGCAAGATCAGCCAGCAGGGAGAGGGGGGCCTGCTCTCGATGGCGTTCGACCCGAACTACGCCAGCAACGGCCTCTTCTACGTCTTCTACACGGGTGATGGAACCAATTCCGGGGGCACCGTCAACGACGACCACGTCGACGAGTTCCACGTCAGCGCCAACCCCAACCTCGCCGACACGTCGAGCGAACGGCCCGTTCTGGACATCTCGCGCCCCAGTTCCGGGACCACCAACCACCACGGCGGCCAGCTCCAGTTCGGCCCGGACGGGATGCTCTACATCTCGGTCGGCGACGGCGGAACCGGCGGCTCGACGGCGCAGAACCCCGCGGTTCTCAACGGCAAGCTGCTCCGCATCAACCCCCACGCTGGCGGCGGTGGCCCAGAGATCTGGAGCATGGGACTCCGCAACCCGTTCCGCTTCTCTTTCGATCACCTCTCCGGCGACCTCGTGATCGGAGACGTCGGTGAGAGCAGCTGGGAGGAGATCGACTTCGCGACCAAGGCGGGCGGCCTCGGCCATGGCGCCAACTACGGCTGGCCGTGCCGCGAGGGCTTCGTCGCCGGCCCGAGCCCGTGTGCGGGCATATTCACCGACCCGGTCTTTGCCTATCCCCACAGCGATCCCGGCGGCGGCCAGGCGTTCGGGCACGCGATCATCGGTGGCTTCGTCTACCGAGGCACTCAGGTCCCCGAGCTCGCGGGCCGCTACGTGTATGCGGACCTCACCGTCGGCGACCTGCGCTCGCAGCAGCTCGGGCAGGCCCTCTCAACCGGGGACCGCGCCGAGGGGCCGCACATCTCCAACCCGAATTCCTTTGGCGAGGACGGGAGCTGCGAGCTCTACGTCGTCAGCGGCGGTGGCCCCGTCGACAAGATCGTCAGCACCTCGCCGCCTATCGTGGCGCCCGCCTGCCCTGCGGCTGCCGCGAAGCAGGTCTGCAAGAAAAAGAAGAAGCACAAGAGGAAGCACAAGAAGTACAAGAGGTGCCGGCACAAGAAGCACAAGAAGAAGCACAGGAAGAAAAAGCGGCATTGAGTTAATACCGTCGCCACTGGGTAGGGTCCCCGCCCATGCGCGCGATGATCTTGGCCGCCGGACTCGGCACCCGGCTGCGGCCCCTCACATACCGGATGCCGAAGCCTCTGGCGCCGGTGCTCAACAAGCCGGTGATGGAGCACATCGCCGAGCTGCTGGCCAAGCACGGCTTCACGGACGTCATTGCAAACCTCTCTTACATGCCCGAGCAGATCCGCGAGGTCTTCGGCGACGGCTCCGCGCACGGGATCGAGCTCTCCTACAGCGATGAGCCCGACCCGCTCGGGACCGCGGGGGGTGTCGGCAAGGTCCGCGACTTCCTCGCCGAGAGCGAGTCGTTCCTCGTCATCTCCGGTGACGCCCTGACCGACATCGACCTCGGCGCCATGCGCGAGGCGCACGAGACACACGTGGCCGAGGGCGCGATCGCCACGCTGGCGACCAAGCGGGTCAAGGACACGACCCAGTTCGGCGTCGCGATCACCGGCGGCGACGCGCGCATCCAGGGCTTCCAGGAGAAGCCCGACCCGGCCGAGGCTCTCTCCGACCTCGCCAATTGCGGCATCTACATGTTCACGCGCGACATCTTCGACCACTTCCCCGGCCCCGATCACAACAGCCCGGCCGGCGACGACGACCAGCCCGATGGCTTCGTCGACTGGGCCCAGGACGTGTTCCCGGCGTTGCTCGACGGCGACGTGCCCTTCTACTCGCACGAGATCGACGCCTACTGGAACGACATCGGCACGATCTCCGAGTTCACCCAGGGCAACTTCGACGCCCTCGACGGAACCGTCGTGCTCGAGCCGGGGCCGGGTGAGCGCCGCGAGGGACCGCTGTTTGTCGGTCCGGGCTGCGAGATCGCCGACGACGCCGAGCTGCTCGCCCCGGCGGTGCTGGGGGAGGGGTCGACCGTGGGCGCCGGGGCCAAGCTGCGCGAGTGCGTGCTGCTCGCCTACGCCGAGCTGCCACCTGGGGCGATGGCCTTCGGCGGCGTTTTCGCCTCGAGCTCGTAACGCTCGCCGCATCACGTGAGGAGTGCCGCCGCGCAGGATCGGCGTGTGGCCTCGGAGATCCTCAGCCTGCTCGCCCCGCCGCGCTGCGGAATCTGCGGCGCCGCTTGCCACGCCAAGCGCTCGCTGTGCCGGAGCTGTAACGCCGGCCTGCTCGCTGCCGAGCCGTTGGTCGGGCCCGGCCCGGCAGGAATCGACGCCGTTGTTTCCGCCGGCCCGCACGAGGGCGCGGTCCGCGCCCTCGCTGCTTCGCTCAAGTTCGGGCGGCGATTGCCGCTCGCGGGCCGCGCCGCCGCCGCGATCCGCGCCGCGGCCCCACCGGAGATGCTTCGCGGCCGCCTGGTGCCCGTGCCGCCCGACCCGCTGCGGGTCAGGATCCGCGGTTTCGATGCCGCCGAGGAGATCGCCCGTTCGCTGGCGCGGATCACCGAGCTCGAGGTCGAGCCCTGCCTCGAGCGTGAGCCCGCCCGACGTCAGGTCGGCAGGCCGCGGCAAGCGAGGCTCGCGGATCCACCCCGGATCAGCGCCTGGCGCACGCCGCCGCGCTGCGTAGCGCTCGTCGACGACGTCTGGACCACAGGCTCGACGCTCAGCGCCTGCGCCAAGGCCCTGCGCGCGGCGGGCGCCGAGCGAGTCGTGGCGCTGACGCTCGGCCATGCGATTCCTGACAGACGGCTTGCCAGGGAGCCTGGGCAGGCGTAGGATTTCTTCTCCCGGCGAAAGGAGCAGGGCATGCGGATCGAGCTTCAAGGACGAAACGTCGAGTTGACCGACGAGGTTCGCGAGGCGGTCACGAGCCGGCTGAGGCGCGTCGGGCGCCAGGTCTCCGAGCTGGCGACGGTCGAGGTCGAGCTCTCGAAGGAGCGCAACCCGGCGATCCGCGACAAGTACGTCGCCGAGGCGACCCTCCACCTCAAGGGAGTCACGCTCAGGGCCCACGAAGCTTCGCCCGAGATGCTCCACTCGATCCACGAGATGGCCGAGGACATCCGACGCCAGGTCAAGAAGCACCGCGACAAGCGCCGCAAGCGCCACCAGACGCGCCGGATGATGCAGCGCCTGCGAGGCACCACCGCGTAGCAGGGCCAAACCCACTGTGATCTAACCTAGAGCCCTATGGCCAAAGGGATAATCGATCGCGCCCTGCGCCTCGGCGAGGGCAAGCAGTTCAAGGCGTACCAGAACCGGGTCGAGGCGATCAACCGCGTCGAGCCGGAGATGGAGCTGCTCGAGGACGAGGAGCTCCGCGAGGAGGCCGACAAGCTGCGCAACCGCGCCCGTGAGGGCGGCGAGAAGCTCGACGATCTGCTGCCCGAGGCCTTCGCGCTGACCCGCGAGGCGGCGCGCCGCACGCTCGGCCAGCGCCACTACGACGTCCAGCTGATCGGCGGCATGGTCCTCCACGACGGCGCCATCGCGGAGATGAAGACCGGCGAGGGCAAGACCCTGACCGCGACGCTCGCTGTCTTCCTCAACTCGCTTTCGGGCGAGGGCGTCCACCTGGTCACGGTCAATGACTACCTCGCCCGCCGCGACGCCGAGTGGATGAAGCCCGTCTATGACGCCCTCGGGGTGACCGTATCGGCGATCCAGGACGGCGACGACCCGGCCACCAGGCGCGAGAAGTACGCCGCCGACGTCACCTACGGCACCAACTCCGAGTTCGGCTTCGACTACTTGCGCGACAACATGGCCGGCTCGCTCGAGGAGTGCGTCCAGCGCGGCCACAACTACGCGATCGTCGACGAGGTCGACAACATCCTCATCGACGAGGCGCGGACCCCGCTGATCATCTCGGGCCAGCCCGAGCAGGCGGCCGACCTCTACTACACGTTCGCCCG
>JAWVFN010000221.1:0-10682 GCA_033855935.1 Solirubrobacterales bacterium | reverse complement strand
AAAAAGAAGCGCGCGGCCCGGGGCTGGGTGGGGGCCGCGCGCGCTGACGAGAGAGAGAATCTCGTGAGTGAGAGCATCCTCGTTGCGGAGGCCCTCGGCTGTGTGAAGATCCCGGGAACGCGTGAGCACGAAATCCCCGCTATCTCCTTGTAAACAACCCGTTAACGGGGTCTCCGACGGGCCATTCCGATCCGTCTTCGCGCCTACACTCCCGTTAGGGATGAACCTTCCCCCGGGGACAATCCGGCTGGCCGTCATCGACGACGACAGTGGCTTCGTGACGGTCCTGAGCAAGCGGCTCGATGGCGCCGGCTGGGAATACCACCTGCGGCAGGGCAGGATCCCGGTCGAGGAGATCGTGGCGATGAAGCTCAACGCCCTGCTCGTCGACGTCTCGATCATCGGCCCCGACGGCTGGGAGTTCCTCGAGCAGGTCTGCGGCATGATCCCCGGGCTCGGCGTCCTCGTCTGCACCGGTCAGTCGACGGTGTCCCAGCGCGTCCGCGGGTTGCGGCTCGGCGCCGACGACTGGATCAACAAGCCCTGCCATCCCGAAGAGGTGATGGCGCGGGTCGAGGCCGTCGTCCGGCGCCGCAAGCGCGCCCAGACCAAGGCCGACACCGGCCCGATGGTCAGCGGCGAGCTCGAGATCCGCTCGGATCAGTACCAGGCGTTTGTCAGCGGTCAGAGCCTCGGCCTGACCCGTCGTGAGTTCGAGCTCCTTTACCTGCTCGCTGATGCGCGCGGGCAGGTGATCGAGCGCGAGGAGATCTACCAGAAGGTCTGGGGCTATGCGATGGCCCACGGCGACCGCTCGGTCGACGTCTTCGTGCGCAAGCTGCGGCAGAAGCTGCAGCGCTACTCGGTCAATTGGAACTACATTCACACCCACTTCGGCATCGGCTACCGCTTCGACCCCGAGCCGCTCGGCGGCGTTGACGCAGGCTTGCCCGACCCCGCCGGTCCCGGTGTCGACCTCGCGGATGATGTCCCCGCCGCGACTGCGCCCGAGGGCATCTGAGCCCTCGGTCCGACCGTTCACGGCGCATTTACCAAAACTTCACGCCTCGGTAACTCCGTTGGGCGCTCCAGGCGCGTAAATGAGACGCGATGGATACGAACGGCGACGGCATCAACGGTGGACGCCTCGAAATCAGGCCCGCCGATCACGCTGCATTGGTCGACGGCCGTCCTCTGACCCTCACCGTCCGCGAGCTGCAGCTTCTGACCGAGCTCGCTCGCAATCCCGAGCGGGTAATGACGCGCGAGGAGCTCTATGCACGGGTCTGGAAGCGCGCTTACGCCAAGGCCGACCGCTCGGTAGACGTGTACGTCGGCCGGCTACGGACCAAGCTCGGTGACGCGCTGCCCGGCAGCCGTTTCATCCACACGCACACGGGGATCGGGTACCGGTTCGATCCTCAGGGCTAGGCCCGTGGCGGCCTCGGTCCATTCACATCTTTTTTACATGCTGGCTACAGCGAGGTAACAAGCTCCAGTCATCTCGCTGAAACGCTGGCGTCCGTTTCCACGGACGCCCGCCCCCGGGCCCGTACCCACGACAAAGGAGAATTTGTGAGATCCCGAAAGCTTGGTTTCGCTCTCGCCGCCTCAGCCGTGTTGGCGCTCGGCGTTGCAGCCTGTGGCAGCAGCAGCAGCTCGTCCAGCAGCTCTTCCAGCAACTTGTCCGGCGAGATCGCCGGCGCTGGTTCAAGCGCCCAGCAGGCCGCGCAAGAGGCCTGGATCGCTGACTTCCAGAACGCCAATTCCGGCGTGACCATTTCCTACGACCCCGTCGGCTCGGGTGGCGGTCGCGAGCAGTTCATCGGCGGCGGCATCGACTACGCCGGCAGCGATGCTCCGCTCGACAGCACCGAGCTCCCAGGAGCGACGAAGAACTGTGCTCCCGGCGAGCTGGTCGAGATCCCGGCCTACGTGTCGCCGATCGCGATCATCTACAACCTCCAGGGCGTCGACAACCTGCAGCTCTCTCCGTCGACGACCGCGCAGATCTTCAACCAGAAGATCACGACCTGGAATGACCCGGCGATCGCCAAGGACAACCCCGGCGTCACGCTGCCGAGCACCAAGATCACTCCGGTGAACCGCTCGGACGATTCGGGCACGACGCAGAACTTCACCGAATATCTGAAGGGTGCGGCCCCGGCCGACTGGCCGTATGACCCCGCCGGCACCTGGCCGGTCAAGGGCGGCGAGGCAGCCGCGCAGACCTCCGGTGTGGTCGAGGCGGTAACCGCCGGTGACGGCACCATCGGCTACGCCGACGAAAGCCAGGCCAGCGGTCTCGGCATCGCCAAGGTCAAGGTCGGCAACACCTACGTCGCCCCGAGCGCCGCGGGTGCCGCCAAGGATCTGGAGCTCTCGAAGAAGGACCCGGCCCTGTCGCAAGGCAAGAACGTGTTCGCCTACACGATCGACAGGACCTCGACCGACCCGAGCGCCTATCCGGTCCTGCTCGTCTCGTACCTGATCGGATGCACGCACTACGACTCGGCCAGCAAGGCCGCGATCGTCAAGGGCTACTTCAATTACATCGTCAGCCCTGCCGGTCAGCAGTCAGCCGCGAAGACGGCCGGCTCGGCGCCGATCAGCGACGCGGTGCGCAAGCAGATCCAGCCCGCAGTGGACGCGATCAAGGGCTGAACCCCGCTGGATACCGGTAGGGGCCCCGCGGGAGATCTCGCGGGGCCCCGGCCGGTCCGGCTCAAGGACGAACCACGCCAGACTTGGAAGCACACACCGACACCACCACCCAGGCCGGCCAGATTCTCGCCGGAGCCTCGGGTGGCAGCCGCCGTCTCGGCGACCGGATCTTCTCCAACGCCGCGACGATCGCGGCCGTGACGATCCTCGCACTGCTCGCCGGCGTCGCGATCTTCCTCATCGTCAAGTCCATTCCTGCGGTGACTGCGAGCGCCGCCGACCTCCCCGAGGGCAAAACCCTCGTCGACTACATCGCGCCGCTCGCCTTCGGCACCGTGCTCGCGGCGACACTGGCGACGATCGTCGCCGTTCCGCTGGCCGTCGCGGTGGCGCTGTTCATCAGCCACATCGCACCCCGGCGGATCGCCCTGACGCTCGCCTACATCGTCGACCTGCTGGCGGCGATCCCGAGCATCGTCTACGGGCTCTGGGGCATCTTCGTCCTCGGCCCCGCGTTCGTCGGCGTGCTCAATTGGCTCGCCGACAATCTCGGCTTCATCCCGTTCTTCACAGGTCCGGCGTCGGTCACGGGCCGGACGATGCTCGTCGCCGGGCTCGTACTCGCCGTGATGATCCTTCCGATCGTCTCGGCGGTCGCTCGCGAGGTGTTCTCCCAGACGCCGCGCCGTCTCGAGGAGGGCGCCCTGGCGCTTGGCGCGACGCGCTGGGAGATGATCCGGATGACCGTGCTTCCCTTCGGGCGCTCGGCGATGATCAGCGGCACGATGCTCGGGCTCGGCCGGGCGCTGGGCGAGACGATGGCGGTGACGATCATCCTCTCGGTCTCCGGGGTCGTCAGCTTCGATCTCGTCAGCCAGTCGAATCCGACGCCGATCGCGGCGAACATCGCGCTCAACTTCCCCGAGTCCTCGGGCGTTGCCGTCAACGCGCTGATTGCCTCGGGCCTCGTCCTCTTCGCGATCACCCTCGTCGTCAACATGATCGCGCGGGTCGTCATCGCGCGCCAAAACCTCCAGTAGGAGATCCCGTGCCGCAAGACCCGATCGGAGCAGGAAGCGGTGTGCCGGAGGTCGTCCCCGAGGGCGCCGGCGGCCTCGCCGTAGCCGGGACCGGGGGAGGGCCGCTGCCCGAGTGGACTCCCTACACGGTGACCGGCGGCGCCGCTGCGCTCATCGCCCTGCTGCTGGCCGCCACGGGCAGCTTCAGCATCGTCTTGATGTTCGTCCTCACGGTCGTGATCTCGCTGCCGGTGATCTATGTCTGGTCGAGAATCGCCGAGGGGCCGCGCCGCGCCCTCGACCGCCTCGCGACGCTCTCGATCGTCGCCGCCTTCGGAATCGCCGTGGCGCCGCTGATCTCGCTCCTCTACGAAGTGATCAAGCGCGGCACGGCGCGCTTCGACAGCGCTTTCTTCACCGAGTCCGCCCGTGGCGTCGTCGGCGCCGGCGGTGGCGCCGAGCACGCGATCGTCGGCACCCTCGTGATCACAGGGGTGGCGACCTTGATCTCGGTCCCGATCGGGATCATGGGCGCGATCTACCTCAACGAGTATGGGACGGGGCGCTTGCGGCGGGCGCTGACCTTCTTCGTCGACGTGATGACCGGCATCCCCTCGATCGTCGCCGGACTCTTCGCCTACGCCGCGTTCGCCGTCTTCCTGGGCCCCGGCATCCGCCTCGGCATCATCGGCTCCGTGGCGCTCTCGGTGCTGATGATCCCGATCGTCATTCGCACCTCGGAGGAGATCCTCAAGATCGTCCCCAACCACCTGCGCGAGGCCGCCTATGCGCTGGGGACGCCGAAGTGGAAGACGGTTACCCGCATCGTCCTGCCGACGGCCCTCGCCGGGCTGGTGACGGGGGTGATGCTCTCGATCGCCAGGGTGATCGGCGAGACCGCGCCGCTGCTGGTCACCACCGGCGTCGTCGACTCGCTCAACACCGACCCCGTGAGCGGCCGCATGCAGAACCTCGCGGTCTATGCCTACACCGAGTACAAGAACCCGGGCGTGATGAAGCAAGCCGCCTACGACCGTGCCTGGGCAGCGGCGCTGACCCTCATCGCTATCGTGATGATCCTCAGCCTGATCGCCCGTTTTATCTATCGCAGGTTCGGCACGGAGATCCGTTAGCCCGTTGAAAATCAGACGAACCAGGGATAGGAGCATCATGCCCGAGACAGGAACCGAGCCGAGGACGACATCGGGAGGCCCCAGGTCTCAGGCGACCCGGCTGCCAGACGTGAACACCCAGCAGAAAGACAAGCGCGGGACCCACATCGAGCGCGGAGCGAAGCGCTTCGAGCTCAAGGACCTGAACCTCTTCTACGGCGACTTCCAGGCGGTCCAGAACATCAGCATGACGATCGAGCCGAACCAGGTCACGGCGCTGATCGGGTCCTCCGGCTGCGGCAAGACGACTGTGCTCCGCTCGCTGAACCGGATGCACGAGCTCAATCCGGGGGCGCGGGTCGAGGGCCACGTCCTGCTCGACGACACCGACATCTACTCCAGGGACATCGACCCCGTCGAGGTTCGCCGGCTCGTCGGCATGGTCTTTCAGGCGCCGAACCCGTTCCCGACGATGTCGGTCTACGAGAACGCCGCCGCCGGGTTGAGCCTTAACCGGAAGGGGCTCACCAAGTCCGAGAAGGACGAGATCGTCGAGCGCTCGCTGCGCGGCGCCCACCTCTGGGACGAGGTCAAGGACCGGCTCGACAAGCCGGGGTCGGGGCTCTCCGGAGGCCAGCAGCAGCGGCTCTGCATCGCGCGTGCGATCGCGGTCGAGCCCGAGGTCCTGCTCATGGACGAGCCCTGCTCTGCCCTCGACCCGGTGGCGACCCTGGCGATCGAGGACCTGATCGCGGAGCTCAAGGGCCGGTACACGATCGCGATCGTCACCCACAACATGCAGCAGGCCGCGCGCGCCAGCGACGTGACCGCGTTCCTCAACCTCGAGGAGAGCGGCAAGCCCGGCAGGCTGGTCGAGATCGGGCCGACGGAGACGATCTTCACCCGGCCCAGCGAGAAGGCGACCGAGGACTACGTCAGCGGGAGGTTCGGCTGATGGTCGACAAGATCCGGGTCCAGTACGCGGAGGAGCTCGCCCAGCTCGAAGAACGCGCCCTCGGCGGGCTCGACCTCGTCATCGCCAGCCTCGACCGCGCGCTGGAGACCGTCCAGCACCGCGACGTCGAGCTCGCCGAGCTCGTGATCGCTGACGACGATCGCATCGACGGCCGCTATCTCGAGGTTCACCAGGCGATCCTCACCCTGCTGGCCACCCAGGCCCCGGTGGCGACCGACCTGCGTCTGATCTCGGCTCTTCTCCACGTCATGAAATGCATGGAGCGGATGGGCGACCAGTGCGTGAATATCGCCAAGCTCGTTCCGATCACGGGCCACGATGCGCCACAGGAGGCAGACATGCTCGACCGTATCGCGAAGATGGGCAAGCAGGTTCGCTCACAGATCTCGCAGTCGAAGAAGGCGTTCGCGGCGCGCGACGTGGAGCTCGCTCGCGATCTGGTGAGGCAGGACGACGTCGTCGATGCTCTCAACAAAGAGTGCTTTCAGATCGCGGTCGAGGTCGGCGACGACCACGACATCCGCGAGTGGGCGATGACGATGATGCTCGTCGCCCGTGCCCTCGAGCGGACGGGCGACAACGCCGTCGACATCGGCGAGCAGGTCGCCTTCGTCGTCACCGGGCTCTTCCGCGAATTCGAGGACGCATCGCACCCCGTCGTTCCCTGACCGCCCGGGCATGAGCGCAGGCCGGCCTGTCTTCGAGGTCACCGGCCTCAACGTCTATTACGACGGCGACCGCGTCGTCGCCGACGTCGAGCTCGAGATCGAGCCGAATCGGATCACCGCGATGATCGGGCCGGCGGGCTGCGGCAAGACCAGCGTGCTCCGCTCGCTGAACCGGATGAACGACCTGATTCCCGCCGCGACGGTGACCGGCAAGGTCCTGTTCAACGGCGAGGACGTCTACGGGGACGGGGTGGACCCGCTCGACCTGCGCCGCCGCGCCGGGATGATCTTCGCGCGGCCGAATCCATTCCCGAGGTCGATCTTCGAGAATGTCGCCTTCGGGCCGCGCTCGCATGGGATGTCGGATGTCGAGAACCGGGTCGAACGGGGGTTGCGCGAGGCGGCTCTCTGGGACGAGGTCAAGGATCGCCTCGACGCCAGCGCCCTGGGGCTCTCCGAAGCCCAACAGCAACGGATGTGCATCGCACGGGCTCTCGCAGTCAATCCGGACGTGTTGCTCATGGACGCGCCGTGCTCGGCCCTCGACTCCAAAGCGACCGGCGAGATCGAGGATCTGATGATTGCGCTCAAGCTCCAGCATTCGATCGTCGTCGTCACGCACAACCACGAGCAGGCGGCGCGGGTCTCCGACATGACCGCCTGCTTTGGCTTCGACCCCGCCGCCGGGGGCGGGAGGGTAGGGCGCGTAGTCGAGTACGACCACACCGACGCCGTGTTCACCCATCCCTCGGACAAGCGGACCGAGGACTACGTGACCGGAAAGCTTGGCTGACGCGGGTCTCCGGGGGCGGTCCGCGAGTCGTGAGATGATCAAACGAATGCTCTGCGCCGCGATCGACATCGGATCCAACACGACTCGCCTGCTGGTGGCCGAGCCCCATGACGGTCAGCTGAAGAAGGTGATGGAGCAGCGGGCCTACACGCGGATCGGCAAGGCGGCCAACAAGAAGGGGAAGGTCTCGGCCGAGAAGATTGCCGAGGTCGCCGAGGTCGTTGCCACCCAGGTGCGACTCGCGAAGGAGCTCGGCGCCGAGCAGTTCCGGATCGTCGCGACCGCCGCCATCCGCGAGGCCAAGAACCGCAAGGAGATAGTCGAAGAGATCAGCGACAGCGCGGGGATCGTGGTCGAGGTCCTCAGCGACAAGGAGGAAGGCCGACTCGCGTTTCTCGGCGCGAGCAAGGCGCTCGGTCACCCGGTCGAGGGCACGATCGCCGTCGTCGACGTCGGCGGCGGATCGTCGGAGGTCGTCTTCGGCACCACCGAGGAGGGGTCCACCGAGGTGCGGTCGTTCGAGATCGGCTCGGGCTCGCTGACCGAGGACCACCTCGAAGGCGACCCGCCGTCGGCCTCCGAGCTCCGCGCGCTGCGCGAGCACATCGACAATTTCTTCGAGGGGGTCGAGTTTCCCCAGCCCGACCAGGCGGTCGCCGTCGGCGGCAGCGCTACGTCGCTGCGGACGTTGGTCGGTGCCGTGCTCGAATACGAGACGCTCGAGCGGGCCGTCCGCGTGCTCGCCACCGATGAGATCTCGGAGGTGGCGAAACGCTTCGAACTCGACGCGCGGCGGGTGCGGCTACTGCCCTCCGGAGTGCTGCTGCTCGAGAAGCTCTCGCAGATGCTCGGGCAGCCGCTCCAGATCGGTAAGGGCGGCCTGCGCGAGGGCGTGATCCTCGAGCTCCTCAACGGCTCGAGTAACGGCTCGTCTGCTGAAGCACTTGCTGCCTGACTAGTCCGCGCCCCGGACGCGAAGCGGAGGAGGCACGGTTATGTTCTTGGCGTGGCCAAGGCCCGGCCGATCCAACTCTCCGCCGGCGAACGCTACGCCGACGCGGCCGCGCGGACGATCGCGACCAGGTCCGAGGAGCTGATCGCGCATTCGAAGGACGTCCTCGATATCTCCGACGTCGAGCGGCTGCACGACATGCGGGTGGCGAGCCGGCGGCTGCGGGCGGCGCTCGAGGTCTTCGAGGAGTGCTTTCCGGGTAAGGAGTTCCGCCGGGCGCTTCGAGACGTGAAGTCGCTCGCCGACGCGCTCGGCGAGCGCCGCGACCGCGACGTGACGATCAAGGCCGTGCGTTCGTTCGGCGGTGAGATGCCGAGCGCCGACCAGCCGGGCATCAACGCGCTGGTCGATCGTCTGCGCGAGGAGCAGGAGGCCGCCAACCGTGAGCTCGAGCCGCTCGTCGCCGGCGGCGCGCTCGCCGACCTCAATCGGCGCCTTCAAGGCCTGGCGGCCGCAGCGCGATGAAGGCCCGAGCCGTCAAGAAGCTCGACCCTGAGGGCCGCCTCGACGAGAACGCCGCGCGAATCGTGCTCGTCCGCCTCGGCGAGGTGCGCGGTCTCGCCCCGAAAGCGCTGAAGCCGCAAGCGGCCAAGGCGCAACACGACCTGAGGATCGCCGCCAAGCGCCTGCGCTACGTGCTCGAGCTGACCGGGTTCTGCTTCGGGCATCCAGCCGAAACCGCACGGCGACAGGCCCGAGATCTACAGGACGCGCTCGGCGAGATCCACGACTGCGACGTGATGCTGCCCCGCGTCCTCGCCCACATCGAGGACCTGCGCGCCGAGGACGCGGCCGTGGTCGCCGAGCGCGCCGGCGACGCCCCCGACCTCGACCCGAAGATCGCGGCCGAGGCGCCGAACCGAACTGCCTACCGCGGGCTCGAGGTCCTCGCCGTCAGCCTGACGGCTCGCAGGCGCGTGCTGTTCGAGCGCTTCGTCAGCCTCTGGTCGCAGCAGGAGGAACGCGGCACGTGGCTGCGCCTCGAGCGCGACGCCGGCGCGGTCCTCGACCGTTCACCCGACATTCACGAGTAATTCAGGTAGTCCTGACAGGATCGCGGCCCGTGACCGAGCGGGAGGCGACTGCACTTGAGCTGGTTGGGGCACCCGATGTCGGCGCCCGCCGACTGGCGATCGCCGACGCCGTCTCGGCCTTCTGGGCGTCGCGGGCAGTCATCTGGATCGGCGGCCTGGCGGCGCTCGCGGTCTTCGGCACGACCACCGGGGCGCCGGCGCGGCTCGACCCGCTCTACCTGACCTTCTCCTACAACCACCTCGCCGATCTGCTCGCGGCGCCGGCGGCCCGTTTCGATTCCGCCTGGTTCTTGGCGATCTCGCAGCACGGCTACGAGGTGAACGGCCGCCCGGCCTTCTTCCCCCTGCTGCCGATGCTGATCACGGTCGGAGGCTCGCTGACGGGCTCGGCGCTGTTCGCCGGCATCGTGATCTCCTCGACGCTCGGGGTCGTCGCGCTCTACCTGCTCCACCGCCTGGTGATGCTCGACTTCGACGCGATCGACGCCCGCAACGTGGTGCGGATCACGGCGTTCCTGCCGAGCGCCTTCGTCCTCTCTGCCGTCTATTCGGAGTCGCTGTTTCTCGTCGTCTCGGTCGGAGCGATCTACTGCGCTCGGCTCGGCCGCTGGGCGCCGGCGGGGGTTCTCGGCGCGCTGGCGGCGGCAACGCGCTCGACCGGGATGTTGCTGCTCCTGCCGCTGGTCTTCATCTACCTCTACGGGCCCCGCGCCGACCGGCCACCGCGCGGTTTCGGCGCTGACCGGCGGCCACGTCACCGGCCGGCGCCAGAGCTCGCCTGGCTCGCCCTCGTGCCGCTCGGGCTCATCGCCTACCTGGTCTTTCTCGGGCTCAGCACCGGCGACCCGCTGAGCGCCTTCTCGGCCCAGAGCCAGTGGGATCGGGCGTTCGCGCCGCTGGCAGCCGTCCCGCTCGGCGCCTGGGCCGCTATCCGCGGTGTCTTCGAGCTCGTTCCCGGCGACGCTCTTCCGGGTGTCGCGGGGGCGCCGACCGGGCTCTTGGCGACCGGGATGGCGGTGCGCGACATCGTCGAATTCGGCTTCCTCTGCCTCGCCGGCTGGCTCGTCTTCGAAGGCCGCCGCCGGCTTCCGCCCGCCTACACCGTCTGGACCGTGACCGCGCTGGCGCTGCCGCTGTCGGTGCCGGCCACCGACGAGCCGCTGATGTCTCTGCCGCGGTTCATGTTGGTCCTGTTCCCGCTGTGGATCACCTTGGCGCTCTGGGCGCGCGAGAGGAACCGCGTCGGTCGTGTGATCGCCGCGATGCTGCCGCTGCTTGTCATCTACACCGGGCTGTTTACGACTTGGTCGATGAGCCCGTAGCCCCGGAGACCTGTGGGCGCCCGGTCAGCCCGAGCAGCCAGATGTTGGCCAAGGCCTCGCGCGTCTCGGCGGTGGTGTCGCC
>JAWVFN010000220.1:0-4812 GCA_033855935.1 Solirubrobacterales bacterium | reverse complement strand
CTCGCGTGCCTCCTGCGCCGCGTCGACGCCCTGGGCGATGTCGGCGGACTGCTGGTCCATCCGCTGCATCACCTCCACCGTGTCGGCGCCGAAGTTCGGGTCGAAGCCGTCGTAGCCGATCTCGCGGATCGTCTCTCGCGCGATCGCGTCGAGGTCGAGCTTGGCCTCGGTGCGGATCTCACCGGAGATGACGACGAGGTTCGTATTGACGAGCGTCTCGCAGGCGACGCGGGCTTCCTCGCCTTCGCCGTGGGCCATGACCGCGTCGAGCACGGCATCGGAGATCTGATCGGAGACCTTGTCGGGATGGCCTTCGGTCACGGACTCCGAGGTGAAGAGGTGCTCGTTCTCGGCCAGCGGGGCGTTGCTCACGGTGGGTCGTTCCTCCAGTCGGGTGTCTATTTGATCGTCACGAACAGACGCGAGCGCAGCTCGTCGCCGACGGCGTTGACGCCGACGGCGATTGCGTGGAGCTTGCGGATGTCGTCACGGAAAGCTGCGTACAAGGGATCTTCAATCCTGC
Organism: Solirubrobacterales bacterium; assembly: GCA_033855935.1. Lineage (GTDB taxonomy): Bacteria > Actinomycetota > Thermoleophilia > Solirubrobacterales > 70-9 > JAWVFN01. The sequence continues at coordinate 4,289 of JAWVFN010000220.1, read as the reverse complement.
CAAGTCGCTCAGCGAGGTCAAGAAGCTCGTCGAGGTTGAGGAAGACTAGCGACGAGACGGTGGCGGGGAGATGCTGCGTGGCGTCATTGAACGTCGCGGCCGAGGCCAGGCTGCCGCTGCCCGCCTTCTTCACCTGCGCGACCCCCGCGGGCTGGGTCGAGATCACCAGCTTGCCGTCGAAGATCGCGTACGTGAGCGTGATCAGCGGCGAGATCTGCAGCGAGCTCGCCGTCACTCCGCCGATGTCTACGGCCTGGAACCCGGGCAGCGGACCGGAGCCCGCCGGGACGCCGATCGCGCGGACGAGCGGCCCCTGGAGGCGGGCGAGAGCCGCTCGCGCCTTGGCCTCGTCGACGCCGTCGACGATCAGGCTCGCGTAGGGGACGGTTGCCGTCGGCTCGGCGACCAGCGCCGCCTCGCCGCCGAGGGCCGGCAGCAGGTCCTTCGCCGGGTTGACCTTGGCCTCGGCTTGCAGGCGCTGCGAAAAGGCCGCGAGCGCGGCGCCGAGCCCCGGCTGGGCGCTGCCTGCGCGCTTCAGCAGCGTCCCGAGGCTGGAGCCGGCGTCGCCGATGCCGAAGTAGGCGATCGCGTTGGCGCCGACGTCGCGCGTCAGCAGTGGGCGGAACTCGGGCAACGTCGTGAATACGTTGGGGCTCTTCTTCTCCTTGGCCGCGTCGAGGGCGCTGACAAGCTCGATCTCGATCCCGTTGTCCTGGGCGATCGCCGCGGCCGCAAAGCCGCGGGTCGCCTTGTAGTCGACGAAGGTCTCGAGCTGGGTGGCCGCGGTCGAGGTGCTCGGCGCCAGCAGCTTCTGCACGCCGGTTCCCGAGACGTAGACGTCGGCGAAGCGATTGTCGGGAAGGTCGCCGCGGACCTTGCTCGCGGTCGAATCGTCGCTCAGGCTCTTGACCCCGCCCTGCTGGGTCGCGAGCAGCTCGCGCACCGCGGCCTCGTCGCCGGCAAACAGGAAGTCGCCGCTGATCGCGTCGGCGAAGCCGTTGGCGTAGGTCTGGATCGCCTGGCCCTTGGTCTTCGGCTTCCGCGGCGCCCCCGGGGCAATCTTGGCGATGAACGCCTGGGCGCCCTTGCGGTCGTCGATCGAGACGATCGCCGCCTCCGACGGCGGCGCCTTGTTGCCGGGGACGACCGTGACCGCGAAGTCGTTGCCTGCCCAGGGCCGGACCTCGGCGAAGTTGATCGGCGCGCTCGTGGCCGGGGTCGCCGCGTCGATCAGCGTCTGGACGACCTCGTCGCGGCGCGAGATCGGCGCCGCCGTGGTGTCGAGGCGCTTGAGCTCGGCGGTGTTGCCGTCGAGCGTCATGTGCGCGTAGAGCAGGGCGCTCGCCGGCACCAGCTTCACCGTGGCGTCGCCGGGCGGGCACTCCTTGGCAGCCGAGATCTCGCAGGGCACGCCGGGAACGGGGGTGAACTTGAGCAGGGCATAGAGCGCGAGGACTCCGGCGACCGCGAGCACCCTCCTCCGGGTCCCCTTCGAGCGCTTGGTCCACAGCGGCGTGATCCGCCTCTCGACCTTCTCGGCGCCGCGCGAGAGTCTCCAGGCCTGCTCGCGGAGCCCGTAACCGACCGCTTTGACCCTGGTCGCGGTGCGGAAGCGGACGTCGCGCGGGCGCTTGGGCTTCGCCACCTTTTTGCGCGGCTTCTTCGCAGGTTTCTTCTTCCGGTCTCCCCGGAGACTGGGTCGGCGCATCGCGGCTCGCCTTATAGCCGATGCTTGGACCGCTGCGAGCCGGTCCGATCGGCGGCTGAACGGTGCCGCCCGGAGCGCTCGACGTAATCGATGATCACCGGCACGCCCTCGAGGGCGTAGGTCTCGCGCAGCCGCTTCTCGAGGAAGAAGGCCCAGGAGCGGTCGATCAGGCCGCGGTCGTTGACCTGGATCGCAAACCGCGGCGGGCGCCGCTCGATCTGGGCGGCGTAGTAGAGCCGTAGGCGCCGCCCGCGTTTTGCCGGAGGCTGGTTCTCGGCGATGACGTCGGCGAGGAAGCGGTTGAGCTCGGCGGTCTGGATCCGCTGGGTGGCGCGATCGGCGAGGTCGAGCGCCGCGGCGAGCAGCTTGTCGAGGTTGCGGCCCTCGGTGGCCGAGCTGGTCAGCACCGGCGGGCGCTGGCGCAGCTTCGTCGCGACCCGGCGCCTGGCGTCGATCAGCCGCGCCTCCGCCTCCTCGCCGGGGACGAGGTCCCATTTGTTGAGAGCGACGATCGTCGCGCAGCCGGTTCGCATCGCCAGCTCGGCGACACGCAGGTCCTCGGCGGTGATTCCCTCGGAGGCGTCGCAGACGATGATCGCCACATCGGCGCGCTCGGCGGCGGACTCGGTGCGCAGCTGCGAGTAGTAGCCGACCGTCCCGGCGACCTTGGCCCGCCGGCGAAGGCCGGCGGTGTCGACGAGGACGAGCGGCCGGCCCTCGTACTCGAGCTCGGTGTCGATCGAGTCGCGTGTGGTGTGCGCCGTCGGCGAGACGATCGCGCGCTCGGTTCCGAGCCACGCGTTGAGCAGCGAGGACTTGCCTGCGTTGGGGCGGCCGATGATCGCCAGCCGCGCCGGGCTGTCCTCGTCGGGGATGGGCTCGGCGTCGGGTTTTCCGAGGACCTCGGTTACTCGGTCGAGCAGGTCGCCTGTCCCCAGGCCGTGGGCGGCCGAAACGGGAACCGGCTCTCCGAGCCCAAGGCTGTTGAGCTCGGCTGCAAGCGGCTCGTCCCTGACACCGTCGATCTTGTTGGCGGCGACGACCACCGGCTTGTCGGAACGGCGCAGGAGGTTCGCGAGATCGGCCTCGCCCGGGCCGAGGCCGCGGCTGGCGTCGACGACGAGCAGCGCCAGGTCGGCCTCGTCGATCGCGGTCCGCGCCTGGGACTGGACCGCGCGCGCGAGATCGTCATCGTCGGCGAGATCGACGCCGCCGGTGTCGATCAGATCGAAGGCGACGCCGTTCCATTCGGCCTCCCGGGACACCCGATCCCTCGTCACGCCAGGTTCGTGATGTACGACGGACTCGCGCCCGCCGGCGAGCCGGTTGACCAAAGTGCTCTTGCCGGCGTTGGGGAAGCCGACGACGGCGACCTTCGGCCTCACGCCAGCTCCCGCTCTCGAGCGATCTCGACCACGCGCGCGGCGGCGTCGTCGACGCTGAGCCCGGTGGTGTCGATCTCGACGGCGTCCTCGGCGGCGCGCAGGGCGCCGTGCTCGCGCTCGCGGTCACGCGAGTCGCGCTCGCTCTGGGCGGCGAGAACCTCGTCGACTGCCTCGCCGTTCTCGGCGGCGCGGCGGCGGGCTCGTTCCTCAGGGCTGGCGGTGAGATAGACCTTTAGCGGCGCCTCGGGGCTGACCTCCGTGCCGATGTCCCGCCCCTCGGCGACGTAGTCACCGGCCTCGATCAGGGCGCGCTGGCGCAGGACCATCTCCGAGCGGACCTCGGGGTGGACCGAGACTCGCGACGCCGCGGCCGAGACCCGGGGCTTCCTGATCTCCTCGGAGACGTCACGGCCGTCGAGGATCACCTTGCCGTCCTCCATCGAGATTTCGAGGCCGGAGGCAAGCTTCCCCATCGCAGCGGGGTCGTCGAGGTCGGCGCCGGCATCGAGCCCCGCCAGCGCCACCGATCGGTACATCGCCCCGGAGTCGAGGTAGGTGAAGCCGAGCGCCTTCGCGACGGCTCGTGCGACTGTCGATTTTCCGGCCCCGGCGGGGCCGTCTATTGCGATCACCATTCCGCGGGCCAGGGTAGAGTGCGCGCGAGTGGAGAGTTGGGACATCAACAACCTCGAGGTGGAACCGCGTAAGCCGGTCATTCTCGATTCAGAGAAGGAAGGCCGGGCGATCGTGATCCAGCTGTCCGCCGGCGAGAAGCTCGGCGACCACCAGGTCCACGAGCGAGCGACGCTGATCGTCACCGACGGCGAGATCGAGATCGACGCCGACGGAGAGACCGTTGGCGGTGGCCCGGGGTTTCTCTCAGTCTTCGATCCCAACGAGCGCCACGAGATACGGGCGAAGAGCGACGCGCGGATCGTGCTGATGCTCTCGCCCTGGCCGGGCGAGGGCCACCCAAGCACGTGAGGCGGGGACCGAAGACATTCGCCGGCAAGCTCACCTACGCCAACGTGATGTCGACGATCGCCGTCTTCCTCGTCCTCGCCGGCGGCGTCGCCTGGGCCGGGCACAAGCTGATCAAGGGCGGCCAGATCAAGAACGGCGCGATCAACACCAAGAAGCTGAAGAACGGCGCAGTGACCAACCCCAAGATCGGCGGCCAGGCTGTCGACACCGGC
>JAWVFN010000219.1:0-3238 GCA_033855935.1 Solirubrobacterales bacterium | reverse complement strand
GTCAGGTCCGGAAGGAAGCAGCCTTAAGCGACCGCCGCCGTGTGCCGCAGAACAGCCTGGCCCGAGCTGACCGAGACGAGTTCCCCGATGGCCCAACCTCGAGGTCGGGTGCACGGTCCATACTTATGCCGTGGGCGAGGTCTTCGTATTCGCGTTTACCGCGGCGCTCAATCCAACGCTGCTCGGCGCGACGACCGTGATGCTGCTGCTCGAGCACCCCAAGCGGATGCTCGTTGGTTACCTGCTCGGCGCGATGATGACCAGCATCACCCTGGGGCTCGTCATCGTCTTCGCCCTCCAGGACTCGGGCGCGACGAGCACGACCCAGAAGACGCTCAGCCCAGCCGCCGACCTCGTCATCGGTGGGCTCCTGATCGTGATCGCGGTGGTGCTCGGAACCGGCGCCGACCAACGGCGCAAAGAGCGCCGCCTCGCCAAGCGCTCCGCGAAGAGGAAGAAGCCCAAGGGGCCGCCGCGCTGGCGGCGCACCCTCGACAAGGGCTCCCCCAGGATCGCCTTCGTCGTCGGCGCCGCGCTGACGCTCCCCGGTGGCTCCTACATCGTCGGTCTCCACCGGATAGCCGACCAGGACCTGAGCACTGCCGAGACCGTCGGCACGGTCCTCGTCTTCAACCTGATCATGCTGATGCTGCTCGAGATACCGCTGATCGGCTATACGTTCGCTCCCGAGTGGACGCCGCGCGCCGTCGATCGCTTCAAGGCCTGGATCGGCCGCACCGGGCGCCGCGCCGCCGTCTACGGCGCCGGCGGCATCGGCGCCCTGCTGGTGATCAAGGGCCTGATCGGCGTCTTCGCGGTTTAGCCCGGCAGGCAGCGGCCGAAGACGAGCCACGAGGAGTTGGCGGCGGTCGTCCCCAGCCGTGGGTTGATCCCACTCGCGGCGGCGCCCTTCGAGGCCGGGTCGTTGGGGTCGAGGGCGAACAGTTTTGCCACGACGGGGTTTGCCGGTGCGATCAGGTAGCCGGCGGGGGGCACGGAGGAAGTCGAGATCTGCGACGGGCGCCGGTCGAGCCAGAGCGCCAGCAGCGGCACGCCCTGGGTGCTCGGGATCGCGACATTCGGGCAGCTCTCGTCGAAGCTTCTCACCTCGGTGACGTCATGGAGGTCGTTGCGGATCTGCTCCTGGTCGCCGGCCCTGGCGCGCAGGTCGGAGAGCCGGTTGGCCTGCTGGGGGACGAAGACGAGGATCGCTAGGACGACGACCGCGCTGCACGCAGCCCACCGCATCCGCCACGGGTCGTCGCGATCGAGCGAGAGCCAGCCGAGGACGCCGGCGGCGCCGAACAGGGCGAGGATCGTCGAGGGGAGGAGGAGGTAGCGGGTGATCACCGCGAGCCCCGCCGTCGCCAGTAACAGGAACGCGCCGAGCGATACCACCGTCGCCGCCAGCATCAGGGCACTTTGCTTGCGCAGCTTCCAGGCGGTGAGCACGATCCCGACCGCAGCGCCGAGCAGGACCGGCTCGCGGAGGATCTCGCCGATCCGCCGCGGCGCCAGCCGCAGGGCGTCGAACAGTCCGGTCGGGCGGTTCAGGGTCGAGACGGTGTCCTTGGTGCCGGTCAGCGAATAGAGCGGATCACTGGTCACCGCCAGGTCGAAGGCGGCCCAGGCGAGCGGCGCGGCCGCCGCGAGGAGAGTCAGAGGCAGGAGGGCGCCGGGGTCGACCAGCGCGCCTATCGGGGTCAACCGGCCCTTCGGCCTCTCGGGGTCGGTGTAAGCGAGGTAGAGGAGGTAAGCACCCGAGAAAAGCCACGCCTCGGGGCGCAGCAGGCCGGCCAGGCCGAGCATCGCGAGCACCGGCCAGCCCGAGCGCGGCCGCTTGATCTCGATCAGCAGCGCGCCGAGGACGAAAGCGATGTAGGGCAGGTCGACGTAGGCGCGCGAGCCATAGTCGAGAATCGGGACGCGCGTGAGGACGATCGCCGCGGCGAGCAGACCCACCCAGCGATTGAGCCAGAGCTCGCCGAGTCGGTAGATGAGGTAGCCGATCGCGGCTAGCGAGATGAAGGCGACGACCACCGCGGCGGTCTGAGCGCCGTCGCCGAGGGGCGAAGCGAGGACGCCGAACAGGGTTGCCAGCGGGTGCGGGGTCGGCGGCAGCGCGGCGCTGTAGTCGGGCGAGTGGCCGTGGGCGATCTCGTTGCCCCAGACCAGGGCATAGAACGTGTCGTAGTTGGCGAAGCCGTGCCGGAATACGAGCCAGAGGGCGAGCGCGCCCCCGCCGATCCAGGCCGAGGCTAGCCCGAGACGGGCTCGAGCCATTCCGGCGGCAGGTAGGACGAGACCTCGACCGGCATGTCGGGCAGCCAGCGCATCGCCCAGTCCGCGCAGGGGCGGCCCTCGAGGAGCGGCGCAGTGTCCTCCATGCCGAGCAGGATCCGCACCGAGGGAGCGATCTGGAAGTCGGCGGCGTTGGGCTGATCGCCGCCAATCACCCCGCGGGCGATCAGCTCGTCGATGTGGTCGAGCATCGCGGGAAGGCCGGCGATCGCTTCGCGCACGTCCTCGTCGCCTCCACCCGCCTTGTTCGAGAGCCGCTTGGCGACCGGGGCGTTGACTGCGGCAGCTACCGCGGGCAGCGGGACTCCGACCTCCCGGGCGACGGCCGTCCGCATCTGCTGGTTGTGGGCGGCCATCCAGCGGTAGATGATCCGCGGCACGTTCTGGAACTCCTCCTCGCCCCAGCGCTCGGCCTCCTCGACCGCGATCCGCTCGCCCGGGTCCTCGGGGAAGAGGCGCGGCTCAGGCTGGGCCTCCTCGAGCGCCCGCGAGATCTCGCGCGAGTTCTGGACCTTGCGCCCGTCGAGCTTGAGCGCCGGCACGGTGTTGCCGCGGAAGCCGCGCAACCGCACGAGCTGAGGATGGAGGCCGGGCAGCAGCCAGACGACGTCGTGGTCGATGCCCTTGTGCTCGAGCATCAGCCGCGCGGCCTGGGACGGGTTCGACGGCTCGGTCCCGTAGAGGGTGACGCTCACGCCGCAACCCTAATCTAGGCGGATGAGTGAGAGCCTCGCCGGACAGCTGTTGATCGCCTCGCCCGTAATGGGCGACTGGTTCGCGCGCTCGGTCGTCCTCGTCGTCGAGCACGCCGAGGAGGGCGCCTTCGGCCTCGTCCTCAACCGGCCCTCGGAATCGACGGTCGGTGAGGCCTCGGCCGAGCTCGGCGAGCTGATCGGCGGGGAGCACGTCCTCCACGTCGGCGGGCCGGTGGCGCCAC
>JAWVFN010000218.1:0-6091 GCA_033855935.1 Solirubrobacterales bacterium | reverse complement strand
TCGCGACCAGGTCCATCCAGCCGCAACGGCGGGGGCGACCGGTGGTCGTACCGACCTCGCCGCCGCGCTCGCGGATCAGATCGCCGGTCTCGTCGAAGAGCTCGGTCGGGAACGGGCCCGAGCCGACTCGCGTCGCGTAGGCCTTGGCGATCCCCCAGACCTCGTCGATGTCGTGGGGGCCGACGCCGGCGCCGACGCAGGCCGCCCCCGCCACCGGGTTCGAGGAGGTCACAAACGGATATGTCCCGTGGTCCAGGTCGAGCATCGTCGCCTGGGCCCCCTCGAAGAGGACGGTCGCGTCGCGGTCGAGGGCGTCCCAGCACATGTGCGCCGTGTCGGCGATGTGCGGCTCGATCTGGCTGCCGTAGGTCAGGTACTCCTGCGTCATCGTCTGGAGGTCGAGCTCGGGGTCCTTGGCGAACGGGCGCAGGAGCTGGGCCTTGGGGTCCATCGCGGCCATGATCTTCTTGCGCAGGATCTTCTCGTCGAGCAGATCCTGGACCCGGATCCCGAGCCGCGACGCCTTGTCGGCGTAGCAGGGGCCGATTCCGCGGCGCGTGGTGCCGATCGAGAGCTTGCCGAGCTTCGACTCGCCCGCCGTGTCGAGCTTCACGTGGTAGGGCATGATCAGGTGGGCGTTGGCCGAGATCTTCAGCCCGCTGACGTCGATGCCCTGGCGCCGCAGCCCGTCCATCTCGTCGATCAGAACGCCCGGGTCGATGACGACCCCGTTGCCGATCGCGCAGATCTTGCCCGGGTAGAGGATCCCCGAGGGGACCAGGTGCAGCTTGTAGACGTCGTCGCCGCGGACGATCGTGTGGCCGGCGTTGTTTCCGCCCTGAAAACGGATCACCACGTCGGCCCGCTCGGCGAGCAGGTCGGTGATCTTTCCCTTTCCCTCGTCGCCCCACTGGGCGCCGACGATCACGGTTCCAGGCACGCGCAAAAGTATGGAGATGCGGCGGACGGCTTGCGGCCGGACCGCAGCTAAGAGGCGAGTCTGAGGTCCTTGCCGTGCATCGGGGCGACGTTGTGGCCGCAGATCTCGGTCAGCCGCGACACCGTGCGCTCGCCGATCTGCTCCTGGAGCGCGGCCGCGGGAAGGTTGGTTGTGACCACGATCGAGCGACCGCGCTCGTAGCGCTCGTTGACCAGCGCGTAGAGCTGCTCGAGGACCCAGTCGGTGCGCTTCTCGGCGCCGAGGTCGTCGATATGGAGGAGGTCGACCGATGCCAGCCGCTCGAAGAGCTGGAGGTAGGAGTCCTCGCCGAGCCCGGCGTCGTAGGTGCGGCGGATCCGGGCCAGCAGCTTCGGCAGCGAGTAGATGATCACCGAGTGCCCCGCCTCGATCGCGGTCTTCGAGACGATCATCGCCAGCGTCGTCTTGCCCGTTCCGACGTCGCCGGTGAACCACATGCCCTTGCCGTGGGCGAGGTTGGCCTCGAGCTCTGAGCAGAAGCTGCGGGTCATGTCGACGGCGGGCGCGAAAAGCGCGGGTACCGGCGGCCGCTCGAAGGAGACGCCGCGGTAGCGCCGCGGGATCACCGAGGAGACGCCGCTGGTCCGCGCCTTGGCCTGGCGCCGCTCGCGGCACTCGCACGCCCGGGCGATGTCCTCCGGGCCGAGGATCCAGCCCGAGCCGTCGCAGGTTCCGAACTGACACGTTGGCGCCATCTCGCCGGCCACCCTAGAAGTCCTCGGCGAGCCCGAAGCCGCCGTCGTCCTCGTCCTCGGTGCCGTTGGAGCTGCCATTGGTCATCGGCGGCGCCTCGCCGGAAAGCTGTTCGACCGGCGGCTCTGAGCGGGCCCGGTCGGCGAACTTGGGGTAGTGCTCGAGGAAGGCGAGCCGGATCGTGCGAACGGGCCCGTTGCGGTGCTTGGCGATGATCAGCTCCGCGCCGCCCGGGTCCTCGGTCTCTTCCCTGTTGTAGTACTCGTCGCGGTAGAGAAAGCCGACGACGTCGGCGTCCTGCTCGATCGCGCCGGACTCGCGAAGGTCGGAGAGGATCGGGCGCTTGTCGGGGCGCTGCTCGGGCGCGCGCGAGAGCTGGGAGACGGCGATCACAGGGATCTCGAGCTCGCGGGCGAGGATCTTCAGCCCACGGCTGATCTGGCTGACCTGCTCGACGCGGTTGGTTCGCGGGTCCTCGGCGCGCATCAGCTGCAGGTAGTCGACGATCACCAGGCCGAGGCCTTCGCGGCCGTTGTTCTTCTCCTGGGCATGGAGGCGCCGCGCTTTGGCCCGCAGCTCGAGCAGGCCGAGGTCGGAGGAATCGTCGATCCACAGCGGTGCCTTGTCGAGCTTGTTGCAGGCTCGAACCACGCTCGGCCAGTCGTCGCGGGCGACGCGGCCCTTGCGCAGGCGGTCGCTCGAGATCCGGGTCTGCGTAGCGATGAAGCGCTGCGCGAGCTCCGCCTCCGACATCTCCAGCGAGAACATCGCGACGGCCCGATCGTGCTTGACCGAAGCGTTTTCGGCGATGTTGCAGACAAGGGCAGATTTACCCATCGACGGGCGCGCAGCCACGATGATCAGGTTGCCGGCGCGGAAGCCGCCGGTGACGTCGTCGAGGTCGCGGAAGCCCGACGGGGTGCCGACGACGTCATGGTCACCCTTGGAGAGCTCTTCGAGCTTCTCGAGCTCGTCGTCGAGGATCGAGCCGATGTCGCGGAAGTCGGAGGCGTGCTCTTCGTGGGCGACCTTGAACAGCAGCGCCTCGGCGCGCTCGGCGAGCTGCTTGGGCTCATCCTCGCGGTTGGCGACGGACTCCTGGATCGTCTGGCCGGCGGCGATAAGGCGGCGCAGCAGGGAGTTCTGCTGGACGATCTCGGCGTAGTGGCGGGCGTTGCCCGGCGCCGGAGCGGTCGCGGAGAGGCTCGCGACGTGGTCGCGGCCGCCGACTCCGTCGAGCTCGCCGTGCTGGGCGAGGTTCTCGGCGACGCTGATCGCGTCTACCGGCTGCCCGCCGCCCTCGAGCCGCAGGATCGCGGCGAAGATCTTGCGGTGCTGGTCCTTGTAGAAGTCCTCGGCGTTGAGGCGGACGTCGAGGACGACCGGGTTGATCGCCGACTCGGAGACCATCATCGCCCCGAGCACGGATTCCTCGGCCTCGAGGTTCTGCGGCGGGACGTTTGCCTGTTGTGCGGTCGCCAAAGCCTCTTCCGGTTGCGGGGGTCGCCCGTTGGGGGACATCCCCTACATGTTTGTTGAGGCTGCGGCGGCTAGGAAATAGTCGTCGATACTGCCCCGCTGCAAGAAAAACACACCGGGCTCACGCCTGCAGAGGCGAACCCGCTAACGCCGCGTTTATTCCTTGGCTTCGGCGACGATCGTCTTGACGCCGGCGGTCTGGCCGCCACCGACCTCGATCTCGACCATGTAGGTGCCGACCTCGCGGATCGGCTCGTCGAGGCGGATCTTCTTCTTCTCGACCTTGATCCCACGAGCGGCCTGGATCGCCTCGGCGATCTCGGTCGTCGTGACCGAGCCGAAGAGCTTTCCGTCCTCGCCCGCCTGGTGGTTGATCGTCAGCACGGTCTTGGAGAGCAGCGCGGCGTTCTCGCCGGCCTTCTCGGTCGCCAGCTTCTCGGCCTCCTCGGCGCGCTCGCGGCGGCGCTGGGCCTCCTCGAGCGAGCCCTTGGTCGCGGGCTGGGCGAGCTTGCGCGGGATCAGGTAATTCCGCAGATAGCCGGGCGAGACGTCGACCGCCTCGCCGGCGGAGCCGAGATTCTCGACATCGGAGAGCAGAACCGCCTGCGCCATCGCCGTTCCTAGCGCTCGCCGACGTACGGCAGCAGAGCCAGCTCGCGGGCCCGCTTGACGGCGGTCGCGAGCTGCTTCTGATGGCGGCGGGAGAGCCCGGTGACGCGGCGCGAGCGGGTCTTGCCGCGGTCAGAGAGAAAGCGGCGCATCGTGTTCAAGTCCTTGTAGTCGATGTTGTCGACGTTGAGGCGCGCGTACTTGCGCGGCCGGTAGCGATCGGAGGGGCCTCGCCGGCGCCGATTACCGCTTTCTTGTGGTTTCTGCTGTCTGGGCATGGGTCTTAAGACGTTTGCGCCGCGCACTTGGCGCGGCGCGGAACGCGGAATGATAGCCAGCCAGAGGTCACAAGCCGCTCTCCTTCAGAGCGGCTGGTGTCCCCTAGAACGGGATGTCGTCGCCGGCGCTCGACGACGAGCCGGCCTCGGCGGGCTCGAAGTCGGAGGTGTCGGCGGGCACGTCGCTCTTGGCCTCGAAGCCGTTTCCGTTGCCGCCGCCCGGGTTGTCCGAGCGCGAACCGAGGAACTGGACCGAGTTGGCGATGATCTCGACCTTGCTCCTCTTGCCCGATCCGTCAGAGGCATCCCACTCGCTCCACTCGAGGCGACCCTCGACGGCGACGGGACGTCCCTTCGAGAGGTAGTTGGCGCAGTTCTCTCCCTGCGCGCCGAAGACGGTGACGTCGAAGTAGTTGGGCTTGTCGATCCACTCGCCGCTCTGTCCGTCCTTGCGGCGACTGTTGACGGCGACCCGCAACTTGCATACGGATGTGCCCCCGCCCGTGGTCCGAAGCTCCGGGTCCTTGGTCAAGTTGCCAGTCAGGGCAACTACGTTGATGTTGGTTGCAGCCACTTGCTCAGCTCCTTTGGTATCGAGGTGCCATCTTAAGTCGCGGCACGGCGTTTTCCCGCCCCCCGGGTTCAGTGAAAAGACCCACTTTGGGGATTTCGGGCTACGCCTCGTCGTCGGACGGGCGATCGGAGCCGCCCGGGGCGGGCTGGCCCGAGACCGGAGGCGCCGTCGTGGGCGACTCGGGATCGACCTTGAAGAGGCGGAAGCGGAGAATCGCGTCGACGATCTTCAGGTTGTGGTCGAGCCCTTCGAGCAGGGCGTTGTCGCCCTGGAAGCGAAAGAAGCGGTAGTCGGCCTCGTTTCGCAGGTTGATCTCGTAGGCCATCTTGCGCGTGCCCCAGTTGTCGGCGTGGTCGAGCGTGCCGCCGGCCTCGAGCTGCTTGCGGACGTCATCGACGACTTTGTCCCGGTCGGCATCCGAGACTTCGGGGTCGAGCATCAATACGAGTTCGTAATTTCTTGCCATAGGTACGCGGCGGGCGACTATAGCGGGGGGAGAACCGCCGCAGCCGCGCCCTCAAGCTGACGTGAGGCTCGATCAAATCCGCTGGGACTCGGTCGCCAAGATCGGTGCCGGCATCCTGCTCGCCGTGGCGATCGCTACCAGTCTGCCCTCGCTGCTCGGCTCGGACAAGCCGAAGCCGCTGGCGCCCGACGTCGGGCTGCCGCAGGCGTCGCTGCCGCCCCCGCCGCCCTTGGTCCCTCCGCCTGCACCCAAGCCGGTCAAGCCAAACAAGCAGAAGCCCTCCAAAAAACCCGCCCGGCGCGATCGCCCTCGGCACAAACCGAAGCGCGGTGAGACCCTGAGCCCCGCGCCGGTCTTTTCGCTGGGCAGCCCTCCCGTGGTGCCGCCGGGCTCGGCCGAAGACTTCGGCTTCGAGCGCCCCTAGACGCGATACTGCCTACGTCGTGTCGCAAGAAAACGTCGAGTCGACTCGCGCTGCGTTTGAGGCTTGGAATCAAGCGGATCTCGACGGCTGGCTCACCTTCCTCGATCCGGCCGTTGAGTTCTACCCGGCTGGCGTCTTCCCCGATTTCGACGCCGTCTATCGCGGACACGACGGAGCGACGCGATTCTGGAGCGCCCTACACGAGCCGTGGGAGATGATTCATACGGCCATCGAGGAGGCGGACGACGACGAGGACTGCGTCGTCGTCACGATCGGATTTCGGGCAACCGGTCGGGGCAGCGGCGCGGCGGTCGAGCTGCGGTTGGCGACCGGCGTCAAACTCCGCGATGGCTTGGCGGTCACCATGATCAGCAAGCCGACAGCCGAAGAAGCGTGGGAAGCGTTGCGCGCCATCCCTTAGCCGCAGGAGCCTTCAGCGGCTAGCCGACCGGCGAGCGCCCTTCGGCCTTGGCGCGGATGTCGGCGAGCTGCTCGTCGATCCAGTCGCCGGGGTCGCGCTCGGCGATGATCTCGCGCAGGCGCGCGGCGCGGAGGCTGCGTTCGTCGGGCTTCATCGTCAGGGCGCGGT
>JAWVFN010000217.1:0-5001 GCA_033855935.1 Solirubrobacterales bacterium | reverse complement strand
CGGTGACGTGCGAGCCCTCGATGCCGAGTTGCAGATCGCTGGTCAGGCGGAGCTCGTGGTCGAGCCCGTCGGTCTGGGCGACGACCTCTTCGTAGCCCCCGCCGGCGTGGCTCCAGGCGGCGGGCGTTGAGCCATAGTCGAGCACCGGGTGGCAGTCGATGACGAGCTGGACCTCGCCGTTGACGCAACGGACGGTGCGCAGCAGCACGTGCTCGGCCTCGTAGTCGGCCGGCGTTCGCTTGTGGCGCTCGGCGCGCGCCGCCTTGTGGTGCCAGGGGCCGATCAGCAGCGCGTCACGGACGATGATCCAGCCGCCGCCGTCGACGACCCAGCTCGTCTCGACGACGAGGGTCCCGGGGAGATAGCGGCGGGCCGCCGGAACCTCAACGCCGTCGGGACCGAGCCGGAAGCCGCCCGCATCGCGGTCGAGAATCGAGCCGAAGACGCTCGGCGAATCGATCCGCGGCAGGCACAGCCACTCGACGTTTCCGCTCGGTGCAACGAGCGCCGTGGTGTTGCAATCAGAGAGGAACGCGTAGTCGGCGATCCGCGGAAACGGGCTCAGACCCGGCGGCACGTCCTGCCACGGCGTGCGCGCCGCGCTCTCCGCGGAGTCACCGGCGGGAGAGAGGGGTTCGGGCATATGAAGAGCCTTCCACACCCGTATACGGTTCGACGCCCGAGACGAGGTGAGGAATGCTGATTGTCATCGGCCGGTCGCCTGCGCGACTCGCCACGGGGCTGGGCGAGCTGACCTCGGCGAGACCGGAGGTCGCGATCCGCGAGATCGCCGAGACGAAGCCCTTCCTCGGCTACAGCTACAAGCAGTAGCCGTAGGCCGTGATCTGACCCGAGCCCGTGTACGACGCCGCCGACGCGGTCCAGTTATCCATGCCGGCGAAGGCGCCGGCAAAGACGCGCAGCGTCGGCGGCGCGTTGTAGCCCCCGGCGATCAGGTGCTTGCCTGGCGGGCAATCGGGGGTCGTCGCCGTCCCGTTGTGCCCGGGGCTCACGGTCGCGGGGGCGCTGGCTACCTCGGCCAGCAGCGGCTTGTGCGAGCCGACGCAGTACGCGATGGCCGAGATCTGGCCCCCGTCGCCGCCGGCGACGCCGGTCGCCGAAACGGTCCATGACCTCTCACCCGACATCCGCGACTCCGTCACATAGACGCCCTTGTTGCTGAAGAAATGGCTCGAGAGATATCCCCCGGTGGCGAGCTCCCTGCCCTTCGGGCAGGTCTGGGTGAACTGCTTGGTCTCGCCCGGCCCGATGTTCTTGTAGGTGCGCGACTTGACGAACTTCTCCTCGGGCTCGATGTTCCCGCGGTAGCGCCGACAGAGCACCTGCACCTTGACCGACGTCGTGCCGCTCCTGCCGACCTGGGCCATGCTGATGTGCCATCCCTGCTGCTGGCCGAGCCGCTCGGAGGAAACCAGATAAGCGCCGCCACCTCTGGCGTCCGGCGGCGGATCGGCGCTCGCGCCGCCGCCGAGGGGCCGCATCCCCCGCGGGCAATAGACCTGGTAGCGCTGGGGATGGTCGACGCCGCTGATGCTCACCGACTTGGTCGAGAGGACCCGCTTCGACTTCAGCCCGGGCTTCAGGCGGGGCCCAAAACCGGCGAGGGCCGCTGCCGCTAGCAGCGCGAGCGCCGCAGCGACGAGAGCGCCGGCCACGCCCAGTCTCCGAATCCTCGGCGATGCCATCCCCTTGCGATTGTCCCGCTCGTCGTTTTCCAAACCTCTCGCTTCAACACATCGACGAGAACCGCGATGCGGTTGAGGGAATCGCTTCACCCGGGTTCGCCGGTGAGCAGAGAAGGTGGATGACCGGACTCGAACCGGCGACCGCTCGGACCACAACCGAGAGCTCTACCAACTGAGCTACATCCACCGCGCGGGACTCAATCTAGCGGGTGGATCCTCCGCGACCGCAAGCGTGTGCGAATCGGTTTACTTGCCCGCGTAGCAGTAGGCGTAGGCGGTGAAGGTGCCGCCGCGGCTGAACGGGATCGCCGAGACGCTCCAGGCGCCGCTTCCGTTCAGGTAGGTATCGAAGAACTGGAGTCCGGTGTCGCCGCTGTAGCCGCCGACGGCAAGCCCGTGCTTGCCACGGCCGCATGAGGGAGCGACCGCCGTCGCTGTCGCGCCACCTGCGGTGACACCTCCCTGCACGGTCACCGGCGCGCTTGCCTTCTCCGTCAGCAACGGCTTCTTCGACTTGAAGCAATAGGCGATTGGGTTGAACTGGCCGCCGGTGCCGCCAGGCTCCCCCACGGCCGTGACCGTCCAGGATCGCGGGGAGGTCATCCGTGACTGCGTGACGTACATCCCCGGAAAAGTTCCCTTGCCGCCGCGGAAACCGGTGGTTAGGAAGCCGCCGCTGATGATCTTCTTGTTGCCTGGGCAGGTCGCGGTTGCCGACTTCGTTTCGCCGGGGCGCACATCGAAACCGAGCTCGCTCTCTACCGGCTGCACGTTCCCCTTGAACTTCCGGCAGAACGCCTGCAAGGTGACGTTGTGGTGTGACGCGGGGGCCGTCTCCGTGACAGTGATGTGCCAGCCCTGCTGGGCGCCGAGGCGCTCGGATGAGTCGGGGAAAATCCCCGTGCCCTTGTCGTCGACGACCGGGGTCGCAAACTCTCCCCCGCCGAAGGGCCGCGTGCCGCGAGGGCAGTAAACCTCGTAGCGAACCGAGTCGATGACCGAGAGATCGAAGCTCTTGGTCGAGACGACAAGCGGACCCGCCTTGCCCTTCTGATTACTGGCGGCGTGAGCCCCAACCGCACTGGCCTGACTCACGACGATTGCGAGAAGCAGTACGACCGCGACGGCGCCCAACGCTGCCGCTGCCAGCCGGCCTTGCCTCTGCATATTTCCCCTGGCGCTCATACGTGTCTCTTAACCCGTCTGGCGGAGAATAGTCGCGCAGTGCCCCCGGCAGGATTCGAACCTGCGACCCGCTGCTTAGAAGGCAGCCGCTCTGTCCACTGAGCTACGGGGGCGGACCAGGGCGAGCGTAGTAGGTTCTTGCGGGGGCCTTGGAGAGAATGCCCCCACGGGAGAACCGTGAGCCACGCGACCCTCAACCTGATCACGATCCCGCTTTTCTCAGGTGCGATTGGCTACCTGACCAACCTCAGCGGGGTCTGGATGCTGTTTTACCCGGTGCGCTTCAGGGGGTTCAGGCTGCCGGGTCTGGCGCCGGTCGCCGAGCTGCTGCCGCGTAAGATCCAGCAGATCCCGGGCGTGATGCAGAGCGGCGTCGGCTGGCAGGGGATCATCCCCTCCCGCGCCGCGAAGATGGGCTCGATCGCGGTCGACAAGGGCATCGCCAAGCTCGGCAGCCCGGCCGAGTTCTACCAGCAGCTCGAGCCCGACAAGATCGCCGAGCACATCATCGAGAGCTCGCGCGACGACATGCGCGACGTCGTCGACCGGATCATGGAGCGCGAGCACCCCCGGCTCTGGAACGACGTCCCGTCCCGGGTTCGCGAGGCCGTGCACGCCCGCGTCCAGCAGCAGCTGCCCGACATCGTCCACGCCGTCACCGACGACATCGGCACCAACATCGACCAGCTCCTCGACGTCAAGCTGATGGTGATTCGCCGCTTCGAGGAGGACCCGTCGATCGCCAACCGTGTCTTCCTCGACATCGGCCGCAAGGAGCTGCGGTTCATGATCAACTTCGGCTTCTTCTTCGGCTTCCTGCTCGGCATCCCGGTCGCTTTCATCACCCAGGCGCTGCCGGGACAGTGGTGGGCGCTGCCGATCTGCGGCGTGATCGTCGGCTACACAACCAACTGGGTGGGACTGTGGATGATCTTCCAGCCGGTCGAGCCGCACAAGATCGGCCCTTTCAAGATCCAGGGGCTGTTCATCCGCCGCCAGCCCGAGGTCTCCGACGTATACGCCCGGATCGTCGCCGACGACATCGTCACCCTCGGCAACATCGGCGACGAGCTGCTCACCGGCCCCCGCGCGGACCGGACGCGGGCGATGATCGAGGCCTCGCTGCGGCCGGCGCTCGATCGCGCCGTCGGCATCGCCCGCTCCGCGGTCAAGGTCGCGGTCGGGGCGACCGGCTACGAGCGTCTGCGCGAATCGGTGGCGACCGAGGCCGTCGACTACACGATGACCCCGCTCTCCGATGTGGATTTCAACGAGCGCCAGAGCGCCGCCGTGCGCAAGCTGTTCGCCGAGCGGATCCGCGAGCTGCCCCACTCCGACTTCTCGGAGATGCTGCGCTCGGCGATGCGCGAGGACGAGTGGCTGCTGCTCCTCCACGGCGCCGTGCTCGGTTTCGGCGCAGGCTGCCTGCACCTGCTGATATTCGGGGCAGGATGAACGACGACCCCACTCCAGGGAACGGCCGTCCCGCCGCCGATCGGGACGAGCGCGCGGCTCGCGCCGTCGCGGAGACCGGCCTGGTTGGCACCGCGGTCGGCGTCGCTCGCCTCACAGCCTTCGCCTGGATCCGCACCGCTCAGTGGGGCGCCAAGACCAGCGCCCGCGCCGCCTCGCTGACGCTGCGCGCGGCGATGTCGGGGATGCCCCCGCGCGAAGTGTTCAGGGCGACCGGCGCCGACGCCCGCGATTACGTCCTGCGTGTGCTCGGCATCGAGGAGCAGGCCGAGCGCGACCCCGAGGCCGCGCCAGGCGAGTCTCGGGAAGGCCGGTCGCCGCTGCGCGAGCGCGGCGCCGAACTGCTGCGGCGCTCGGCCGACGTCCACTTTGACGAGGACATGCACCCGGCGTACGAGCGCATCCTCGGCGAGATCTCGCCGGACGAGGGACGGATCCTGCGTCTGCTCGCGCGTGGCCCGCAGCCCGCCGTCGACGTCCGCACCGCGCGGCCACTCGGCATCGGTTCGGAGCTGATCGCACCCGGCCTGACGATGATCGGCGCCGAGGCCGGCTGCCGTCATGTCGACCGGGTCCCCGCATACCTCAACAACCTCTTCCGCCTCGGCCTCGTCTGGTTCTCGCACGAGCCGGTCAA
>JAWVFN010000216.1:0-8838 GCA_033855935.1 Solirubrobacterales bacterium | reverse complement strand
AGATGTCGGCCTTGTCGACGACGCTGTCGAGCGTGCGCACCTCGTAGCCCTGCATCGAGGCCTGGAGCGCGCAGATCGGGTCGATCTCGGTGACGATCACCCGGGCGCCCTGGCCGCGGAGGCTCTCAGCGCAGCCCTTGCCGACGTCGCCGAAGCCGCAGATGACGGCGGTCTTGCCGCCGATCATGACGTCGGTGGCGCGGTTGATGCCGTCGATCAGCGAGTGGCGGCAGCCGTAGAGGTTGTCGAACTTGGACTTGGTGACCGAGTCGTTGACGTTGATCGCCGGGAACAGCAGCGTGCCGCTGGCGAACATCTCATAGAGCCGGTGGACGCCGGTCGTCGTCTCCTCGGTGACGCCCTTGATCCCGGGCGCCATCTTGGTGAACCGGTCGGGCTCGCGGGCGATCGAGTCGCGCAGCAGCCGGAGGATGACCTTCTCCTCCTCGGAGCCGGCGGTCTCGTCGCCGGGCACCTCGCCGGTGCCTTCGTACTCGACACCCTTATGGATGAGGAGGGTCGCGTCGCCGCCGTCGTCGAGGATCATGTTGGGGCCGGTCTCGCCGTCCGGACCGGGCTCGGGCCAGGTCAGGGCCTGGTCCGTGCACCACCAGTACTCCTCCAGCGTCTCGCCCTTCCAGGCGAAGACCGGGACGCCCTGCGGTTTCTCGGGCGTGCCTTCGGGACCGACGGCGACCGCGGCCGCCGCGTGGTCCTGGGTCGAGAAGATGTTGCAGCTGACCCAGCGCACCTCGGCGCCGAGCTCCGTCAGGGTCTCGATCAGCACCGCCGTCTGCACCGTCATGTGGAGCGAGCCCATGATCCGCGCGCCCTTCAGCGGCTGAGAATCGGCGAACTCCGCGCGCGTCGACATCAGGCCCGGCATCTCGTGCTCGGCGAGGCGGATCTCCTTGCGGCCGAACTCGGCCAGCGAGAGGTCGGCGACCTTGAAGTCGGCGGCGGTCTCGGGTGCGGTGGTCGTGGCGGGATTCATTCGGTTTGGCGTCTCCTGGGTCGATCCTGTTTCGAAGTAGGCGAGGAAGGGTAGCGGGCGCCTGCCCGGCTCGATGCACGGCGATTTACTCGTGGTCAGGGCCTGCCGAGCGCGTCCTTGAGCTCTTCGATCGCGGGTACGGGCGAGGGGTCGATGCCGCGGTGCGCGGCGACATGAAGCGATACAAGGTCGCCGAGCATGACCGCCGCGAGCATGCGCTCGGTGCGGGTCTCGCCCTCGGTCTCGACCCGGACGATCTTCTCGACCTGGGGCTCCATCACCTTGGCGGTGAGCGCGACCCGCTCGCGCTCGCGAGGATGCTGGTCGCGATCCTCGAGGAAGATGACCGAGAAGCGGCCGCAGTTCGAGGCCCCCTCCCAGCCGGCGATCTCATTGTGGTCGGCCTCGGGTAGCTGCGCGGAGAAGGCCGGCACCTTGCCGTTCTCGTTGAGCTGGCATTTCCAGCGGTAGGCGACCGGCGCGGTCAGACCGCAGCCATAGATCACGGTCGTGCAGTCGGCGAGGCCCGAAGCAAGCTCGGCGGCCTGGTCGATGAGCTCGTCGCGGCGCTCTTCGAGATGCCCAGCGGAGCTGTCGATCTCGGTGTTGAGCCGCTCGGCCCCTCCCCCGAGCGCTGCCGCCTCGGCGGCGACGGTGAACATATAGCCGACAGCAGCACGGGGCTGGAGGCCCGCCGGCAGCCCGATCACGGGCACTCCATCGGCACGTGCCAACTCGGCCAGCTTGCCGTTGGTGGTGGCGACGACGCGTGACGCGCCGAGCGCTTCGGCGCCCTCGTAGCAGGCGAGGGTCTCCTCGGTGTTGCCCGAGTAGCTCGAGCAGACGACGAGCGAGTCAGGGCGAGCGGCGGGCGGAAGCTCGTAGCCGCGAGCGGTGACCAGCGGCCGCGCAAGCCTCGAGCCGAGCGCCGCCTGAGCCAGGTCGCCGCCGATCGCCGAGCCGCCCATGCCGCAGATCACCGTCGTCGGGGCGTCGACCGGCTTCAGCTTCGCCGACTCGATCCGCCACAGCGCATCGCGGAGGTGGTCGGGCAGGGCGAGCACCGAGTCGAGCTCGTTCTCCTTGTCAACGGCGCGAATCGCGTCGACGTCGCTCATGCGCTCACTGGAATCGTCTCGTCCTCGCCGACGACGCTGCCCGGTCCGAGGTCGGCCTCGGGCTCGACCTCGACCCGCGGCGCCAGGATCGCGCCGCGAACTGTGGCCCCGGCGCCGACCGAACAGCCTCCGCCGATCAGCGAGCGCTCGATCACAGCGTCGGTCCCGATCTGCGAGCCCTGATCGATCACCGCGCGCGGACCGACCTCGGCGCCGGCGTCGACCACGACGCCGTCACCGATGAACGCCGGTGCGCGCACGGTCGCCTCAGGGGACAGCTCGGCAGCGTCCGAAATCAGCAGGCCGTCGGGCGCGGCGCGCTTGCCGACCTCGGTCTCGACCCGTCGCTCGAGGATGTCCCAGCTCGCCTGCAGAAAGCGATCGGGGGTGCCGATGTCGAGCCAGTACCCGTCGAGAGACACGCCTCGCAGCCCACGGCCGATCAGGGCCGGGAAGACGTCGCGCTCGATCGAAACCGCGCGATCCGGCGCGATGTTCTCGACGACGGCGTGCTCGAGGACGTAGGCGCCGGCGTTGATGTCGCCCCCGGCGGCGGCCTCTGCGGCGTCGGGCTTCTCGGCGAACTCGGTCACCCAGCCGTCGGCATCGCGCCGAACCAGGCCGTAACCGGTTGCGTCAGCCACCGGGTAGAGGCCGATCGTCGCCAGCGCCTGGTTTTCGGTGTGCTCGCGCATCAACTCGGTCAGATCGAGGTCGCAGAGCACGTCGCCGTTGAGGACGAAGAAACGCTCCTGCAGCTCCTCCTTGGCGAACCGGATCGCGCCCGCCGTTCCCCGCGGGTCGGGCTCGACCACGTAGCGGACCCGCTGCCCGGCGTCGCCCGAGCCGATCGTCTCGCGCAGCGCGTCGGGCTCGAAGCCACACGCCATCACGACCTCGTCGACTCCATGCTCGCGCAGCCAGTCGAGCATGTAGGAGATGAAGGGCTTGCCGACCAGCGGCAGCACCGGCTTCGGCCGCTTCAGGGTCAGCGGTCGCAGCCGCGTCCCCTCTCCCCCGACCAGGATCAGAGCTTGCACTACGGCTTCACCTCTGCGACTGACGGGCGGCCGATGCCCTCGTAGGTGAAGCCTGCCTCGCGCAGCTTGTCCGCATCGAGGAAGTTGCGCCCGTCGATGAGCAGCGGATTGGCCATCCGCGCCGCCGCGTCGGCCCAGTCGATCTCGGCGAACTCGGGCCACTCGGTGACGAGGACGGCGGCGTCGGCGGCGTCGAGGGCATCGAGCGCCGAATCCCGTATCTCCACTTCCGGCATCAGCTCGCGGGCTCGTTCCTGGGCAACCGGGTCGTAGGCGACGACGTTGGCGCCTTCGCCGGCGAGCCTCGCGGCGATCACGATGCTCGCCGCGTCGCGCATGTCGTCGGTGTCGGGCTTGAACGCCAATCCGAGCAGGGCCACGGTCTTGCCGCCGAGATCACCGAGGTGCTCGGAGAGCTTGCCGACGGCTCGGCGCTTCTGAAGCTCGTTGACCTCCATGACCGCGTTCAGCAGCTGGAAGTGGTAGCCGGTGTTTCCGGCGGCCTGCTTCAAGCCACTCACATCCTTGCCAAAGCAGGATCCGCCCCAGCCGATTCCCGCCCTCAGGAACTTGGGGCCGATGCGAGCATCGAGGCCGACGCCGCGCGCGACCTCGTCGACGTCGGCGCCGAGCTGCTCGGAGACGTTGGCGATCTCGTTGATGAAGCTGATCTTGGTCGCGAGGAAAGCGTTGGAGGCGAGCTTGACCATCTCGGCGCTGGCGATGTCGGTGCGGACGATCGGCGCACCCAGCGGCTTGTATGCCGCCTCGAGCCGGTCGCCGGCCTCTGTGTCCTCGGGCTCGGCGCCGATGACGACGCGGTCGGGGTTCATGAAGTCCTCGACGGCCGAGCCCTCGCGCAGGAACTCCGGGTTCGAGACGTAGGAAACCCCGGGCACCTCGCGGCGAATCGTGCGGCCGGTGCCGACCGGCACGGTGCTCTTCATGACCACGGCGTGATCCCCTCCGGTGCCGATCTCGTCGATCGCCGTCATCACGCTCGAGAGGTCGGCGTCGCCCGATGCCGTGGGCGGCGTCTCGACCGAGATGAACACGAGCCTCGCGTGCTCGAGCAGCTCGTCAAGCTCGGTCGTGAACGAGAGGCGCTCGGCGTTGGCGCGCAGCAGCTCGGGCAGCCCGGGCTCGTGGATCGGGACTCCGCCGGCCTTCAGCGATTCGATCTTCTCCGGGACGATGTCGCGAGCGACGACGCGGTGGCCCATCTCGGCGAAGCAGGCCGCCGTCACCAGTCCAACCCAGCCCACGCCGACGACCCCGATCGGCGCCTTCTCCCCCGACGGCGCCATCTACTTCTTCTTCTTCTTCGGGGCTGCCGTCAACGGCGTCGCGCCGCGAGCGATCGCGACCATCTGGTCGGCGGTCAGCGATTGCAGCAGGGAGTTCGAGACCCAGTAGACGCCGTTGTCGGTCTCCCACGAGATCAGCCTCAGCCGGTCGTTGTCGTAGTAGAGGTTGTAAGTACGGTCGCCGAACTGCTTCGTCTCATGTGGCTCATCGAGGATCGGCGGGTTCTTCCAGCTCAGGCCCTGGAGGCCGTAATACTCGCCCGTCGGCGTCTTCAGCACGTACTTGTACGCGGCCCGCTCGGTCGGCGACAGCGAGGGGTCCGCGAGGTTGTAGGCGCGGGGCGCCTGCGGATAGGTGGAGCCGGCGATGATCGTCGTCGGGTAGTAGACCGGCACCCCGGGCTGTTTACGGTGGACACGCAACGCCAGTTTGCGGCCGAAGCTGCCGCCCTCGATCCCGAGCACCGTCGGCGGCGGCTTCTTCGCCGGCTTCGCCGGGACCTTGGTGGCCGTGGTGGGCTTGGCCTTTCCGGGCGGCGCCTCGGGCGCGGGTGCGCCGTTCACCGGGGCCACGCTCGTCCCCCGCGGTCCCTTCGTGCCCTCGGTCCCCAGGAATTGACTCACCGCCTGCTCCATCTGGCCCGGAGTCACAGTCACGTTGGCGCCGACCGTGCCCGGGAAGTGGACCTCCTTGATCGGCTCGGAGCGCGCGGCGATGAACAGCTTCAGCACCTGGAGCGCGGTCTGCGCGTCGCCGATGTCCGAAGTCGTGTACTTGGTGAAGATATCGATCAGGTTTCGGTGCTTCAGCAACAGGTCGGTCGCCGGAACGCGCGCGCGAGCCTCTCGCAGGAAGTCCTGCTGGCGGGCGTTGCGGACGATGTCGTTGTCCGTGTGGCGATAGCGCACATAGGCGAGCGCGTTGTAACCGCAGAGGCGCTGGTAGCCCGGCCGCACGTTGATCTCCGAGTACTGGGCGGAGCCCGAGAGGCCCTGGTTCGAATGGTAATAGCGCCGATCGACGTCGACGTAGACACAGCCGATCGCGCTCACCGCCTTGACGAAACCGGTGAAGTCGACGTTGACGACGTGGTTGACGTCGAGCCCGGTGAGCTGCTTCACGGTCTCGAGCGTCAGCTTCGGCCCGCCCAGGGAATAGGCGGCGTTGAATTTGTCGGTGCCATAGCCGGGGATGCTGACCTCGAGGTCGCGGGGGATCGACATCAGCGAGATCGCGTTGCGGTCGGGGTCGATCCGGAGGAGGATCGTGGTGTCGGAGAGGCCATACCCGGCGCCCTGGCCCTTGCGGTGGTCGGAACCGACGACCATGATCGTCTCGGGGGCACCGCCTTGGATCTTGGCCAGATCCGGCCCGAGTGACTTGAGCGCCCCGCCGTGAGCCAGGGCGCTGGCGAAGTTGTTGAGGAAGAGGATCGAGCTCGCGGCCGTCGCCCCGGCGACCGAGAGGACGATCAGCAGGCTGCCGGTGATGAACCGCGCCCATAGCGGGAAGCGCCGCCGGGGACGACCGAAGGAGACCGTGCTGCCGTCACCGTTGCCGCCGCCGCCGGAGACGGCGGTGCCGCCGACCATCGTCGGCTGCTCGTCGCCGTCTTCCTCGTCGCCCTCGTCCTCGTCCTCGTCGAGCTCCTCATCGTCCTCGGGCTCCTCGTCCTCGGGCTCCTCGTCCTCCTGGTCTTCGAGCTCGATCGCACCGGTCGGCGCCGGATGCTCCTCGGTAGGCGCCGAGACGATGTCGTCGATGTCGGAGTCGATGTCGTCGAGGAAGTCGTCCTCGATCTCGAGGTCCTCGGGCTGTTGCGGCGGCGGCTGCTTCTTCGGCGGCTGCTTCTTC
Source organism: Solirubrobacterales bacterium (assembly GCA_033855935.1). Lineage (GTDB taxonomy): Bacteria > Actinomycetota > Thermoleophilia > Solirubrobacterales > 70-9 > JAWVFN01. Next base: position 2,524 of record JAWVFN010000216.1, on the reverse strand, counting down.
GGAGCCGCGGGCTTCTTCGCCGCCGGCTTCTTCGCGGGGGGCTTCTTTGCCGCCGGCTTGCGGGGCTTTTTCTCGTCAGCCATTCGAGATGCTCCCGGGCAACGAGCGGGCGAAGCCGCTCAGCGCTTTGCGGTACGCGTCGAGCGAAGCGATCGAGACCCACTCCTCGGGCCCGTGATGGCCGGCGCCGACCGGGCCGAACTCGACCGCCGGCACGCCGGCCCGCAGGAAGGAGACGACGTCGGAGGCGCCGTCGCGGCCGACGCTCAACACCCGCTCGGGGTGGTGGGGCGCCGCGGCCTCTCCCAGCGCCCGGACATAGGGCGAATCCGGCGAGACGACCGCCGGCGGGCGGCGAAAGGTGGAGACGACCCGCGTGTCGGGCAGCGCGGCGACCTGCTCGAGGATCGCCTCGGGGTCCTGCTCGGGCAGGAATCGAACGTCGACGTCTATTACGCAGGTGTCGGGCACTTTGTTCAGGGCGTCGCCTCCCCAGATCCGGCCGAGGTTGATCGACGGCCGGTCGAAGAGGTCAGAACTCTGCCGCGTAAAGGGTAATGACTCGATGCTGCGGAACACCCCCAGCGCCTTCAACACCGCGTTGTCCCCGAGCCACGGCGTCGCGCCGTGCGCGGCGACCCCGCTGATCTCGAGACGGATGGCGAGGACGCCCTTCGCCTGAACCCCGATCTGGAGGTCGGTGGGCTCGCCGGTGATCGCGAAATCGCCGAGAAAGCCGGCATCGACGAGGGCGTCCGAGCCTCGGTTGTCCTCGGTCTCGGACTCCTCGTCGGAGACGATGCCGAGACGGATTCGAATCGAGTCCTGTTCGCGCATCTCGTGGGTGACGAGCAGCATCACCGCGAGGGCGCCCTTCATGTCGTAGGCGCCGCGCCCGATCAGCCTGTCGCCGTCGATGCGAGGCTCGAACTGCTCGGCGTGTCCCGGCACAACGTCGAGGTGCCCGTGGAGGACGAGCGTCGGCGCCGACTCCGGGCCGACCTCGGCCATCGTCACCGGCAGCCCCTGGGCCTCAGTCTGGCGCGCCGCTATGCCGCGCGAAGAGAGCCAGCCGCGGACGAATGCCGAGGCGTCCCCCACCCCTTCGGTCGAGGAGCTGTCATAGGCGATCAGCCGCTGGGCTAGCTCTACCGCTTCGTGGGTCAAGCGTTTTCGGTGACCGCGAGGAACGCTTCGGCGCGCTCCTTCTCCTGCTCCGCCGCGTCGTGGGCGGCGGTGCCCTCGTCGGATTCGGAGAGCCGCTGCTCGGCGGCCGCGATCCGCTCTTTGAGCTGCGACGCGTCGAGCGCGTCCGGCGCGATCGCCTCGCCGACGAGAACGAGGGCGTGGTTGCCAAAAACCTCCAGCCACCCTTCAGCCTGAGCGAAGCGGGTGACCTCGCTGCCGCCGGTGTGCAGTCGCAGCTCGGTCGGGCGGAGCCGCGCCAACATCGGCGCGTGGTTCGCGAGGACGCCGATTTCGCCGACCGCGGTCCGGGTCGAGAGCTGGACGACGTCGCCGTCGAAGACCTCACCCTCGGGCGTCAGGACCTTCGCGTTGAAGGGGGTCTCGCCGGCCATCTAGACGGCTGCTTCCGCCTTCATGTCCTTCGAGGCCTCCACGACCTGGTCGATGCCGCCCACCATGTAGAAGGCGCGCTCGGGGATCTCGTCGTGATCGCCGGCGACGATCTCGGCGAAGCCGCGGACGGTGTCCTCGACCGCCACGTACTCGCCGTCGCGACCGGTGAACTGCTGGGCGACGAAGAACGGCTGCGAGAGGAAGCGCTGGATCTTGCGCGCCCGGTTGACGGTGACCTTGTCCTCGTCGGCGAGCTCGTCGATGCCGAGGATCGCGATGATCTCCTGCAGCTCCTTGTAGCGCTGGAGGATCTCCTGGACCTCGGTCGCGACCCGGTAGTGCTCCTCGCCGAGGATGTCGGGCTTGAGGATGGTCGAGGTCGAGTCGAGGGGGTCGACGGCCGGGTAGATGCCCTGTTCGACCAACGCCCGCGAGAGCGTGGTCGTGGCATTGAGGTGGGCAAACACCGACGCCGGGGCCGGGTCGGTGAGGTCGTCAGCGGGGACGTAGACGGCCTGGATCGAGGTCACGGATCCCTGCTTGGTCGAGGTGATCCGCTCCTGCAGCTGGCCCATCTCGGTCTCGAGAGTCGGCTGATAGCCGACGGCCGAGGGCATGCGGCCGAGCAGCGCCGACACCTCCGAGCCCGCTTGCACGAAGCGGAAGATGTTGTCGATGAACAGCAGCACGTCCTGGCCGCCCTCCTCGCGGAAGTACTCGGCCATCGTCAGCCCCGAAAGCGCGACCCGCAGGCGCGCGCCGGGCGGCTCGTTCATCTGGCCGAAGACCATCATCGTCTTGTCGATGACGCCGGATTCGGTCATCTCGAGATAGAGGTCGTTGCCCTCGCGGGTCCGCTCGCCGACGCCGCAGAAGGCCGAGAGGCCACCGTGCTCGGTGGCGATGTTGTTGATCAGCTCCTGGATCAGCACCGTCTTGCCGA
>JAWVFN010000215.1:0-2715 GCA_033855935.1 Solirubrobacterales bacterium | reverse complement strand
CGGGCGTCACCATGGGCGGCGGCCTCCTCGTCGGGCTTTCAAACGAGATGGCGGCCCGCTACGCCTTCCTGCTGGCGACGCCGATCATCGGCGCGGCCGGCCTGCTGAAGCTGCCCGAGCTGATGGGTCAAGACGGCGACCACGTCCGCGGCCAGGCGCTGGTCGGCGCGCTCTGCTCGGCGGCGAGCGCCTACGTCGCGGTCAAGTTCCTCGTCAAATACTTCGAGACCAACCGCCTGACCCCGTTCGGCTACTACTGCATCGCCGCCGGCGTCATCTGCACCGCGATCTTCGCTCTCTAAAAAAACCGCCGCCTCCTCCGCTCCGCGTCCGGGGGCGGCGGTCCAGGGCTCTCCATGAATGGCCCTTATCGGCCGTGCGTCAGACGCCCGATCCGGCGCCGCCGCGGCCCTCGCCGCCGGCGAAGCGCGCGGCGCCCTTGATCGCGGTCTCGATCGCGCCGGCACCGATCTCGGCCTCGCGCGCAAGGGCATCGGCTTCGCCGAGGCCCTCGGTCTCGAGCAGCGCCCGTCGGTCGGAGAGCATCGTCAGCTGCGGGAACTTGGCCAGGCCCTCGGCCATCTCCAGAGCTCGCTCGATGTGCTTGCCGGCGGGGACGACCTCGTTGACGAGCCCCCACTGGTGGGCCTCCTGCACCGAGACCTCGCGGCCGGTGAGGATCATGTCGAGCGCGCGACCCCGCCCGACGATGCGCGGCAGCCGCACCGTGCCGCCGTCGATCAGCGGCACGCCCCAGCGGCGGTCAAAGCAGCCGAACTTCGCGCCCTCGGTCGCCACCCGCAGGTCGCACCAGAGCGCGAGCTCGAGGCCGCCGGCGAGGCACCAGCCCGAGATCGCGGCGATCGCCGGTTTGCTCGGCGTCAGCCGCGTGAAGCCCATCGGGCCCTCGGTGCGCTCGGCGAGCGTCTTGCGCGCCTCGTTCTCGGAGAGGTCGACCTCGGCGAGCGCCTTGAGGTCGGCGCCGGCGCAGAAGGCCTCGGGGCCGTCGCCGGTGAGGATCATCACCCGGGCGTCGTTGTCGGCTTCGAACTTGCGGTAGCCGGCGAGCAGCTCGTCGGCGGTCTCGATATCGACCGCGTTGCGGCGCTCGGGCCGGGTTATCGTCAGCACCGCGGCCGACCCCACCCGCTCGTAGCTCGTTCTGCCCATCGCGCGAACCTTAGACCTAGGGTGCGAGCCGCTGATCCGGGGAACCGGTGATCGCCTCCTGCGGCGGCCTGGCCCAGGTCCTCAGCAGGGGCAGCGGGTCGATCGGCTTCGGGTCGTGGCCAAAGTCGTCGAGGCCGAGGCGGATCTCAAAGTGGAGGTGGGGGCCGTCGCAGGAGCCGGTGCAGCCGACCCGCCCCACGTACTCGCCGGCGACGACGCTGTCACCGACATGCAGTGGCGACGGACGCTGCATGTGCTCGTAGACGTAGGTGCGCTTGTCCTGGGGCGCCCACAGGTAGAGGTAGTTGCCGCGGCCGCCCGAGTAGGGCCCGTTGACCGTGCCGCCGTCGACGATCGTGCCGCTGCGCACGGCGACCAGCGGCGTGCCCTTCTTGGTCAGCAGGTCCTGGCCCGGATGACCGCGGCCGCCGCCGAAGTGGGCCGCGAAGTCGCCGTAGTCGACCGGTCCGAGCACCGGGTAATAGGGCCCGGCCCCGGCGGCCGTCGAATTCGCCGGCACCGCTGCGCTCGCGACGTTATCGGCGTGGCTGGCGCTGGTCAGCGGCAGCGGCAGCCCGAGTGCCGCCCCGGCCCCGCCGGCAACCGCAACCGTGAGCACGACCGCAAGCAGGGCCTTGGCCGTCGGCGCGAGCAGCGAGGTGCGGGGCCGGGCCGGCGGCACCGGCGGCGGCACCGGGGGAGTCTCAGCGGGGGCGTGATCGGCGCGCGGCGGGTCCGCTCGCAATGACGAAGAGGGCGACTTCGGAGGCGCCGGGTCGATAGGCGCCGTTTACGAGAGACGCTCCAGATCGCTGCGGCGCCGTTCCTTGCGGGCGTCGAGGCGCATCTGGATCAGCGAGAGGACCGTGACGAGGATTGCGAAGAATGCGATCACGCCGAAGCAGAAGAAGGTGACCACCTTGTCGTTTGTCTTGCCATAGAGCCCCTCGCCATCCGCCGCGAGGGCGACGGGCGCGGCGAGCAGCAGCGCGATCAGCGACAGGGCGAGTGCCGCGAGCCCCGAGCGCAGCCTGAGAAACGAACTTCGCATCGCCGGGACTCTAACGCAGCCGTCATCTAGATTCCGCTCGTGATCGAACGCTTTCTCGATCTGCCGGCGGCGCGGGTGCGCGTCCTCGAGCGGGAGGGGGGTCCGGGGCGGACCGTGATCTTCCTGCACGGCATCACGAGCTCGGCTTCGACCTGGGCGCCGTTCCTCGAGACGCTGCCCGAGGGCGTTCGCGGCATCGCCTACGACGGCCTGGGGAGCGGCTACACCGAGCGCCACGGCGCGCGGCGGCCGATCACCCGCTCCGACCAGCGCGGCCTGCTGCTGGACGTCGCCGATGCCCTCGACGCCGAGCAGTTCGAGATCGTCGCCCACTCGATGGGCTGCGGTCCGGCGCTCGGGGCGGCCTGGCGCCATCCCGATCGCGTCCGCGGCCTGCTGCTGATCAGCCCGGCGACGCAGGGCCGCCGCAAGCTCGGACCGACGTTGCGAATGGCCCGCTTCGGGCCGACGGCGCGGCTGATGGAGCTGGCCGC
>JAWVFN010000214.1:0-4815 GCA_033855935.1 Solirubrobacterales bacterium | reverse complement strand
TTGCCGTGGTGGCCAACACCGAACTGGATATAAGCACCGTAGTCATCCACGGTGTCGATCTTGATGCTGCGCATGGTCCCGTCGCGCATCAGGGCGAGCTGAACGTCGTAGACGCGGTCGGAGCCGTGATGGTCACAGTTGGAAATGTTGTCGATGCGATCCTCGAGATACACCACCGGCCGCCCAACCGCGCGCGAGCACATCGCGGCGATTACCGCCGGCTTGGTGGCGAACAGCTTCGAGCCGAAGCTCCCGCCCGCGGGCATCGGGCGGATGTCGAGCTTGTTCGCCGGGATCTTCAGTGTCCCGGCCACCATGAACAGGTAGCTGGTGAAGCTCAGCGAGTTCGTATGCACCGTCAGCTGGCCGGTGGCGACCTCGAAGTCGGCTATGGCCCCCACAGTCTCCAGCGGCTGGCCGCCCGAACGCCGCCAGCGCAGGCGGTCGGTGATTACGACGTCGGCGTCGGCGAAGTCGCGGTCGACCTCGCCGAACTGGAAGGTCCGTTCATAGGCGCAGTTAGATCCGAGATCCTCGTGCACGAGCGGCGCGCCCTCGTCCAGCGCCCGCTCCGGGTCCACGACAGGCGGCAGTGGCTCGTATTCCACGTCGATGAGCGCGAGGGCGTCTTCAGCGAGGTAGCGGCTGTCGGCGACAACCACCGCGACGCCCTCGCCCACGTAGCGCACCTTTTCCACGGCCAGGCAGCGCCAGGTGTGGGCGGCCGGATTCGGCCCGAAGTCCGGGAGTGGGTCGGTGAGCTCCGCGGCTTGCGCCCCAGTGATCACCGCGTGCACCCCCGGGGCCGCTAGAGCCGCGTCGGTATTGATGCCCGTGATCCGGGCGTGGGCGTATGGGCTGGACAGCACGGCGACGTGCAGCATGCCCGGCAGAGTCATGTCGCCGATATAGCCGCCGCGCCCGCGCAGGAACTTCGGGTCCTCAAGGCGGCGGATGGATTTGCCGACCCAGTTTCGGCCGTCCTTATGGGTGCGAATCGGCGGCGGCGCCGGCCGGCTGGCAGTAGTCATGCCTTTGCCTCCGTTGGCATCGTCGCCTGGTCCGGGCGTTGTTCCTCGCCGCGCATCCGCCCTGCGGCGGCGCACACGGCCTCGATGATGAACTGGTAGCCGGTGCAACGGCACAGGTTGCTCGCAATCCCCTCCCGTACCTGCTCGGGCGACGGATCCGGGTTCTGCTCGATGATCTCGCAGGCCCGCATGAGCATCCCGGGTGTGCAGTAGCCGCACTGCAGGCCCTGCTTGGTCCAGAATTCGTCCTGCAGCGGGTGCAGGTCGGCCCCATTGGCCAGGCCCTCGACGGTGCGGATCTCTGCCCCGTCGGCCTGCACCGCGAATGTGATGCAGGAGCGAATGCTCCGGCCCTTGAGCAGCACTGTGCATGTGCCGCAGACTCCGTGTTCGCAACCTATGTGCGTGCCCTTGAGGCCCAGGTCCTCGCGCAAGACGTCGACGAGCAGCTTGCGCGGCTCGACCGACACGGTCGATGAGCGTCCGTTCACGATCAACGTGATGTCATATTTCACCCCGCTCACCTCCGATCCTGAGCGCGGGAGAGCGCCAGTTGGATGCCTCGGCGCAGGCAGCTGCGCGCGATGTCGGTACGGGTAGCGGTGCTGCCGTGCAGGTCCCCAGCCGGAGACAACTCGTCGGCGGCCGCGTCGACAGCGACCTCAATCGTCGCGGCGTCCGCGGAAGTCCCGGCGAGCGCACGCTCGGCTGCGGCTGCTCGCACGGGAGTCGACGCCACCCCGCTCAGCGTGATGGACGCTCCGGTGACGATGTCCTTCTCCATCTCGATCACGGCCGCCACCCCCACCAGTGCGAAGTTGCCGTGGGTCCGGGCGAACTCGACGAACGCGTAGCCGCCGACGCCCTTACGGCGCGGAATACGTACCTCGGTGAGGATCTCGCCCATCTCCAATGCGGTGGTGAACGGCCCGCGGAAGAACTCGGCCGCGGGGATGGTACGAGTCCCACTGGGGCCGGCGGTGAGGAGGTCGGCGTCCAGAGCGAGCGCGACAGCTGGCAGTTCGGCAGAGGGATCAGCGTGAGCCAGGCTGCCGCCGACGGTCCCGCTGTTGCGGATCGGCGGGTGAGCGACGTAGCCGAGGGCCTCAACCAGCAGCGGCGCCGCGAGCGCCACTTCTGGCGAGCGCTCCACGGCGGACTGGCGGACCATCGCGCCGATCACGAGCACGTCACGCTCCATGCGAAGCGTCGTCAGGGCCTCGACCAGCCGCAGGTCGACCAGGAACCCAGGCTGGGCGAGACGGAAGTTCATCAGCGGAACGAGGCTCTGCCCGCCGGCAAGGACACGCGGTTCCGCGTCCGCGTTCGCGGCGAGCAGGTCGAGCACCTCCTCGACGCTCGTCGGGGCGGCGTAGCGGAACGGTGGCGGCTTCACAGTGGCTTCCTCGGCACGTCGGCCTCCCTCTCGTGGAGCAGGGCTGTGGTGGGCGCTCGCGTCGGTGTGTTCCGAGCCTCAGCTGAGCCGATCCTCGTCACTGCACCTCCGCGGGCTCTGTGTGTAAGGTGCCGGGTGAACCCGCTCGCCTGGATGGCTGAAACAAGGCAATCGCCCCGGCTCAATGCGTGCCGGTGACGGAGGCGGACCCGGCTTCCCTGGACTCGCCGGACGCCCAGGGCAGGGGCCCGCCGCCGTACTTGGCGACGCGAGCGTCACCGGAACGCGCGTGCCCCTCGAACAACTCGACCCGACTTGCCCGCCCGCAGAGCCTGCCGAGTTCGGCGCTCGACCGCTCGTCGGTGACCTCCTGGTAGGTCACGGTCCGCAGGTATTTCCCGACCCACAGGCCTCCGGTGTGTCGCGCCGTCCGCCGGGTCGGGAGCGTGTGGTTGGTGCCGATGACCTTGTCGCCGTAGGAAACGCAGGTCCCCTCGCCGAGGAAGAGAGCGCCGTAATGACGCATCACGTCCAGCGCCTCGCGGGGGCGTTGCGTGAGAACCTCGACGTGCTCGCTCGCGTACTCGTCGGCGACCGCGTACGCCTCGGCGAGATCGTGCACGACAACTACCTCTCCGAGGTCACGCCACGCCTGCTCGGCGAATTCCCTCGTTGGCATGCCCGGTAGCAGCCGCTCGATGTGATCGATCACCGTGCGGGCGAGCGTCTCCGACGTCGTGACGAGCACGGCGGGCGAGTCGGGACCGTGCTCCGCCTGGCTGAGCAGGTCGACCGCGACGATAAATGGGTCGGCGTGGTCGTCGGCGATGACGAGGATCTCGGTCGGGCCGGCGAGCAGATCGATCCCGACCTCTCCGTACAGCTGCCGTTTGGCCTCTGCCACATACGCGTTGCCGGGCCCGGCGAGAACATCGACCGGGTCAATGGTCTCGGTCCCGATCGCCATCGCCGCCACAGCCTGCACCCCGCCGAGCAGGTAGATCTCGTCGGCACCGGCCAGGTGCATGGCGGCAACCGTCGCGGCGGGCACCTTGCCGCGGATCGGCGGGGTGCACGCGGCGACCCGCTTGACGCCCGCCACCTTTGCCGTCACCACGGTCATGTGGGCGGAGGCGACCAGCGGGTAGCGACCACCGGGCACGTAGGCACCCGACGCGACGACCGGGAGGCTGCGCTGCCCCAGCCGGACCCCCGGTGCCGTCTCGACCTCGAAGTCGCGCAGCGAGTCACGCTGGTGTCGGGCGAACACCCGGACGTTCTCCTGCACGGTCAGGATGTCATCGAGCACCTCACCGGGCACCGTGGCGATAATGTCGGCGATCGCGTCAGTGCCGAGCCGGAAATTGTCCGGACTCCAGCCGTCGAATTTTGAGGAGTACTCGCGGACGGCTCCGTCGCCGCGCGACCGGATGTCGTCGATCACCCTGGCGACCGTGTCGCGCACCACAGGATCCGGTACGCTCGCGCCGCGGTCTGCTCGACCCTGCTTGACGTACACCATGCGAACACCCCTGGTGAATCCCCAACCCTAGCTATTAATCTAAATTGCATACGTATGCGTGTCAACGGTATGATCTCGCCGCAACGCATCAAGTGAGGTCGATGTGGCAGTGACCAGCCATGACGTCGCGCGACTCGCCGGAGTCTCGCAGCCGACGGTGTCGCGCGCGCTGCGCGACGAGAAGGGGGTCTCGGCCGCGACCCGGAGGCGCGTTCGCGAGGCGGCCCGCAGCCTGGGGTATGTGCCAAGCCAGGCCGGGCGGGCGCTGTCCACGCGGCGCTCGCGCAAAATCGGGGTAATTAGCGCCGAGCTGAGCAACCCGTTCTACCCGGCGCTGCTCGGGCCGCTGCACGATGCGCTGGCGGGCCACGGATACCGGACAGTGCTATTCACGGACCGAGGCGAACGGCCGGTCGAGCTTGACCCACTGCTGGACGGCTCGCTGGACGGGGTTGTCCTGACCACGTCGGAGCGGACGAGCTCGCTGCCCGGCGAGCTGATGGCACGCGGAGTCCCGTTTGTGATGGTCAACCGCACCGTAGATGGGATCGAGGCAGACAGGTGCGTCGCTGGCAACCGGGTCGGGGCGGCCGCGGTCGCCGAGCTGCTGGCGCACCTGGGCCACCGCCGCGTTGCGGCGATCCTCGGCCCAGAGTCGACGAGCACCGGACAGGAACGGGCCGACGGATTCCGTGATGCCCTGGCGCACCGCGGAATCGATCTCCCGCCTGCACGGATGGTCCATGGCCCGTTTGACCCCGACACCGGCCGGCACGGCCTCATCCGCCTCATTTCAACGGAGGCCCCGCCGACGGCGGTCTTCTGCGGCAACGACGTGATCGCTCTCGGAGCCCTCAATGCGGCGG
>JAWVFN010000213.1:0-3424 GCA_033855935.1 Solirubrobacterales bacterium | reverse complement strand
GGATGATCCCCGCTTCGCGCAGAACTCGGAAGTGGTGCGTGCGAGTCGACTTGACGATGCCGAGGTATTCGAAGGCGCCGCAGCGAAGCGGCTCGGCGCCGGCGGCGTGGGCGCGGACGACTTCGAGGCGAAGCGGATCGCTGAACGCGTGCAGAACGGGTGCGAGCTCGAGCTCTTCCCTATCCGGGTGTTCGTGTTCTATTTCCATCGCTGCCCATTGTACGACATTTATCGAACTACCTTGCTACGATGATTATCGAACTGTCAGGGTACATGACTTGAAAGGCATTCCCATGGATCAGATCAAGGACGAAGTGAAGAAGGACAAGAAGTCGGAGAAGGATGTGCGCAAGGAAGAACGCCATTGGGCCGCCGTCCAGGCTGCCTACGTCCTCTCGATGCGGAGCCGATGAACCCGGCCGGCGAGCAAAGACGGGGCTCGACCCCCCTGCTGATCCTGCTCTGCTTGGCGCAGTTCATGGTCATCCTCGACGTCTCGATCGTCAACGTCGCGCTGCCCTCGATCCGCGACGGCCTCGGCTTCTCGACCGCGGGCCTCGCCTGGGTAATCGACGCCTACGCAATCATCTTCGCCGGTTTCCTCCTCCTTGGCGGACGCAGCGCTGACGTGCTCGGCGCCCGGCGCACCTTCCTGGCCGGCACGGTCCTCTTCTCCGCGGCCTCGCTGGCGGCGGCTCTTGCGCAAACCGAGGGCATGCTGCTCGGCGCCCGCGCCGTACAGGGGCTCGGCGCCGCGATCATCTCACCCGCGAGCCTGGCGGTGATCACCAACACCTTCACCGAGAGCCGCGAGCGCAACCGCGCCGTCGGCATCTGGGGCGCGATGGCCGGGCTCGGCGGCACCAGCGGCGTGATCGCGGGCGGCCTACTAACGCAGTGGATCGGTTGGGAGGCGATCTTCCTGATCAACATCCCGATCGGCGCGCTTGTCCTCCTCTCCGGCCCGCGACTGATCCCGGCAGACCCGCCGCGCGGGGCGGCGCGCGGCCATTTCGACGCGCTCGGCGCCGTCCTCATCACTGCGGGGCTTACCTCGCTCGTCTTCGGCATCGTCCGCACTGACGTCCTCAGCTGGGGGTCGCCCGGCGTGCTCGGCCCAATCGCCCTCGCCGCCGCGCTGATCGGCGCTTTCGTCTTCGTCGAGGCGCGGGTCGCCAAGAGGCCGCTGATGCCACTGCAGATCTTCAAGCGACCCGCCTTGCGCACCGCAAACATCGCGATGCTGCTGCTCTCGGCGCCCGTGTTCGCGATGTGGTTCCTGGTCTCCCTCTATCTCCAGCAGGTGCTCGGCTCGAGCCCGCTCCTGACCGGCGTCGAGTTCCTGCCGCTGACGCTCAGCGTCGTCGCCGGCACCATCGTCGCAACGCGGGTGATGAACCGGATCGGACCGAAGCCGGTCATCGTCGGGGGCATGCTCAGCATCTCGCTCGGCCTGGCGCTGTTCACCGGCCTCAGTCCAGACGGCGGCTACGCGTTGAACATCCTCCCCGGCGGCATATTCACGACCTTCGGCCTCGGACTCTCGATCGTCGCCGTCACGGTCTCCGCGGTCCAGGGCGTGCCGGCCGGCGAGGCGGGCCTCGCGTCAGGTCTGATCAACACCTCGCGCATGGTCGGCGGCTCGATCGGCGTCGCGGCGCTGACGACGCTCGCCGCGACGCACTCGAAGACGCTGGTCGAATCGGGCCACTCTCCCGCGGACGCCCTCAGTTCCGGGTTCGACGTCGCCTTCGCGGCCGGGGCCGCGGTCGCTTTCGCGGCTGCGCTTCTGGTTGCCGGGCTGCTGCGGACGGAGCGCTCGCGGATGCCGGCTGCAGGGCCCGAGCCCGTGCGGTAATCAGAGCCGCCCGGTTACCGCTTAGGCATTTGAATCGAAGACTGGCGCCTCGGTCAAAAGCCGGAAGTGAGAACCAGGTGTTTGCGTAGGGTCCCGGACGCGCCGACGTGCGGGACAAATTTGACGCGGATCCTGATCCGCAGTTTGCCACGCGCGTCGAGTGTCTTGCGCGAGCGTGCGGTCAGCACGAGCGGCACCTTGATCGTGCCGGGGCCGCCCTCGCGGCGGCGCGACTTCACCACCCTCGGGGCTCGGAGGGTGACAGTGCCGGGAGCATCGACGCCGACGAGCAACTTGGGACCGTGCCGCCTGACCTTGAACGAGGCCGGCAGCGAGAAGACCCAGGCTTGGTCCACGGGGTAGGCAATATGCCCGTCGCCTGCGCTTTTTTGTCCGCCCGCGTACAACGCGCGGCCGGGGCCGAGCGGGGCCGCCGAGTCGCTGAAGATTGGGGGCGACAATTGCCCCGAGCCGGCCACCGTGAGACTGAAGTCGGAGAGGTCGAGAATCTGCGCGGCGGGCTCGGGACCAATCACGATCAGGCTGCCACCGAGCGATGCGGCCGGCCCGCCGAGCTGGCCCGGCAGGTTCGGGCCAGGGCGGAATGTGTTCCTGGACGGATTGAAGATTTCCGTAGTTGTCGAGCCGGAGTAGCTGCCTTCGATCCCTCCGATCAATATCGCCTCCCCATCCGGGAGCAATGCCGCTGCGGCGCCGGAACGTGGCTCGGCCATCGATCCAGTCGGGGTGAATGCCGTGCCCGCCGGATCGAGCAGCTCGGCGCTCGTGGTCGGGCCGGCCCCGTCGTAGCCCCCGGCGATCAGCACGCGGCTGTCGGGCAGCCTGATCGCGGCAGCGCCGCTGCGTGGGGTCGACAACGCGGGGCCGGGCGTGAAAGCCCTGACCTTGGGATCGTAGAATTCGCTCGAGGCAGTCAGGGAATACTGGCCCTCTGATCCACCCGCCTCGAGGACCCGTCCGTCATTCATCGTTACGGCGGCTTGCCCTGCTCGCGGTTGCAGCATTGGCGGCCCAGAGATGAACCGGCCTTCGGGCCAGAGGAAGAGGTCCGTATTGGTGGTTCCGTCTGCATTGCCGTTAAACGACGCGGTATAGCCGCCGGCGACGAGGACGTCGCCGTCGGGCAGGCGCGCGGTCCCAGCCGCCCAGTGGAAGCTGGTCATGCCTGGGAGGTCGAGAAGACGCCCACTGACCGCCCCGGCGGCGGGCGCGGCTAACACGACGAGAAGCGCCGCCACTCCCAGCGCGGTCGCGATTCCCCGTCTGGCCCTCCGCTCAGGCATCCTGTCTATGCAACCCGCCGGACCGGCCTGCGTTGCGCTCTGAGTGTTAGGGGGCAAACCCCTTAACGCCTCTAGTTCGGCGAAATCCCCAGATAGGGCAGCGCGAACTGGGCGATCTGGCTGAACGCGGGGGCAGCGACCTCGGCGCCGAGGTGCTGCCCCTGGGGCTCGTCGACGATCACGGCGACGAGCAGGCCGGGATTCTTGGCCGGGGCGAAGCCGATGAACGAGGCGACGAAGCGGGTGTTGGAATAGGTGCCGT
>JAWVFN010000212.1:0-2928 GCA_033855935.1 Solirubrobacterales bacterium | reverse complement strand
GTCAGGTTGTCGGTGTCGAACTCATACGCGGGGAGGCTGCCCCACTGCTTGAGAAATTGCAGCCCGAGCACCTCCTCATAGAACTTGCGCGCCTTCTCGGCGTCCTCGGTGGGCAGCGTCACGAAGTCGACGCCGGTGATCATTGAAGTCTGTGTTGCCAATTTCTCCTCCTTGATTGGTCTTGGATCATGGCGGATAGGCTGCCGGGTGAGATGGCCAGCGTCCACGTCCTGATCCCCGCGCAGCGCTACGTCTTCGCGATCGACGGCGAGGAGGCGAAGCCCGAGCAGATCTCGAGCTCGGCCGAGGGCTTCAAGCGCTACAAGGAGCTCCAGGCCGATGGCAAGCCGGTCGGCATGGTCGCTTTCCCGAACTCGCTGCTGATTCGCGGCGAGCAGGACTACCTCGTCGATCCCGGCTTGATCATGCAGGGGGCGCCGCTGATCTCGGCGATGGCGGAGCTCGGCGTCAGCGCCAACGACGTCAAGAACGTGATCCTCACGCACCTCCACTTCGACCACGCCGAGGGCATGGCGGCATGGCCGATGCGCAAGACCTACGTCCACCGGCTCGAGAACGAGGCGCCCTACGCCCAGATCGTCGCCGGCTCGATGGAGATGGCCGAGCTCGAGATCCTCGACGGCGAGGCGGGCGAGATCGAACCCGGGTTGCGCTGGATGCGCACGCCGGGCCACAGCGACGGCCTGATCACGCTGCTGGTCGAGACCGACGACGGCCTCGTGGCGATCGCCTCCGACTGCGTCGGTCCGCTGCCCGAATACTTCGATGAGATGGACTTGCCCGAGGACTTCGGGCCCGAGCGCGAGGAGCTGCTCGAGCAGTGGCACCGGATCCGGGATCTCAACCCGGCCGTGGTCATTCCGGGTCACAACCCACCCGTTCGCCTCGGCGATTAGCGACCCTGCAAACGCCTAGACTGACCCCGATGGAGGTAGGTACTCAGCCCCGTGAGCTCACGGGCGAAAAGGCCGGACGCATCGTCGAGGCGATGCGCGCCAGCGTCGCCAAGCGTGGCATCGCCGGCTCGACCTTCGAGCATGTCGCCCGCGAGGCAGGCGTCAGCCGCGGCCTGCTCCACTACTACTTCGGCACCAAGGAGCGCCTGCTGGTCGAGGTCGTCCGTCGCGACGCCGACCTCCGCGTCAACCGCCTCGACGAGCCGCTGGGCAAGGCGAAGACCGTCGACGACGTCCTCGAGGTCCTCGTCTCGAGCCTCGAGGACTGGATCGAGACCGACCCAGGCTTCTTCGTCTCGCTCTTCGAGCTGTTCACCGCCGGCCGCCGCACTCCCGACATCCAGCGCGAGATCGGCGAGCTCTTCAACCGCACCCGCTTTCACGTCGTCGAGATCCTCGACGCCAAGCAGGCCGAGGGCGTCCTCAAGATGCGCTTCGACACAGCCGCCGTGGTGGGATTCCTCTACGCGATCGCCGACGGCGTCGCCCTGCAGATGCTCTCCGACCCCGAGCGCGACCACAAGCCGCTGATCGAAGCCTCGACCGCCGCCGCGCGTCACCTCCTCACCGACGACTGATCCTCGTCCAGCCGGCGCCGAGTGTGCGGCGACTCACACAAGCCCGTCCCGCGAAGCTGAGATGATCGCCTCTCTGACTGGCCAGCTGGCCAGTTTCAATCTGAGGGGGGTTGCGTGCGCGAGTTGATGGTCCGGATCTCTGAGTTCCTCACTCGCCGTCGCTGGTGGGTGCTCGCTGCTTGGCTCGTGGTCGTCGTCGCGGCGTTGCCGTTCTCGGCGAAGCAGACCGATCACCTCGTCGGCGGGGGCTTCACCGTCCCGGGCAGCCAGTCGCAGTCGGTCGAGGACAAGCTCGCCAGCGACTTCCCGCCGAGCGCGGCGGCCGGGATCGGCGCCGTGCTCGCGGCCGCACCGGAGGCGACTCCGGCTCAGATCGACGCCGGGGTCGCGCGGCTCAGCCAGGCCGCGAAGGAGCAGGGGCAGGTGACGCTGACCAAGACCAACGCCGAGCGGGCCCGCTCCGAGCTCGCCTCGAAGGACGTCGCCGTCGTACCGCTGAATTCGGATCTCCCCGCCTCCGAGCTCAGCGACCCCGCGACCGACCTGCGCAAGTCGCTCGATCCGGGCACCGAGCACGACGGCGTCACGCCGTACCTGACCGGGCAGCCCGCGGCCTACGCCGGGCTCCAGGAGCTCTCCAAGCAGGACCTCGCCCAGGCCGAGACGACGGGCTTCCCGATCGTCGCGCTGATCCTGCTCGCGGTCTTCGGCTCCGCCGCGGCGGCGTCGCTGCCGCTGGCGCTCGGGTTGTTCTCGGTTTTGATCACCGGTGCCCTGATCTACCTGCTCTCGCAGCAGATGGACATGTCGGTCTTCGTCACCAACATGGCCTCGATGGTCGGCATCGGGGTCGCGGTCGACTATTCGCTGTTCATCCTCGTCCGCTTCCGTGAGGAGGTCCGCGCCGGCAAGCCCGCCCGGGAGGCGCGGGCTACGGCGTTATCGACCTCCGGCCTCGCGGTCGTCTTCTCGGGGATGGCCGTGGTGATCTCGCTCGCGGGGCTGTTCATGGTCAACAACCAGGCGCTGCGCTCGATGGCGCTCGGGGCGATGATCGTCGTCGCCGTCGCGGTGCTCGTCGCCTCTACGCTGCTGCCGGTCTTGATCCGGCTGCTCGGCAAGCGGGTCGAGGCCGGCGGCATGATCTGGGGCATCATCACCGTGCTCCGGCACCCGTTCCGCAGGCGGCGGCGGCGCGGCTCGACCGACCCCGAGCGGCTGCGTTTCTGGCAGCGCTGGACCGAGCGCGTGATGAAGCGCCCTGTGGTCTCGATTCTCGCCGTCAGCGCGGTGCTGCTGACCTTGGCGATTCCCGTCCTCGACATGCAGACCGGCAACAGCGCGATCGAGCAGTTCCCCAAGAACCACGACGT
>JAWVFN010000211.1:0-11567 GCA_033855935.1 Solirubrobacterales bacterium | reverse complement strand
CGGTCGCGCAGCAGCGCCAGCGCCTCGAGCAGGCGCCCGTGGTTCTTGTGAGGCCAGGGCTGAGCCGGATAGAGAAGGAAGTGATCGGGCAACGCGAGCTCGTCGCGGATCGCGTCGAGGTCGGCCGGCGAGGGATCCTCGTAGGCCTCGAGGACCGAGCCGCCCGGGACGACCGCCACCTTCTCCGGCGCGAGCCCGTACTCCTCGATCAGGTCGTTTCTGCCCCACGACGTCATCGTGACGACGGTCGAAGCCCGCGCGCAGTGGAAGCGGTAGATGACCTCGCGCCGCCGGCGCTGCCAGTCGCTGAACATCTCGGGCAGGTGGAGGTGCTGGAGGTCGTGCGGCTGGTAGATGCTGGGCACGCCCGTGGCGAAGGCGTCCTGGAACGGGAAGTGGACCACGTGGGCGCCGCTCTCCTCGATCGTGCCGTCGGTCGGGCGGACCGCGAAACGGGTTCCGACTTCGGGCAGCCGCTCGAGGACGCCCCTGACCAGGGCACGGGCGCGGCGGTTCGGCCGCGAGCGGCGAGTCTGCAGCGTCCTGCATGGGCCGCTGAGGTACGGCGTGAGCCAGTCGTCCTCGCCGGCGTGGGTCAGGAACAGGTACTCCTCATCGCCGTCGAGCTTCGAGAGCGCCGTGGCCAGACCGATCACGACCTGCTCGACGCCGCCCGACTTGCCGCTTCCGAGGCGAGCGTCGATGCAGACTCTCAGGGGCTTCATCGCCTCGGCATCGACGAAGAACCGGTGCGCGGTCTCAGCATCCGCTTCGCGGTCGCGCGCAACCTCGGCCGGGTGGCGCAGCGGCGATTCGATCGGCTCGACCGGGAGGTTTCCGATCTCGTCGGGATCCTCCTCGGTGTGGGTCGAGCCGGCACCGAAGCCGATGTTGCTGACCAGATTGACGTTGGGGTTGATCGCGAGGCCGTTGTTCGCGACGAGCGCGAACATCCATTGGTAATCCCAGGTCTTGACCCGGCCGGCTGCCGACTCGTCCCAGATCTGCCGCCAGAATTGCCGCTCGCCGTCGTCGTCGAACCCGGCGAGGTAGGCGTCCTTGTCGCCGGCAGCCCACCGGCCGACGTTGAGGTCGTACTTGTCCCATGCCCGGCGCCACGTCGCCCAGCCCCAGATGTGGGGGAAGCGCGAAAAGTAGTAGCTCGCGTCGCCGCGGCGCCCGAAGCACAGGTTGTCGCCGCTGATGTGCATCACCCGCTCGTCCTCGCGGTAGTGATCGAGCAGCTCCTCGCAGTAGCCGAAGAACGACGGATCCGGAAGGCAATCGTCCTCGAGCAGGATGGCCTCCTCGGCCTGCTCGAAGACCCAGTCGATCCCGCTCGAGACCCGCAGCCTGCAGCCGAGGTTGACCTCGGAGTAGTCGCGCAGCACCTCGCACGGCCAATCCACGGCCTCGGTGACCGCCCGCGCCTGCGCGCACCTCTCGGCTTCTCCTTCGACATCGGGTCGCGGACCGTCGGCGACCACCATTAGGCGCTCGGGGCGCGCCTGCCGGACGGTCTCGAAGACCCGGCTCGTGGTCTCGGGCCGGTTGAAGATCAGCATCGCCACCGGCGTCTCGACACCGCCGACGTTGCCGTGCGCGGAGGTCATTGCTCGAGTCGCGCGGTGACCATCCCCCAGCTGTCCGGGGGGAGGGTGGCGATCTCGTCGGCGAGTCGCTCCGGGCCGAGGTCGGTAGCGAGGCGGTCCGGCCACTCGTCGAGGTAGACCCCGTAGCTGTATCGGCCGAGCTGTTCGAGCCGCTCGACGCATCGCTTCACCGCATCGAGCATTTCGTGGTGGAACTCGAAGGCCACAGAGTGCAGGGGCACGCCGAGGCCGCGAAACACCTCTGGCTCGAGGCCCTCGACGTCGACCTTGCAGAATCCGGGAATCCCGTGCTCCTCGATCAGCTTGTCCAGCGTGGTGACCGGCACCTCGATCGGATCGAGCCACTTGTCGGCCGGCACACGCAGGGCGCCCGAGGCATGCACCCACTCCTCCGACATCGAAGCGTGTTCGGAGCTCGTTGTCGTTCGATGAAGCCCACCGGTGCCGACCTCTTCGGCGACGGCGCTGGAGACGATCTTGACGCCCGGGTCTCGGCCGAACTTGGCCTCGAGCTCCGCCGCGCATTCAGCCTGGGGCTCGACCGCGACGACCTCGGAGGTCAGGCTCCGTAACGCCGCCGTCCACTCTCCGCGGTTCGCTCCGATGTCGAAGGCGCTTTCACCGGGCACCACCTGGTTTGCGAGAAAGCGCTTCAGCCGCCGCGATCGGTAGGCGGTCTGCAGCCTCAGGTGCACGGGCCCCCGCGCTTCGTTGGCGCGGCTCATCGACCGGCGCAACGCTGTTCGCGGCGGGGGAATTTCGGTCCGCCACGCCTTCAGGCGCTCGTAGTTCCGCCTGACGGCGCTTCTCACGATCCACTGAATTCGGTTCGCCCGGGCGTGAAGCGTCGAGATCATCCGGGCACGGTAGCCGTTCCTGCCCTAGCCTTTCGTCGATGACCGAAGCCACTCCCTCGCCCGAATACTGGTCCGGAAAGGACGTCGCCGTGACCGGCGGCGGAGGTTTCCTGGGCAAGCCGACGATGCAGATGCTCGAGGAGGCGGGCGCCGAAGCGCGCGCGATCCGCTCTGCAGACCACGACCTGCGCGACCGCGCGGCGGCTCGCGCGGCACTCGAGGGCGCCCAGGTCGTGATCCACCTCGCCGCCAACGTCGGCGGCATCGGCTACAACCGCCGCAACCCCGGCCCGCTCGCCCACGACAACACGGCGATGGGCCTCAACGTATTCGAGGCTTGCCGCGAGCTGGGTACCGAGAAGCTCGTGGCGGCCTGCTCGGTCTGCGCCTATCCGAAGTTCACGCCCGTCCCGTTCAAAGAGGACGACATCTGGAACGGCTACCCCGAGGAGTCGAACGCGCCGTACGGCCTGGCGAAGAAGATGCTGATCGTGCTCTCCGACGCTTACCGTCGCCAGTACGGGCTCGACTCCTGCGCTCCGGTTTTGGCCAACCTCTACGGCCCCGACGACAACTTCGACCTCGAGGACTCGCACGTAATCGCGGCGATGATCCACAAGTACGTCGCCGCCGTCGATACCGGGGCCGGCCAGGTCACGCTCTGGGGCACCGGCGAGCCCTCGCGCGAGTTCCTCTATGTCGACGACGCTGCGCGCGCCCTGCTGCTCGCCGCGGAGCGCTACGACTCTTCGGATCCGGTCAACGTCGGCAACGGCGTCGAGACGAAGATCCGCGAGCTGGCGGAGACGATCGCCGAGCTGACCGGTTTCGCGGGGGAGACCGTCTGGGATACCTCGATGCCCGATGGCCAGCCCAAGCGCTACCTCGACGTCAGCAGGGCCCGCGAGGCGTTCGGTTTCGAGGCCCAGACGTCACTTCGCGAGGGCCTCGAGAAGACGATTGAGAGCTTCCGGGTGCAGTCAGCCGTCGCCGGCTGAGGCGCGCCGCGCGGTCACGAAAGGCCCTGCGCGGCGCTCTGCTCCGCCCGTTGAACCGCGGCCCACGTACGGGCGATCCCGTCCGGGAGTGACACCGCCGGTTGCCAGCCCGTCTGCCCCAGCAGGCGCGAGCAGTCCAGCCCGGTGACCGGAACGTCGACTTCTCGGCCCGGGCTTCGCTGCACCTCCAGCCGCCTGCCCGATGCCGATTCGATCAGCTCGAGCACCTCGGCCAGAGAGTGGGTCTCGCCGCCGACGTTGTAGGTGCCCGGCCGTTCGGCGAGCAGGGCCGCGTCGGCCGTCGCCCGAGCGGCATCGTCGGCGAAGACGAAGTCGCGCTGGACCGCGTCCTCTCCGATCAGCTCGATGGGCCGATCGCGACTGAGCGCGTCGAGCCAGGCAGCGATCACGCCCTGGCCGTGGCGTGAGCGCTGGCCGGGTCCGTAGACGTTGGAATACCGCAGGACGATCGGCTCGAGGCCGTGTTTGCGGGCGTACATCGCGGCGTAGCCCTCGAGCGCCAGCGAGTTGACCCCGTGGACCGAGATCGGTCGCAATGGCGCGTCCTCCGGCGTCGGGACCTGATCGACGTTGCCGTAGACAGTGCCTCCGGAGGATGCGAGAACGACCCGTTTGGTCGAGCCGCGGCGCGCCGCTTCGAGAACAATCAGGCCGGGCTCGAGCGAGCCGCTGACCGAGGCCACAGGGTCGCGGTCGGAGAGCGCGGGCGTGCTCGATCCGGCCAGCAGGAAGACGATCTCGGCGGCCGCCACGAGCCCGTCCAACCGCGCGTCGGCGATCTCCCCCGAAACCAGCTCGAGCCCGGAACCGCGCTCGGGAGCATCTTCGAGGCCATTGCTGAACGAGCGGCTGTAGACGGTGACGGGATGGCCGCGCTCGAGCAGCTCGGTCGCGGTATGCGAACCGATCAGACCGCCACCGATGACGAGGCAGATCGCCTCTGAATCGGGGGCGGCTCCCTCAGCCACGCTCGTGCCGTGCGCCTGAAGCCAGCTCGTCCGGCACCGGGGCGGTGCCGCCGGCTTCCCGATGCAGCTCTCCAGGGGTGCGGCCTTGAATCGTGTAGGGAGGCTTGTCAGTCGTGCGCACGTGCACCCGCGCCAGGTACTCCCCGATCACGCCAAGCGCAAACAGCTGGGCGCCGGCGAGGATCGCGATCATCGCGGCCAGGAAGGGAAAGCCCGGCACCTGGTTGCCCGAGACGATAAAGCTGATCGTCACGTAGAGAAGGGCCGCGAGCCCGAACAGCACCGAGCCGAAGCCGACGATGCTGGCGAGGCGCAGGGGGCGGGTGCTGAACGCCGTGATCAGGGTCAGCGCGTGTTTGATCAGGCTGAGCGTGCTGTAGTTGGAGGAACCGGCCTGGCGTGGCTCGTGGCGGTAACTGACCGCGCCGAAGTCAAGGGTCGACCAGGTGAGTAATGCGTCGACCGAGACGAACGGGCCTCGGTAGGTCGCGAAGCCGTTGCGAAGCGGGGTGCGGAAGGCGCGGAA
Organism: Solirubrobacterales bacterium; assembly: GCA_033855935.1. Lineage (GTDB taxonomy): Bacteria > Actinomycetota > Thermoleophilia > Solirubrobacterales > 70-9 > JAWVFN01. Next base: position 6,584 of record JAWVFN010000211.1, on the reverse strand, counting down.
GGAGTTGATCATCGTCGCCGACTCGGCGCCCATTGCCTTCTGCATCGCCGCTTTGGTCAGCCTCGAAGCGAGCCCCCGCCAGCGGGCCTGATGCTCGCGCTGGGGCACGCCGTAGACCGCATCGTGCCCCGCGGCGATCTCCCCCAGCAGGCGCGGAATCTCCTCGGGTGGATGTTGAAGGTCGTCATCCATGGTCACGATGACCGCGAGCCGTGCCTGACGGATGCCCGCGAGCAGCGCGTTGTGCTGTCCGTAGTTCCGCATCAGGTCGATTCCGCTGACGCTCGGCAGGCGCTGTGCGAGGCCCTCGATGATTTCCCAGCTGTTGTCGGGGCTGGCGTCGTTGACGAGGATGATCTCGTGCTCGACCTCGAGGCCGTCGAGTACCGCGTCGATCCGCGTTGCAAGCTCCTCGATGGTCTCGGCGCCCCGGTAGACGGGCACGACCACCGACACCCCCCCATCCGGGAGCCCAGGTTTGTGCTGCCCGCGTTCGTCTGAAGCCACCATCACGCCGTGCGAAGTCTGGCAACTTTGGCTTGGCCTGGATGGGCGGAGGTAACCGTGTGGCCTGGGTCGACCGGCTCTCGGGCGGCCTAGCGGCGCGCGGCGACGTAGTACTGGGCGCCAAACGGAAGCCGACCGAGCCCCCGCTCTACCCCTTCGAGGAACGGCACAGATCGAGGCATGAAGGCGATGTAGCGGGCCCGCGCCTCGGTCAGCCCGGCGCCCTTGACCAGCTTCGCGAGCCGAGGCCGCGAAAGGAGGACCGCGTCGCGATCGAACTCGCAGTTGTGGACCACCCTCCTGGTGAGTGGGTTCCAGGGGTTGTGCTCGATGACGCAGACCAGTCCTCCGCGGCGAGTCACACGGCCCATGTCCGAGATAAACCGCGGCCACTCTGGCGGCGGGACGTGGTGGAGCACGCAGATGGCAAAGGTGAGATCGAACCGCCCGTCCTCGTGCGGGATCGGCTCGTCCTTTTGGTAACCGCGGTAGCTGACGTCCGGGTTGGCGTCCCTCGCCACCTCCAGCAGTTGCTCGGCCACGTCCACGCCGGACAGGTTTTTGAACGAGTGGTCCAGATATCCGTCCGTGGCTCCGATCCCGCAGCCGACGTCGAGTACGTCGAGCTGCGACGGGTCTCCGAGCTCGCGGCGCGCGAGATCGAGCAGGTGAATGGCCTTGAGCTTCGAGAAGAACGCCGCCTCCGCCCCGCGCAGCGGCAGCGCCTCCTGGACAGCGTCCGTGTAGGAGTCGCGGAAGGCGTCGAAGTCGGTCTCGGGCGCCGGGCTCACCGTGGTCCAGGTTCGCTGCATGGGCCGGGCCGGCGCGTCGGCAGCGCCGGGTGAGGCCCGGTGGGGAGTTGGATCACCACGATCGCTGCGGTTGAGTAGATCACTTTCCCCATTCCGAAGACGCACGGATTGACCGGCCCGTCGAGCCGGGAAACGACGATATGCGTGACGCCGTAGCGCCGGATCATCTCGAGCAGGGCCGCAGGGTCGGCGCGCTGAAACACGGCTTCCTCGAGCGCGGTGCGCGCCGGGAACGGATCCCGCTCCCCGACGATGACCTTGAGCTCCTGCTCGTCCCCGGCATTGGTGAATGCCCAGCCCTCGCGGAAGGTGCGGTGTTCGGTGAACGCGGGGTAGTCGAAGTCGGACGGCCCCAGGCCGCGGGTCTCGGGCGTCCTGTCGTTGCTGACGCTCAACACCGCGTCGTAGGGGACGTTGTCCCGGATCCACTCCATGCCGGCCAGCGTCTCGGGTCGCAGCGCCGCTGGGGAGGTCTGGAAGCGCAGGGGCGAGCCGGCGTCGAGGGAGCGCACGGTTTGCGGAATCACCTCGAGCGGGATGTTGAGACCCGCCGCGATCAGCACCGCGAGCACGGCGAGGCCGGTGAGAAGCGCCGCCCGGGTGCGCGCGAGCCAGGCGACGATCAGCATTGCGCCGAGGACCAGGAGCAGCGGCCCGTACTCGAGGGCGAGCGCCTCGATCGGATGCTCATCCGTGGCGAGGCGGTCCGCGAGCAGGGCGATCACCACGACCGAGGCGGTCCAGGCGATGACGAAGCCGGCCGTCGTGGCCAGGTTCATGGTGCCGCGCCGCTTGCCAAAGAAGGCGGCGAATCCCCCGGCGGCTACGGGAGCGGACGCCAACAGGGCGAAGAGCGGGAAGTAGGTCTGCACGAAGAAGTCCTGTTGGAGGAGGAAGAACGCCGGCAGTCCGGCGATCAGCAGCGAGATCGCGAGCATCGCCGCGGGCTCAAAGCGGGTTCCGCGGCCGGGGCGGGCCCAGACCAGCCCCAGCGTCGGGGCAAGGAAGTACATCGCCGTCCCGACCGGCGCGGCCACGGCCCAGAAAGCCACGTCGGCCAGCGCGGTGTCGGGCAGCTGCACGTGGATCAGTGACAAGGCCGGCATCTGCTTCAACGTCCCGAGGAAGACGAGGTGCACTCCGGGAGCTCCGCCGTGGTAGATCAAGGCAACCGAGAGCGCAAAGGACGCTCCGCACAGGGCGAGGGCCGACAGCGCGGCGCGATTCACCGTTCGGTCTCTCAGCCACTGCCAGGCGCCAAAGACGGCGATCGCGGCGGCGAGCAGCGGCACGATCACCGACTTCACCCCCGCCGCGGCGGGCAGCAGCAGCGCGAGCAGCAGCCACTGCCGGCGGCGGCTCGCCCCCAGGCCGGCCTCGGCGCGCGCGGCGACACGCGGATCGAGGAGGCAGGAGAGCAGAAGAACGATCGGCGTGAGGAAGACGATCCCCATCAGGGTGGTGGGGCCGAAGACGATCCACAGCAGGTCACCCCCGCCGAATTCACCCGGGTCGGAGATGCTGAGATCAAACGACCGCACGAGGAGCACGAGCGCTACCGCGATCGGCCCCGCCCAGGCGCGGCCGCTGATCACGCGGGCGGCGTGGCTCAGCTGCACGACGAGCAGCGCCAGCAGCAGGACCGGATAGAGGCGCATGACAATCAACGGCAGGCCGATGCCGGAGACCTGGGAGATCGCGGCCATGTGGAGATGCGCGAAGTAGTGGTATCTGACGCCGGCCTGGGCGTGGACCAGTGGATCGGTCAATGGCCAGTGATGCAGAGCCTCGGCCGCGTAGGCGATGTTGAAGGTGACGTCGGGGAAGTAGACGACGCCGCTGGTCGTGCCGGGCAGCGGGGCCTCCATGAAATACGGAATGCCGACGTAGGCGAAGGCGGCCAGGCAGAGCCCGGCCGACGCCCACATCGGCCCGGACGGGAGACGCGGGATCCGGCGGGGCATCAAGCGCGCGCCGCGGTGCCTCGCAATCAGGGCCGCCGGCCCGCCGACGACGAGCGGCAGCAGAATGAGCAGGTCGCGCGCACCAAGCCAGGCCGTGAGGCTGAAGGCGCAGATCTCGACGGCCAGCCCCAGCGGCCAACCGAGCGAAAGGCGCCAGCCCCAGCCCTCCGTACCCGGGTTGATCGCGAGCAGGACGAGGATCCCCGGGAGGACGACGTAGAGCGCCTCGTACCCGCAGTAGAGCGCAATGTCACCGACCCCGACGCCTCCCGCCAGCCAGAGGACGACGGCGCCGGCGAGCACAGCCGCGATCGGCGCCGCCGGGGTTCGCAGGAAGGCCGGAGCTCTCACCGCGCGGGGCCGGTGGCGGGCGCCCGCCGCACCAGAACCTGGGCGACGAGCGTCGTCGCCACCTCGACCAGGATCTGGGCGACCCGGGAGATCAGTGCGACCCCGACTGCGGCCGCCGTCGGCATCACGGCGCTGAGTAGCAGCGCCATCCCCGCTTCGCGCGCTCCGAGGCCGCCGGGCAGCAGGAACGCGACGTAGGAGAGGACGAGCGATGCGGCGAAGGCTCCGATGACAGTGAGGAGGTCGCCGCTGTCCAGCGGAGTGATCAGCTGTGCGAGCTCGTAGGTGGCGAGCCCCGCGATCACCAGGTCGGCGAGATAGCAGGCGAGGATCAGGACCAGCTGGCCCTGCCCCAACGACGACGGCAGAGGGTCCCGTCCCAGCTTCTTCAGCGCCGAATCTGCGAGCGGGTGGAAGATCCGCGGATGCATCGCCACGAGCGCGAGCAGCGGCAAAGCGAGCACGGCGTACCTGAGCACGTTGTCCTGAGCCTGGGGGAGACTCAGGATCGAGTAGGCCCCGATGATGAGGCCGGCAGTCAGCACCAGCGCCGTCTCATAGATGAAGCTGGCGAGCGAGACCCGCTTGGGCACGCCGAGCGGTTCGGCCAGCGCGACCCGCATCATCGGCATCATCATCCCGGTGGGGACGTAGCGCCCCAGCGCCGACGTGAACCAGACCGCCGTCGCCGAGCGCCGGTCGAGCCTGGCGCCGAGAAATCCGAGCTGCATGCGCCAGATCTCGACTGCCGCGAGCAGGAACACCGCCATGCCGAGCAGGCCCGCGATCAGTGAGAGCGGGCGCCAGCGGAAGTCGATTCCGTGCAGGTGCCCCGCGCTGGAGAGCGCGGCGAGGATGACGCTGAGGGTGAGGGCGACGGCCAGCGAGATCCACACTGCGCGGCGCAGCCGCGGATCCTGGGGTCGCATCGATCCGATGCGCGAAGCCAGCTCGCCGGCCCGGTGAAGGCGGTTGGGCCGCGAGGGGTCCACGATCGCCCTACCTCGACTGCTTCGGGCTCTTCCAGGGCTGCTCGAGCCGCCCCGCCAGCTCCTCCCCGAGCCCCTCGATCGGCACCCGCGTCTGCTCGAGCGTGTCGCGGTCGCGCAGGGTGACGCTGTCGTCCTCCATCGTCTGGCCGTCGACGGTGACCCCCCAGGGCGTGCCGATCTCGTCCTGGCGGCGGTAGCGCTTGCCGATCGAGCCGCCCTCGTCGAACTCGGCGGGGACCTTCTTGCGCACCGCCTCGTAGACGTCGCGCGCCTTCTCGGCCATGCCCTCCTTCGAGACCAGGGGCAGCACGGCGACCTTGACCGGCGCCAGCTTTGGGTGCAGGTGCAGCACCGTGCGCTCGCGCCCCTCGACCTCCTCGCTTCCGTAGGCGTCGACGAGGAAGGCGAGCATCGCGCGGTCGACGCCGGCGGCGGGCTCGATCACGTGGGGGACGTAGCGCTCCTTGGTCTCCTGGTCGAAGTACTCGAGCTTCTCGCCGGAGGCCGCGGCATGGGCCTTCAAGTCGAAGTCGCCGCGATTGGCGATTCCCTCGAGCTCGGAGAAGCCCATCGGGAAGCGGTACTCGATGTCGGAAGTGGCGCTCGAGTAGTGAGAGAGCTCGTCATCGTCGTGGGGTCGCAGGTGCAGGTTGTCCGGGCGGATGCCGAGATCGGTGTACCAGCTCATTCGCTGCTCGAGCCAGTACTCGTGCCACTTCGGCGCCTCGGCCGGCGGCACGAAGAACTCCATCTCCATCTGCTCGAACTCGCGGGTGCGGAAGATGAAGTTGCCGGTGGTGATCTCGTTCCGAAAGCTCTTGCCGATCTGGGCGATCCCGAACGGCGGCTTCTTGCGCGCGAACTGGAGCACGTTCTTGAAGTTGATGAAGATCCCCTGTGCGGTCTCGGGGCGAAGGTAGGCGACCGAGCCCTCGTCGGCGACCGGGCCGACGTGGGTCTCGAACATCAGGTTGAACTGGCGCGCCTCGCCGAGATCGCAGTTCGGCCCGTCGCCGGGCTTCTTCGAGGGCTTCTCGCCGCACTGGGCCTCGTCGATCTGGTCGGCGCGGTAGCGCTTGCCGCATGTCTTGCACTCGATCAGGGGGTCGCTGAAGCCCGCGAGGTGGCCCGAGGCCTCCCAGACCTTCGGGTTCTGGAGAATCGCCGAGTCGATCGCGACGATGTCGTCGCGGTCGTAGACCATCGCCCGCCACCACTCGTTCTTGAGGTTGTTGCGGAGCAGGACTCCGTAATGGCCGTAGTCGTAGGTCGAGCCGAGGCCGCCGTAGATCTCCGACGAGGGGAAGATGAAACCGCGCCGCTTGCAGAGCGCGACGACCTCCTCGAGGGTGACCTCGGGCGCCCCGGAATCCGAGGCCATCAGGCGCGGCGGGCCTTCGAGCCCTGCCAGGAGTCCGGGTCGAGGACCAGCTTCGAGTGGTCATCGGGGTCGAAGACCACGGCGAGCCGTGTTCCGGCTTCGCACGGAGTGCTCTCGGGAATCCGGAGACGCTGCTTGATCTCGAACGCCTCGCCGCCCTCGGGCTCGACCCGCAGGTGGGCCGTGTAGGCATGCGTGCCGGTTCCCGGCCGGACGCCGCCGAACATCTTCGCGAACCGAATCGGCGCGCCGGCGAGCGTCAGAAGCTTGGCCTCGAGGACCACGGCCTCGGCGTGCTCGCCGTTTTCGACCAGGTCGTCGTGCTGCTTGCGGGAGATGCTGCCGAACATGGTCCGTGATACTAGGGATCCACGTCTATGCCGATCTACGAGTACAAATGCGAGAACGGGCACCTCTTCGAGGCGCTGCAGAAGATGGCCGACGATCCGCTGACCGTCTGCGAGCAGTGCGGGGCGCCGGTACAGCGCGTTTTCCACCCCGTCGCCGTCCACTTCAAGGGCTCCGGCTTCTACACGACCGACTATGGATCGGGCAAGGCGGCCGCCGCCTCTGGCGA
>JAWVFN010000210.1:0-2752 GCA_033855935.1 Solirubrobacterales bacterium | reverse complement strand
GCGGCGATGAAGAGCACGGCGCCGAGGATCAGCGACTGGATGTGGCCCGAGCTCTCGCCGTTGAAGATCCAGTCGATCAGGAACGGCATCCAGGCGCCGAGGGCGCCGAGTGCGAGGACGCTCGCGGCGATGCTGAAGACGCGCAGCGGGTGGTACATCGAGTAGACGCGGAAGATCGAGACGGCGTTGCGGCCGACGTATGCGCCGACCGAGGGGAACAGCCGCGACTCGCGCAGGACGGGATTGGTCTTGACCGGCACGTGGTCGATCGCGATCTGCATCTTGCCGGCGGCGATCAGGCTCTCGAGCGTGTAGGTGAACTCGGAGACGACGATCGTCTGGATCGCCGCCTCGCGGTTGTAGGCGCGGAAGCCCGAGGTCGTGTCGGGGATGTCGGTTCCCGATGCGCGACTGACGACGCTGCTGCCGATCCGCTGCAGCAGCTTCTTGACCCGCGAGAAGTGCTCGATGTTCGTAACCTCGCGATTACCGACGACCATGTCAGCGCGGCCGGCGACGATCGGCTCGACCAGCGCCGGGATGTCACTCGCGCTGTACTGGTTGTCGGCGTCGGTGTTGACGATCACGTCGGCGCCGAGCTTGAGACTCGCGTCGAGGCCGGCCTGGAAGGCCGCTGCAAGGCCGCGATTGGTCGTCAACTTGACGATGTGCTCGACCCCAAGCTCGCGGGCGACCTCGACCGTGCGGTCGCTCGAGCCGTCGTCGACGAGCAGCCATTCGACCGTGTCAAAACCGGGCACGCTGCGCGGCAGCTCGCCGAGCGTCACGGGCAGCACTGCCTCTTCGTTGAGGGCCGGGATCTGAATGATGAGTTTGTTCATTGGCGCGGGCACCGGCGAAGCGTAGCCGCGGCCGGAAAGCGAACGGGGCGGCGCCTTGCCGGGCACGGCGATCGTGGGGGGCTAGAATCCTGGTTGACTGACCAGTCAATCGGTCGGAGGGCAAATGACCTCACCGGGCACCGAAACCGCATCGCCGCACATGAGCCGGGCGCTCGAGCTCGCCGAGGGCGGTCGCGGGCGCGTCAGTCCCAACCCGCTGGTCGGCGCCGTGATCGTCCGGGAGAACCAAGGCCCCAAGGCCGCCCCCGGGCGCGAAACGGAGGAGGCGGCCGTTATTGGTGAGGGCTTCCACGCCGAGCTCGGCGGCCTGCATGCCGAACGAGCCGCCCTCGAGGATGCTCGAGCCCGCGGCGAGGACCCGGCCGGCGCGACGATGTACGTGACGCTCGAGCCCTGCGCCCACAGCGGCCGCCAGCCCCCTTGCGCCGATGCGATCGCCGAGGCCGGAATCGCCCGCGTCGTGATCGGCACCGACGACCCGAGCGCCAAGACCGCCGGCCAGGGCCCCACGCATCTGCGCGAGGCCGGTGTCGAGGTCGATTTCGCCGTCGGTCCCGAGGCCGCCGCCGCGCGCCTCCTGATTCAGCCCTTCCGCAAGCACGCCCGCACCGGCAAGCCGCTCGTCACTTACAAGGTCGCGTCGACGATCGACGGCAAGGCGGCCGTCCCCGGCGGTGGCTGGTTCACCTCGCCCGAGAGCCGCGAGCTCGTCCACCGGCGGCGGGCCGAGGCCGACGCCGTTGCCGTCGGCATCGGCACCGCCCTCGCCGACGACCCGTTGCTGACCGCCCGCGACGTCGAGGTGCACCGCCAGCCCACCCGCGTCGTCTTCGACACCCACGCGAAGCTGCCCGTCGGCTCGAAGCTCGTCGCCTCGATTGGCGAGGCGCCGCTGATCGTCGTCGTTTCGCTCGAGGCGCCGGGGGATCGCGTGCTGGCCCTGCGCGACGCCGGCGCCGAGATCCTCGAAGCCAACGAGCTCGCCGGCGCGCTGATCGAGCTCGGCTCGCGAGAGATCACCGATCTCCTGCTCGAGGGCGGCCCTGGCCTCGCCCGCGCCTTCCTCGACGCCGGCGAGGTCGACGACCTCGATCTCTTCATCGCCCCGGTCCTCGGCGGCGAAGCCGATCTGCCCGGGCCGCTCGCCGGGGCGACGAGCCTCGGCGAGGTCATCCACCCGCTCGACGTCAGCCACGAGACCTGCGGCCCCGACCTGCTGATCCGTGCCCGGCTGAGGGAGTGGTGAGCTGATGTTCACCGGCTTGGTCGCAGACATCGGCAAGGTCGAATCGATCGAGAAGACCGGTGACGGCGCCCGCCTGCGGATCTCGACCGCGCTCGCGGCCGAGCTCGGCGACGGCGACTCGATCTCGGTCGGCGGCGCCTGCCTCACCGCCGCGGCGCTCGCCGACGGCGGCTTCGAGGCCGATGCGATGAACCAGACGCTCGAGCTGACCACGCTCGGGAGCCTCGAGCCCGGCGACCCGGTCAACCTCGAGCTCGCGTTGCGCGCCTCCGACCGCCTCGGCGGCCACATCGTCCAGGGCCACGTCGACGGCGTCGGTGAGGTGACCTCGGTGACGGAGGACGGGATCGCCAAGCGCGTCGAGGTCGCCGCCCCGGTCGAGCTGCTGGGGCTGATCGCCGAGCGCGGCTCGATCGCGATCGACGGTGTAAGCCTCACTGTCTCCAGCCTCGGCGACACCAGTTTCGAGGTCTCGCTGATTCCGGAGACGCTCGAGCGCACGACGCTCGGAAACCTGGCCGAAGGCGACAGGGTCAATCTCGAGGCGGACGTCGTGGCGAGATATCTGCAGCGCGCCAATACCGCCATGCAACCATCGGACAAGGAGTGAAACAGTGAGCACGATGGCCGAAGCCAAGACCGA
>JAWVFN010000209.1:0-8640 GCA_033855935.1 Solirubrobacterales bacterium | reverse complement strand
ATGAGCTGCTGCGGCACCTGAGGGGCTTCAAGGACCTCGACCACTACTGGATCGAGATCCACCGCCTCGAGAACGACGGCGACCGGATCTACCGCGACGCGATCGCCTCGCTGTTCTCGAACGGGGTAGACCCGATGGTGGTGATCCGCTGGCGCGACATATTCCTGAGGCTCGAGCGCGCCATCGACGCGACCGAGACCTCGGCGTCGATCGTCGAGGGCATAGTCATCAAGAACAGCTGAGATGAATAGCGACGTCATCCTCGTCATCGTCGTCGCCACAGCCCTGGTTTTCGACTTCACCAACGGCTTTCACGACACCGCCAACGTCGTTGCGACATCGATCTCCACGCGGGCGATGCCGCCGCGGGTTGCGGTGACCATGGCCGCCGCACTCAACTTCGCCGGCGCGTTTATCTCGCTGGCGGTCGCCGCCACCGTCGCCAAAGACGTGGTTCAGGCGGACGTGGTGACGCCGACCGTGATCTTCGCCGGGTTGATCGGCGCGATCGCCTGGAACATCGCGACCTGGGCGCTCGGGTTGCCCTCGAGCTCGTCGCACGCGCTGATCGGGGGAGTGGTCGGCTCGGCGTTCGCGGCCTCGGGGGCCAACGCCGTGATCGCCGACGGCGTTCTCGGCAAGGTCCTGATCCCGGCCGTGGTCGCCCCGATCGTCGCCTTCGTCGCCGGGGGGCTGGCGATCGCGATCATCTACCGGATCGTCGGGCGCCTCTCGCCGGGACCGGTGACCCGTGGCTTCAAGCTCGGCCAGGTCGCCTCCGGCGGACTGCTCGCGCTGGCCCACGGCACCAACGACGCCCAGAAGACGATGGGAATCATCACCCTGACCCTGGTCGCCAACGGCACGATCTCCGCCGACTCGAATGTGCCGACCTGGGTGGTCATCGCCTCGGCGACGGCGATCGCGCTCGGCACTTACACCGGCGGCTGGCGGATCATCAAGACGATGGGGACGAAGATCATCAAGATGGACACGGCACAGGGGTTCACAGCGTCGGGCGCGGGCGCTGCGGTGATCCTCGCCTCGTCTCACTTCGGCTTTCCCCTGTCGACGACGCAGGTGATCAACGGCGGGATCATGGGCGCGGGTGCCGGCAAGCGCGTCTCCGCCGTGCGCTGGGGCGTTGCGGGCAACATCGTTGTTGCCTGGCTGCTGACGATGCCGTGCGCGGCCGTGATCGGCGCGGCGGTCTACGGGATCACCGACCTGTTCGGCGCGGGCGCGGCGGGGCCACTGGTGGTCTCGGTTGCGGCGCTCCTGATGCTCGCCGCCGCCTTCGTGCGACGCGCGCAACAGCAAACGCCGGTGCCGGGCTGAGGAGGGCGTGATTCCGCTCGCTCAGATAGTCGAGACAAAGGCGCTGCTGCAGACGGTGGCCTACTCGCTCGTCGCCGCCATCGGCGTGACGACGGCGTTCTCGGTCGCGATCTACGGCGTCACCCGGGCCGCCGAGTTCCGGCGGGATGAGCGCACGATTGCCTCGACGGCCGCGGGGGCACTGGCGGCGTTTGCCCTTGGGATCTGCGTGGCGGCGATCGTTCTTGCCGTGATCGTGATGACCACGAAATAGCCGCGTGGCCGGTCCGATCGACAGCGGGCGTGACGAGAGCCATGAGGAGCGCGCCGACCGCAACCTCGCCGAGCTGCTGCAGGAGCTGCGGGTGGCGCTGCCCGGCGTGCAGGTGCTGTTCGCCTTCCTGCTCACGGTGCCGTTCACGCAGCGTTTCAAGGACCTGACCCCGTTCGAGGAGAAGCTCTACTACGGCGTCCTGCTCTGCACCGCGCTCTCCTCAGCTCTCCTCATCGCTCCCTCGGTCAGCCACCGGATTCTCTTCCGCCGCCAGGAGAAGGAGTACCTCGTCACGGTCGCCAACCGGCTGGCGATCGCCGGCGCGGCGTTCCTGGCGCTGGCGATGTGCGGCGCCGTGGCGTTGATCAGCCACTTCGTCTTCGGCAACACGGCAACGGTCGTCTCGACCTCGGCGATGGCGCTGGTCTTCGCGGCACTCTGGTACGCGGGGCCGCTGTTGCGGCTGCGGCACGACCGGCAACTCGACGAGGAGAGCGCTGAGGGCGGCTAGCTCTCGCGCAGGGCGCGGAGCTCGATCTCGATCTCGGTGAGCAGGGGCGGCTCGGGTTGGAGCCCTGTCAGCGCCTCGAGGTCTTCCTGCCAGAGTGTCATCCGCTCTTCGAAGGTGGTGCCGAGCCGGTCCGAGGCCTGCGCCCGTTGCTCGTCGTCGAGTGCGTGCCAGTCGCGCATGTTGGCGAGGCGGTCGGCGCTGTAGACGACCACGGCGGCCTGGCCCGAGGAAAGCGCCTTGTCGCGCAGGCCGCGCTTGCGCTCGGCGTAAGAGGAGACGGTGTCGTCTTCGGTCAGCGCGGCGACGACGGCCGTGACCGCCGGCCCGAACCTGGCCTCGACCTGAGCCGGCTCGGTGTCGGTCTTCTCGACGACGTCGTGGAGATAGGCGGCGACCAAGACGTCGTCGTCAAAGCCCGCGGCGATGAGCAGGTCGGTGACGGCGATTGGATGCTGGATGTACGGCTGCCCATTCTGCTTGCGCTGCTGGCCGGCGTGAGCAGCGCGGGCGAAATCGAGGGCGGCGTCGACGGCGGCCGTGGGCTGAGCGTCCAATCGGGTTACAGCGGGCTCGGTCAACTCAATGTAAAGCTAACAGCCGATCGCCGGGCCGTAAGATCCGATTGCATGAAGGCCTTGCAAAACGTCGCGATCATCGTCCTCATCGCGCTGGTCATCACCGTCGTTCCCGGCGGCGGAACGACCCGCGACACGGTGATGACGGCGATCAGCATGGCCTTCCTCGCCGGCATCGGCTGTTTCGTCTACATCGCCCACCGTGAGTACCCGAACATGATCAGCGGACTGAGCGAGGGCTGGCGCGCCGTCCACTGGGGATCGATCGGCCTGCTCGCATTTCTCGTAGCCGCCAACTCGAAGATGTTCTCGACCGGGGCCGGGACGCTGCTCTGGATCGGGCTCCTGGTTCTGGCGATCACCGGCCTGTTCCAGGCCTATCGCCAGTCGCAGACTTACTGACTAGGGACTCGCGACGATCTGGGCGATCGCCGGCACCAGCTCGAACAGCATCTGGATCGGCAGGCGGTCGGGGCTGACGGGATCGAGCTCCACGCTGGTGCTTCCGTAGGCGACGATCGTGGTCTTGCTCTGGGGTGAGTAGAGGCAGAGGGCGTCGGTGCCGGGCACAGCGCCGTTGTGGCCGATGAAGGTGCCGGCCGCCGTCGGCAGGCTGAAGATGCCGAGGCCGTAGCCGGCGCCGGGGGTGTCGACGTCCTGGGAGATGTCGACGAAGTCGAGGCGCTCCCGCTGCGTTCGTTTGCTCAGCAGGCCTCGGCCGGTCGCCAGCGCAGGGCAGTAGCTGTGCAGGTCGTGGAGCGTCGAGGTCAAGCCGCCCGCGGTGAACGCCCAGGAGAAGTTCCACCTGGTCGTGTCGCGAGCGAATCCGGATGGCTTGAACTGATAGCCGTGGACGGCCGGCTTCGCAACCGGCGCCGACGCGCGCAGGCGGGTGCCGGTCATGCCGAGCGGGTCGAGGACGCCGGTCCTCAGCTGTTGGGAGACCGGCTTGCCACCCGCCTTGGCGGCGATCAGCCCCAGCGTCAGGTAATTGACGTTCGAGTAGTGCCAGCACTTTCCCGGGGCGCAGACCCGGGGCTGGCTGCGCAGCGAGCCGACGACCAGCTGGCGCACATTCCACTGCTTGTGGACGCTCTTCAGCACCAGGTTGGAGAAGTGGTTGTCGAGGTCGGGGAAGCCGCTGGTCTGGTTGAGCAGGTGCTTGATCGTCACCCGGTGGCCGCCGGGAATCCCGTGCAGGAAGCGGTCGATGTGGTCGGAGAGCCGCAGCTTGTGGCGCTCGGCGAGCTGGAGGATCAGGGTGGCGGTGAAGGTCTTGGTGACGCTGCCGATCCGAAAGCGGTCCTCGAGGCCGATCGGAGCCATGGTCGCCAGGTTTGAGGTGCCAAGGGCGCTGACGAACCGTCCGTGGCCTTGCTGCCAGACGCCGAGGATCAGCCCGGGATAGCCGGCCTCCCGCTGATCGGCCTGCGCGAGCTGCTGGAGCTGGGAGGTCTGCTGGGGGGTGAAGGCCGAAGCGGTGGTCGGAAGGAGGAGGCAGAGCGCGAGGATCGGTAGGCAAAGACACCTCGTGTGACGCCTGCCGGCGACCGCGAATCTCACCGGCGGCACTCTATCCGAGGCGACGCGGATTCCGTCACTTCTGGCGCGCCTCTCGTGAGCGCTGCAGACCTAGCGTCGGCGCATGACTTCCCGCGATGGTCAGGCGTCGGTCGAGCTCGTTGCCGTGATCCCTTTTTTGCTCGTCGCGATGCTGATCGCGGCTCAGTTGGCGCTCACGGGCTACTCGCTGTGGTCGGCGGCGGCGGCGGCGCGCGCGGGTGCCCGGGCCGAGAACGTCGGTGACGACGGCGCCGCGGTGGCGCGCCGGGCGCTGCCGGGGATGCTGCGCGACGACGCCGAGGTCAAGCCGGGCCCGCCGGTTCGGGTCAAGGTGCGCTCGCCGTCGCTGCTGCCGGGAGTGCCCGGCCTCAGCGTCGAGGCCAAGACCAACCTCGAGCCAGATCCGTGAACCGGGGACAGGCCTCGATCGAGCTCGTCGCGGGGTTGCCGGCGCTCCTGCTCGGCGCCCTCGTCTGCCTCCAGCTGCTCGCCGCCGGCTATTCGCTGACGCTCGCCGACGGAGCGGCCGAGGCGGGGGCGCTGGCGCTCGCCGGCGGCAAGCCGGCTCCGGCCGCCGTTCGCGATGCGCTCCCGGGCTGGGCCCGCGACCGGGTCGAGATCGACGCCAAGGGCGGCGAGGTCGGGATCGAGCTGCGCCCGCCGACCGTCGTCCCGGGCCTCGCCGACGCGCTCGCCGTCACTTCGGTCGCCCGGGTGCGGGCGGCGAAATGAGCGGGCGGTTGATCGTCTCGACGGCGACTCCAGGGACGAGAGACGGGCTCGCCCAGGCCGCGGCGGTCGGCATCGCCGCGGCCCGCGAGGGCGAGCGCCCGGCGCTGCTCGTCGCGCTCGAGCGCGAGCCGCGCCGGCGGCCGGCGACGCTCCTCGCTTCGCCCGCGGCGCGCGAGCTCGAGCGGGCGCTACGCGACGCCGGCGTCTCGGCTGCCGTCGCCCGCGGGCACCTCTGTCTCGTCTCGCTCGCCGCCGAGCCCGAGTCGCTCGGGACCGTCGATCTGCTGGCCGGCGACCACGAGGGCGTGACCGTCGCTCACCTTCCCGGGCCGATGTGGCCGCAGGTGCTCGGCCCGCAGTGCAGCGCCGGTCTGCTGCGCGCCGAGCTACCCCGCGATCGGGCGCTGGCGGCGCTCGTCGTCGGCGAGCTCCGCGCTCGCGGTTTGCGGGCCCGGGTCGCGACCCGGGCCCTTGGCAGGGTCGCCGCCCGCCGCGCCCTCGCCGGGGTCGACCCGGGCGGCGGCGCTGCGACTCGCTGCCGGCGTTTGGCTCGCGGGCTGCTCGCCGAAGACGGCCAGTCGCTGCCGGCGATGCTCGGGGCGATGGCGGTCATGATGATCTGCGCCCTGGCCCTGGTCGCGATCGTCGGCGCCGTCACCGGCAAGGGCCGCGCCCAGCGCGCCGCTGACCTCGCCGCGATCTCGGCGGCGCGCTCGATGCGCGACGACACCGGCCGCCTCTCGGCCCCTGCGCGCTTCGCCAACGGGGCGCCGAATCCGCGCCACCTGAGCAAGCCGGCTTTCCTCGCCCGCGCCCGGGATGCGGCGAAACGGGCGGCGAGCGCCAATGGCGTCGCCGCCCGCCGGGTCGAGGTCGCCTTCCCCGATGCGCGAGCGGTGATCCCGATCCGCGCCCGCGTCGTCGTCCGCGGCGAGGTCGACCGCGCCGAGACGGGCGGGGAGGCGATTCCCGTCGTCGCCCGCGCCACGGCCGAGGCGTCGCCGCCGGCGGGCTCGTGGACCGGGATGCCGGCGACCGCGAGCGGCGGCGGCTACTCGGGTCCCCTCGCCTACAGAGGGGGAAAGCCGATGCGGCCGGATGTGGCCATCGCCTTCGATCGGATGGCGGCGGCGGCGCACAATGCGGGCTTCGCGCTGACGGTCACATCCGGCTTCCGCTCCGACGCCGAGCAGGCGGCCCTGTTCGCCGCGCACCCGGATCCGACCTGGGTCGCGCCGCCGGGGCATTCGCTGCACCGCTGCGCGACCGAGCTCGACCTCGGGCCGTCGTCGGCCTATGGCTGGCTCGCTGCCCACGCTCAGAGCTTCGGCTTCCTCAAGCGGTACAGCTGGGAGCCCTGGCATTTCGGTTTCACTCGCGGACTACCGCCGTGCTCGCAGGCCGGGAATTCTGTCGGGTCGCAAGGCGGGTCGGCCGGCCTCGGCAACGATGGCGCCGGCGGCGGGGCGGGGGTGCCCGAGTTCGTTCCCGCCCGCTATCGGGCGATGTTGGTCAGCTCAGCCGGCCGCTGGAACGTTTCTGCGGCGCTGCTGGCGGCACAGATCATGGCCGAGTCGGGATTCAACCCCAACGCCGTCTCGCCGGCGGGCGCCCAGGGCATCGCCCAGTTCATGCCAGGCACCGGGGCGAGCTACGGACTCCGCGACCCCTTTGACGCCGAGCCGGCGATCGACGCCCAGGCCCACCTGATGTCCGACCTGCTGCGTCAGTTCAAGTCGATTCCCCTCGCGCTCGCCGCCTACAACGCCGGCCCGGGGGCTGTCGGCGCCTGCCACTGCATCCCCTACGCCGAGACCCGCGCCTACGTCACCCGCATCCTCGCCCTCCTGAACGGCTCCGGCGCCCTGCTGACACCGCCGCTCGAGGTGCGGCTGGTGGACTAATCTCCGGCTCGTGGCAGCCGTAGAAGTAATCGGAATCGATGGCCTCAAGGAGCTGATCGGCAAGACGATCGGCCCCGGCGAGTGGCGCACCGTCAGCCAGGAGGACATCGACACCTTCGCCGACCTCACCGGCGACCGTCAGTGGATTCACACCGACGTCGAACGGGCCAAGAAGGAGAGCCCGTTCGGAACGACGATCGCCCACGGCAACCTCACGCTGTCGATGGTCGACGGCTTGCGCATCGACCTGATCAGCTCGAGCGGATTCAAGCTCGGCGTCAACTACGGCTGGAACAAGGTCCGCTTCCCGGCGCCGGTCCCGGCCGGGTCGCGCATCCGCTCGACCGCCGAGGTGACCGAGGTCGAGGACGTCGGCGGCGGCTGGTGGCAGATCGTCACCCGGTTCACTGTCGAGGTCGAGGGCTCGGAGAAGCCTTGCTGCGTCGCTGACTCGGTCGGCCGGGCGCTTCCGGAATAGAGACCGGCGGCGGATGAGAAGCGGGTCTATTCTTGAGGCGTGGAGTACGGAGAGCCGATCGCCTATACGGCGCTGAAGCCGGGAGCTGAGGTGGTCAGCTCCGACGGCGAGGGCGTCGGCAAGGTCTTGCATGTCCTCGCTGACGAAGAGGAAGACGTCTTCGACGGGATCGTCGTCGACGTCAAGCTGGGGCCCGGCGGCCATCGGTTCGTCGACGCGCCCCAGGTATCTGAGTGTCGCGAGGGGGCCGTGATCATCTCGGTCGCGGCCGCCGAGGTCGAGAAGCTACCGGAGCCGACCCCCAACCCGGCGGTGATGGAGAACCACGGCATCGAGGACACCGAAGGCAAGCTTCAGGAAAAGCTGCACCGGGCCTGGGACATGATCTCGGGCAAAACTTGACCAGAGCAAACGAGGAGGGGCAGATGCGCAGGCGAGCTGCAGGGTTTCTGATCGCGGGGGTCGCCGCGGGTGTGCTGGTCGTGGCTGCTCCGGCGGCAGCGGCGCCGGTTGCCGACGCGAGCTGCGTGACCCCGTTCGGCTACAACATCGCGCCCAATCCGGGCAGTCTCAAGGCCGCCCAGGTGTTCACGGCGCAGCACACCGGCAAGCTCGTTACCGGCCAATTCGGGCTCAAGAACCCAGCGGCGTCGACGGCGGGGGATTGGTTGTTCGAGGTCGCGGCAACCGCCGGGGGTGCCCCTGGGGCGATTCTCGCCAGTCAAACGGTCCCCGACACCCTGCCGCCAACCGGACCGGGTGTGACGACTCCGGTGACGGCCACCTTCGCAAATCCGGTCGCTGTCACCGTCGGCACCTCGTACGCCCTGCTCATCTCGCGCCCCGGCTCCAACAACTACGAGGTCAACGCCGGCGCCGCTGACGTTTGCCCGGGACAGCAGAACTACAACCAGCTCACTGTCGGCGGGCCCTTCATCGCCGACAACGGCGTCGATCTCGGCTTCGCGACGACCGTCGACGTCGCCACCGGCGAGCGCGCCGCGGCGCTCAAGAAGTGCAAGAAGAAGCACCCGAAGAAGAAGCGCAAGAAGTGCCGCAAGAAGGCGAAGAAGAAGCCGCTCTAGACCTGAACGACGAGGGGCGACCCGCAGGCCGCCCCTCGGCAAATCTGTGGCTCTCGCCGCCTACTTGACGGTGATCGTGCCCTTCATGCCTGCCTGCTCGTGGCCGGGCACGTCGCAGAAGAACGTGTAAGTCCCGGGCTTCAGCGTGGCGGTGAACGAGGCCTTGCTCTGGGTGATCAGGTCGGTGCGGCCGACCTCGGC
>JAWVFN010000208.1:0-3861 GCA_033855935.1 Solirubrobacterales bacterium | reverse complement strand
TGAAGTGCCCAGCTCCGTGGGCGGCACGCGGCCGCCGAGCGGAATCCAACCCGGGCACCGGCGAGCGAGAGAGGTGGGTGCTGTCCTGCCCCACCACTCCAAATCTCTCGCCCGTTCAGACCGCGTTATCAGCGAAGGGCCGCCCCAGCAGAACTTGGGGCGGCCCTTTGCGTTGCTTGGCCTAGATGTCGGTCTCGGCCTCGATGCGGCCGCCATCGGCGGCGTCGGCCAGCGCGGCGTAGTCGCGCTGGTTCTGGTCGGCGTATGCGGCGGAGAAGTCAGCGATCGCCTCGTCGAAGCTGTCGCCGTTGCCGAGATATCCGGCGATCGCGATCCGGTCGCCGGAGCGGGCGTGGGCCCGGGCGAGCGTCCAGCCGCACGCCTGTCCGTACTCGGCGAAGCCCTGCGGCAGCAGGGTCTCGACGTCGATCGAGCGTTTCCCGTCCCAGAGCTGGCGCACGTAGAAATCGCGGTCGCGCCCGTCGACGAGGCCGATGGCCGGCAGCCAACCGAGCAGGACGTCGCTCGCGGCCTGCATCAGCCACTGCCCCTGAACGACGCGCTCGCCGTGGTTCTCGTAGCCGCTGGCGCCGGCATACGACTCGAGCACCGAGGCCTCCGCCTCCTTGACCTGGAGAAACAGCGGATCTGAGTTGTCGCGCCCCACCAGCAGCACGACCCAGGCGCGGGTGCCGACGCTGCCGACGCCGACAACCTTGCGCGCAAGGTGCACGTAGCTGTAGGAGTCGAAGAGGTGGCGCCGGTCGGCGCTGAGGCTCTCGCGATAGCCGGCGAGCAGCGCCAGGATCGGTTCCTCGACGTGGTGGCGCCGGCTTTCCGGGACGAGGTCCTCGATCGGCACCAGCAGCGGAGGATCGGCGGCGATCTGCAACTCGCCATCGATCTCGGTCGAGAGCCGCTCCATTGCCCGCAGCGAGTCCTTGCGCTTCGCCTTTCCCATCTCCTTCTCGAACCTTTTCGCCTGTTTGGGATTAGCCCTCTGCTTCAGGTCCTCGAAGAGCCGCGCGACATCGATGCGGGCGTACCAGACCTCGAGGTTGCGCATGCCGGCGAACGCGGCCATGGCCTGCCGGTAGGCGCGGACCGTCCTGAGCACCGCTGCGCGGCGTTCCTTGCGCTTGAAGCCGCGATCGCGGCCGCCGATCTCGAAGCTCGCGGCGAGACGCTTGACGTCCCACTCCCAGGGGCCCGGCAGCGTCTCGTCGAAGTCGTTGAGGTCGAAGACGAGCCGGCGGTCGGGCGCGGAGAAGATGCCGAAGTTGGAGAGGTGAGCGTCACCGCAAGCTTGCACGGTCAGCCCCGAGTCGGGAGTCTCGGCGAGGTCCATCGCCATGACGGCCGCAGCGCCGCGGAAGAACGTGAACGGAGAGGCGAGCATGCGCCCGTAGCGAATCGGAACCAGTTCGGGCACCCGGCTCTCGGCCTGGCGCTCGAGGATCTCGACGGGGTCCTCCCGGCCCGCGGCGGGCGCCCAGTCGGCGTGGACGGATCGAGGCGAGTTTTCACGCGCGGCCTTGCCCAGCGCGGCGCGCTCGGCGACCGTCGCCGACCCACCCTTGATCATCGGGTGCGGATGAGGAGCGAGACCGATAGGGCGTGACTGCAGGCGAACAATTGGGTACCCCAAAACTGGATGACGACCGAGGGCGGCAGCATATCGACGGATCGAGGCTCCATTCTGAAAGGATCGTGAGGTGGGATTCGACCAGTACCACGAGCCTCCGTCCGAGCTGCCGGCCGAGACCCGGACGTTCGCCAGGCTCTGCACCTCGCTGACCGAGGAAGCGGAGGCGATCGGCTGGTACGAGCAGCGGATGGCGGTCGAGCCCGACGACGAGGCGCGGGCGATCATGCGCGACGCCCAGGGCGAGGAGTTCAAGCACTTCTGCATGGACCTCGAGTTCCTCCTGCGCCGCACTCCGCTCTGGCAGGAGATCGCCGAAGGGATCCTGTTCCAGGAAGGCGACATCGTCGAGCACGGCGAGGAGGCCGAGGAAGAGGCGACCGAGGACGAGGCCGCGAAGGGGTTCCCGCTCGCCGGCAGCGAGTCGCTCGGCATCGGCGGCCTGCAGGGAAGCGGCTCGTGAGCCACCTGCTGCGCGATCAGGCGCCGATCACCGACGGTGGCTGGAGCCTGCTCGACTCCGAAGCACGCGAGCGCCTCACCCCCGCCCTCGCCGCGCGCAAGCTCGTCGACTTCGCGGGACCCCGCGGCTGGGAGCATTCGGCGACGAACCTCGGCCGGACGGAGGACATCTCCGGCGCGCCCGAAAAGGGCGTCGACGCACGCCGGCGCCGGGTGCTGCCACTGGTCGAATTGCGGGCGCGGTTTGAGGTCGCGCGCTCCGAGCTCGACGACGCCGAGCGCGGCGCCGAGGACGTCGATCTCGACGCCCTCGACGAGGCAGCGCGGCGGATCGCCCGTGCCGAGAACGGCGCCGTCTTCAACGGCTGGGGCGCCGCCGGGATCACCGGTGCGATCGAAGCGTCGTCCCACGAGAAGATCGCTCTCGGCGAGGACTGCGAGCGCTACCCGCGCCACGTCGCCAAGGCCGTCGACTCGCTGCGGGCGGCCGGAATCGATGGGCCCTACGGGCTCGCGCTCGGTCCCGAAGCACACACCAACGTGCTCGAGACCAGTGAGCACGGGGGCTACCCCCTCTTCGAGCACCTGAAAGAGATCCTCGGCGGCCCGATCGTCTGGGCGCCGGCGGTCAAAGGTGCCGGCGTCCTCAGCCTCCGGGGCGGCGACTTCCTCTTCGACAGCGGCGAGGACTTCTCGATCGGCTATGAGAGCCACGATGCCGATGCCGTCCAGCTCTACATCGAGGAGAGCTTCAGCTTCCGCGTGGCGACTCCCGAAGCCGCCGTCGCGCTCCCCGGGTAGCCGGGACTACTCGAGCTCGTCGACCGTTCGGTCTGCGGTCGGGAGAGCCTCGAGCCGCTTGTCGGGAATCGGCTCGCCGCTGACGACCGATATCCCGAACTTCCCCTCGGCGAGCCGGGCCTCGGCTCGCTCGACCGCGGCGAGCTCCTCTGCCAGCTCCTCCGCCCGGCCAGCGTCGGTCTCTGCCTGGTAGAGGTTCTCCGAATCCTGGTCTCCGGGCTCGTCGGCGGTTGCGCCGGGCCCCTCGCGGTTTAGCGCGGCCATCGCATCCTCGATCCGCTTGCGTTCCACTGCGAGGAGTTCCTTGGCCCGGTCGTCATCCATCGGGGAACAGGCTATCGCCCACCTCCCCCTGCGTAACGAAAACCCGGCCGAATGGACCAATTAGAAGGCGCGAGTAGCCTTTGAAACACCACCTCAAAAGGAGCAGCCCAATGACTGAGAACACCGAAACAGCGATTCTGGCCGGAGGTTGCTTCTGGGGGGTCGAAGACCTAATCCGCAAGCAGCCGGGCGTGATCTCGACCCGCGTCGGATACTCCGGCGGCGATGTCCCGAACGCGACCTACGCAAACCACGGCTCCCACGCCGAGGCGGTCGAGATCGTCTTCGACCCGGACGAGACCTCGTTCCGGGACATCCTCGAGTTCTTCTTCCAGATTCACGACCCGACGACGATGAACCAGCAGGGCAACGACATCGGCACGAGCTACCGCTCGGCGATCTTCTACACCTCAGACGAGCAGAAGCAGGTCGCCGAGGACACGATCGCCGACGTCGAGGCTTCGGGCCTATGGCCGGGGAAGGTCGTCACCGAGGTGACCGAGGCCGGCCCCTTCTGGGAGGCCGAGCCCGAGCATCAGGACTACCTCCAGCGAATCCCCAACGGCTACACCTGCCACTTCGTGCGGCCAGGCTGGAAGCTGCCGCACCGAGAGACCACCGCTTAACCG
>JAWVFN010000207.1:0-5033 GCA_033855935.1 Solirubrobacterales bacterium | reverse complement strand
CGCTCCGCCACCGCGCGCGAGAGCTGGTCGGAGTCGATGATGCCCTCCTCGAGCAGAAGCTCCTCCGGGGGCCGGCCGGCGTTGCGCGCCTCCGAGACGGCGCGCTCGGCGCGTTCCGCGCTCACGTAACCGAGATCGACCAGGGCGTCGGTGACGAACTCGCCCGACTCCTCGCCGTTGGCGGGCGTCAGACCGGGAATGCCGTCGTCGGTCTGCTTCGGCTTAGCGGCAGCCGCCGCCCCGCCGCCCGCAGGGACCGCCTTCAGATGCGCCGTGCGCTTCGTCTTTCTCTTCGCAGCCATGTCTGGTCACCTCCGCACCCCGCGCTCTAGCCGGGGTCGTATCCGAGGGTCTTGCCCTTGTAGACCG
The DNA here is from genome assembly GCA_033855935.1 of Solirubrobacterales bacterium. Lineage (GTDB taxonomy): Bacteria > Actinomycetota > Thermoleophilia > Solirubrobacterales > 70-9 > JAWVFN01. Next base: position 4,664 of record JAWVFN010000207.1, on the reverse strand, counting down.
CGTCCCGCACGGCCTGGGTCACTCCCTCGGAACTGCGGAATCCGTACTTCACCGTCGCCTTCGGCGCACCTCCGCCGGCGCCACGTGGGTTGATAACCACCAGGGCCGGCACCTGGCTCACCCCTGCCCCCTCGGTGATCCTCGAGTAGCGGGCAATGCCCTTGTCGGCTGTCGTGAACACGGCCAGGCGTGAGTCGCCCTTGAGGCCGTTGACGGCGGCGAGGACGTCGCGGTCCTCGATCCCCTTCGGGTCATAGACGTAGAGCACGATCGTTTTGCCGCTCGAGTAGCCGGCGAGGACGTTCTTGGGCAGCCCCGGGCCGGCAACAAGCGGGCCAACGCTTGCGGCCGGCGCAGTCGCCGTCGGAGCGGTCGAGAGAGCGGCTGTGGTCCCCGCCGACGCGCTCGCTCCGCCCGCGACCGCCGGCGCCCCGGTCTGGCTGCTGGTCGCCGCCACGGGCTGAACCGCGGTGCTGCTCTTGTTGCCGCCCATCTGCGACAGCAGCATCACCGCCCCGCCGAGCAGCAGCACGCCGATGATGACGGCTTGGACGACCGGATTGTCGTTGATCGCCTGCCGCATCAGGCCGCCTCGCTCGCCGCCACCTGCTCGATGCCGCTGGCCCGCTGGCCCCCGGCCGAAAGCATCAGCTTGAAGTCGTGCGGGCTCGACGCCGTCTCCATCGCGACCGCCTCCGAGACCTCGCCGCGCTGCACGTGCCCGAGCAGCGCCTGGTCGAAGGTCTGCATCCCGTAGTAGGCGCCCTCGGAGATCACCTCGGTGATCCGCCCGGTCTCCTCGGGGTTGAGGATCAGGTCCTGGATCCGCCCGGTCGAGATCATCACCTCGGCGACCGCAACGCGGCCCTCGATGTCGGCGCGCGGCACGAGCCGCTGCGAAACGGTTCCGCGCAGGGTCGAGGAGAGCATCACCCGCGCCTGCTGCTGAAGGTGGGGCGGGAAGAAGTCGATGATCCGGTTGATCGTCTCCGAGGCGTCGAGGGTGTGGAGCGTCGAGAGCACGAGGTGCCCGGTCTCGGCAGCGGAGAGGGCGGTGCGCACGGTCTCCTCGTCGCGCATCTCGCCGATCAGGATCACGTCGGGGTCCTGGCGCAGAACCCGGCGCATCGCCTGGGCGAAGCTCTTGGTGTCGGAGCCGATCTCGCGCTGGTTGATGATCGATTCCTTGTCCGGATGCAGATACTCGATCGGGTCCTCGAGCGTGACCACGTGCCGCGCCCGGGTCGAGTTGATGTGGTCGATCATCGCCGCCAGAGTCGTCGACTTGCCCGAGCCGGTGGTGCCGGTGAGCAGGATGATCCCGCGCGGCTGGTTGGCGAGCTCGCGCATCACATCGGGAAGGCCGAGGTCGTCGATCGTCCGCACCGCGAGCGGGATCGCCCGGCAGGCGATCGAGATGTTGCCGCGCTGGCGGAAGGCGTTGACGCGGAAGCGCGATACGCCCTTGATCTCGTAGGAGAAGTCGGCCTCGCCCTCCTCGGCGAACTCCTTCTTCTTGACGGGATCGGTGAGGATCGCCTTCAGCGCGGTCTCGGTGTCCTTCGCCGTCAGCGCCTTCGGCTTGCGGCCGTTGTTCGCCGCCACTCCCGCCTTGATCGGCGCGAGCTCGCCATGGACGCGCGCCATCGGCGGGGCGTCGACCTTGATGTGAAGGTCGGACCCCTCCTTCTTGACCACGTGCTTGAGTGCGGCATCGATGTCAAACATCTCTGCCTCTATCGGGCAGGCGCGAAAAACGCTTTAGCCGGATGGACTAACGCAACACGTGACGCAGGAGATCAGTCGATCAGGATCAGGACGAGGGTGGCCACTCCCAGCAAGGCGCCGGCCAATGTGATCGCGCCGAGGAAGCGATCCGAGGGAGAGGAATACTCGCCGCGGCTCAAGGCGGCCTCGACCTCGCGCACGCGAACCGTCCCGTAGACGATCAGGGCTACGCCGTAGGTGGCGAAGCCGGCACCGACCAGCGTGTAGGGCCAGCGCACGCTGCCGCCGCCGAGGTCAGGGATCACCCTGCCGACCGCGAGCGCCACGGCGATCGCGGTGAGGCCGGTACGCCACCAGGCGAGCTGCGTGCGTTCGCCCGCGAGGCGGGTGCGGCGGGTCGCGTCTACGAGCTGATGCTCGGTCTCGGCCATGGAGCCGAGAATATGGCAGCGCGATGCGGGCGCCGCGCCCAGGCGATCGCCGGGCGTTCGATCAGGAACCAGCTCGCCGCCGCCATCGGGAGCGTCAGACCGAGAACCACCGGCAGGGCGAGGACGGGATGCAGAGGCAGCAGATCGTGGCCGCGCAGCCACCAGAGCAGCGGCACGTTCCAGAGATAGATGCCGTAGGAGATCGTCCCGAGCCCGGCTACGGCCGGGCGGCTGAGCACCCGCGGTGCGCGCTTCGAGCCGGCGAGGATCGCCAGCGCCGCGAAGCCGCAGGCCGCGAGCAGGCCGTGCGTGACGCTCGTGATCTGGGGAAGAGCGATCTGGGTCGCGACCTCGCCTGCGATCCCGGCCGCGCCGGCGAGCAGCAGCAGCCTGCCCTCGCTCCTGCCGATCTCGCGGTCGAACCGGTAGAGCGCGGCGAGCATGCCGATCGCAAAGAACGGCAGAAGCGCGGGCAGCACCTTGGTCACCGGCCCCCCGGGCTGAGCACCGATCGTCAAGTTCCAGAGGACCCCGCCGCCGAGCAGCGCCAGCGGCAGCGCGGCCTGCATGCGCCGTCCGCCGCCGAGCCGGATCGCCGCGATTCCGATCAGCGGCAACGCCAGATAGAAGCTGACCTCGACCCCGAGCGTCCACATCGGCGGATCGAGAGTGAGCAGCGAAGCCGGATTCAGGTTCTGCGCGAAGACGAAGAACAGCGGCAGGCTGCCGGCGCTGGGCAGGCGCACTCCCGGCGTCGAGGAGAGCCCGAGGAGGAGCAGCATCGACCCCGCCAGCGCCGCGTAGTACGCGGGAAGGATCCGGGCAGCCCGCGAGCGCAGATAGCGCCACAGCCTCGGCGGTCCGCCGCCGTTGAGCGTCGCCTCGAGCCACGGCCTGTAGAGCAGGAAGCCCGAGACGACGAAGAAGAGAACGAGCCCGAGCCGGGCGCTCGACCAGGCCCAGTCGGCGGCGCTCAGCGCGCCGCCCGGACCCGGTGGATTGACCCGCGCATAGAGCCAGAGGTGGAAGAGGAGCACCGAGAGCGCGGCGATTCCGCGCAGCCCGTCGAGGGCGCTATGCCTTTCCTCGTTCGTGCGCGCCGAATCCACAGCGCCAAGCCTGCCTGGCGGGCCTGAAGATCTCATGAACACCAGACCGAAAACGGGGCGCCCGAAGGCGCCCGTTGAAATCGATTTGATCGAGGCCGCTTAGGCGACTTCGCGGAGCTTCTGGGCTTCTGCCAGTGACTGCAGCTTCTTCAGCGACTGGTTCTCGATCTGGCGGATGCGCTCGCGCGTCACGTTGAACGTGCGACCGACCTCGTCGAGGGTCCGCGGGTGCTCGCCGCCGAGCCCGTAACGGAGCTCGAGGACGCGGCGCTCGCGGTAGGAGAGGTTCTCCAGCGCTTCGCGCAGGGCTTCCTTGGTAAGCAGGTCCGCGGCGCGGTCGAAGGGCGACTCGGCCTTCTCGTCGGCGATGAACTGGCCGAATTCGGACTCCTCTTCGTCGCCTACCGGCTTCTCGAGCGAGACCGGAGCCTGGGCCGAGCGCTTGATCGAGTCGACCTCGTCGGGCTCGATGCCCGTGACTTCGGCGATCTCCTCCGGCGTCGGCTCGCGGCCGAGCTCGGTGACGAGCTTGCGCTCCGCGCGGCCGATCTTGTTGAGCTTCTCGACAACGTGGACCGGGATGCGGATCGTCCGTGCCTTGTCGGCGAGCGCGCGAGCGATCGCCTGGCGGATCCACCAGGTCGCGTAGGTCGAGAACTTGAAGCCCTTGCGGTAGTCGAACTTCTCGGCGGCGCGGACGAGGCCCAGCGTTCCCTCCTGGATCAGGTCGAGGAAGGGCAGGCCCTGGTTGCGGTAGTTCTTGGCGATCGAAACGACGAGGCGGAGGTTCGACTCCACCATCTTCTGCTTCGCGTCGAGGTCGCCGCGCTCGATGCGCTTGGCGAGGTCGACCTCTTCCTGGGCGGTGAGCAGACGGACCTTGCCGATGTCCTTGAGGAACAGCTGCAGGCTGTCCGTCGTCATGTCCGGCTTCAGGTCAAGCGTGGTCTTCGCCTTGCGCCGGCCGCGCTTGCCGTCGGAACGCTCGACCGCCTCGGCGGCCTTCTTCTGCGCCGGGTCGACGTCCTCGACCAGCTCGATGCCGGACTTCTCGAGGTGCCCGTAGAGGTCCTCGACATCAGACTCGTCGAGGTCGACCTCGGACACGGCGGAGGCGACGTCCCCGTAGGTGAGCACGCCGAGCTGCTGACCGTTCTTGATCAGCGTCTTTACTTCTTCAAGTTCTTGGAGCTCCGCAACTAGCATCGATGGTTCCCTGTTCTTTCTTAGTCGTCAGGTTTACTGTCGGCCCTTAAGGCCAGAAAAACGCGGGCCCGCAAAATGCAGCCCGCGTTTAGATTTTTGCCGGGATGTCCCGTACTCAATCTCAAACGTATGTTCGTATGCTACCCGCTATACATTCTGAAGTCAAGCTCAAAATACCGCCTGCAAGGGG
>JAWVFN010000206.1:0-10041 GCA_033855935.1 Solirubrobacterales bacterium | reverse complement strand
CGACGTAGCTGATCGCGCAGGCGATGTCGACGCCGCTGTTGCCGACTCCGAGGACGACGACCCGCTTGCCCGCGAACGGTGTCGCATCGCGGTAGTCGTGGGCGTGCATCTGCTCGCCAGAGAAGGTGTCGGACCCGGGGAATGGCGGGTCGGGCCAGCGCGGGTCCCAGTGGTGGCCGTTGCCGACGAGAACCGCGTCGTACTCGCGGGTCTCAGAGCCACCGCCGGCCGCATCGCCGGCGATCGTCACCTCCCAGACGCCATCGTCGCGGCGCTCGACGTGCTCGACCTTGGTGTTGAAGTCGATCGTCTCACGAAGCCCGAAGTGGTCTACGTAGCGGTCGAAGTACTCGGCGACCTGCCAGTGCATCGGGTAGTCGCGGTAGTACTCGGGGGCCGGGAAATCGGAATAGGACATCCGGGGGCCCGAGGTGTTCATCTCCAGCGTCCGGTAGCAACCGGAGAGGCCGTTGGGGTTGTCGTAGACCCACATCCCACCCACCTGCGAGCCCATCTCGAAGCAGTCGAAGGGAATCCCTGCCTCGTACAGCGCCTTGGCGGCGGCGATCCCGCACGACCCGGCGCCGATCACGCACGCGCGGGGCAGCGACTCGTCGGGCTCGATCGCGCCCTCGGCGCGCCCCGGCGCCGGCTTGCCTCTGACCAGATAGGCCTTCAACTCGACGCCGATTCTATTGGCTGGATGGCCAGTTCCGGTACGTCAGGGACCGGTGTACCCGTGCGAGTAGCACGGGGTCGGCGTCCCGGTCAGAGTCAGCAGGGTCGGATCGGTTAGCCCGTTGTTCTCGGCGAGGCAGTAGTTCTCCACCATGCCGTTGGGCATCAGGAAGGCCGACTTCTGCGCCCGGGCCTTGATGTCGTTGCGCGGGTAGGAGTGCGGGTCGGCGCCGTTTCCGGGGATGCCGTTGACCGGCGGCGTGTCGGTCGTCGGCGGCGGCGTCGTCCCGCCCGGCAGCGGCGGCGCACCGCCGTCGTAGAAGACGATCGCCGAGCCGTCGAACGGGAAGCTCGGGATCGACGGGATGCCGAACAGGGGCGTCGTGTCGAGCGAACGGCCGGGATCGAAGGCCGGCTTGTAGGCGGAGGCGCCGATCGTTCGCGCCTCGACCTCGGCGGCGACATTGGCGACCTGGTGGTCGCCGAAGGCGGGCTGCATCAGGACCTCGTGCGGCGGGGTGTCGGGCAGCGGATCGCTGGTCATGTGCTGCGCGTATCCGTCGGGCTCCGAGCGGTCCCAGAGCATCTGCATCAGCGAGAAGATCAACGGCCGCTCGATCTGGTTGGGGTAGTTGTCGTAGAGCCCGAGCGGCGTGTCCCCCGGCAGCGCCGCGGTGCAGACATCGTTCAGGGGCGAGGGCAGCAGATCGCAGACCTGGCTCGTGAACTCGCCCTCGGCGTAGGGCCTGAAGTCGGTGCTGCGCTCGAGCAGGGTCGAGTAGTTCATCGCCGGCACGCCGAGCACGGCGCGGTTGAAGTCCGGGGCCACGGCGGTCAGCGCCCCGCCGAGGATGCCGCCCTGGCTGTTTCCGTCGTAGTAGAGGTGCGACGAATCGACCACCGGGTGGCCTCCCGACTGGAAGGCCGCGTTCGCCCCGAGGCCGTCCGGGTGGATCATCGCCCGCCCGAGGTAGAGGAAGTTGAGCATTCCCTGCTGGGACTGGTCGACCAGCGTCGGGAACAGCGACACGTCCTGGAGGATGAGCAGGACGTTGGCGAGGTTGGCGTTGGCGAACCCGAACCAGTCGGTCGCGCAGAAGGTGACGTCGTGCTCGTTGGCCATCGCCTCGACATTGCCCGCTTCGACCTCGCTGAAGGAGCCGAGCAGCCCGTGGCCGTAGAGCGAGAGCCGCGAGGGCTGGGGGCTGGGGCCGTCGATCGCCGCGCGGGGGATGATGCATTCGAAGTTCGCAGTCATCGTGTTGATCCCGAGGAGCTGGCTCGGCAACCCGTTGCCGCCGGTGTTGAACCGCGAGCCAACCGGCTGACAGCCCAGCGTGTTGAGGTAGCAAGGGACGGTGACGTTGCCCTGGACGATTCGGGCGATGTTCGAGTTCTGCGCCGCCGTGTAGTCCGTCGAGGAGCTGATGTTCACCTGCGGCGGGTTGCCCTGCACCACCCCGTCGGCGAGGTTGTTGTCGCCGAGCTGGTGGAAGGCGTCATTGCGGATGCTGAGCATGCGCTCGGAGAGGTTGCGCTCGCTGGCGACGGTGAAATCCCAGGTGAGGAAGAGGTTGGAGCGCTGGACCCCGGCGGTGTGGAGAGACGCGAACAGGTCCTCGAAATGAGCGCGCCGCGACTCGACCTCGGGCTGGTTGGTGATCAGGTTGTCGCGATAGACGCGGAAGCCGTCCTCGGGCTGGATCGTCGCGCCCGCATCATCCTTGAGGTTGCGCAGGGCGACGATGTAGCGATGGCCCTCGGTGAAGTTGCGAGCCGGGCGGATGATCAGGTTGCGCTCGGTCGGGTTCGAGGGGTTGGCGTCGAGCTCGGCCCAGATCGGCTGGCGCTCGCCGGTGGCGGCATCGATCACGACCACCGACTGGTTGGGGTCCGCATAGCGCGCCATGTCGGTGATCGGCACCAGGCCGCTGTTGACGAAGGCCTGCTGGTTGTCGAGGCCGGGAACCCTGGTGATGATCATGTTGCCGGGGCTGAAGCCGTCGTTGCGGTTCCACTCAGTCGGGTCGATGTGAGTGATCGGAACCGGCGAACCGAGCGGCTGATTGGCGGGCATCGACTGTTGGCTGAAGTTGACACGCCGCCCGGTGTCGGTGCTCGGATCGCCGACGGTGAAGTAGTCATTCGGGAACGGCTGCAGGCAGACCGCGGTATCGAGGAAGTCGCACCGGTTCGAGTTGGACGTGGCGATCGGCGCACCGGTATAGGGCTGCGGCGCCGGATTCTCGGGGCCGCCGCCCGGGCCTGTCGGGGATCCGCCCCCGCCGCTCAGCGACGTGCAGGCCGCCGAGTCGAGGTCGAGATCGGCGACGCTGACCGCCCGGACGCCGGCGGCGGCCTGAGCGAGCTTGCCCTTCGGCCTCGCGGTCAGCGTCAGCGTCTGGTGTGAGCAGGCCGCGATCTTCGCGGCGCCGGCCTTGCTGAGGCGCAACCGCAGTATCCGGGCGTGCGGCCGGTTGAAGGCAACGGTCACCGGAGTTGTGACCCGCTTTGGTTTGCCACCGGCGGTGCTCGTGCTGACCGCGACCTTGACCCGGCCGGTCCGGCGGGCCTCGACCCGTACTTTGAATGAGGCCGATGTCAGGATCTTCGCCTGGCTCGTGGTCAGCAGCGCGGCGCTCAGCGGCTTCGGCCCGACCGGGGTGATGGCGGGTACGGATGCGGCGAATGCCGCGGTCGCGGTCAAGACGACCGCGATCACGAACGCGCACACCCCCTGACGCCTCCTCTCCACGGCGACCACCCTAACGGAGACCCAGAGAGCGCGCGAAGGTAGGCTTACTCTCGTGCCGGGCCTCTACGAGGACATCGTCGACGCGATGAATGCCCTGCACGGCGCGCATCCGGGCTTCCGTGCCGCCCACGCAAAAGGCACCGTCGCCCGAGGTTCATTCACCCCCTCGCCGCGCGCGTCGGAGCTGACGACCGCGGCGCATCTCCAGGGCGACGAGGTCCCGGTCACGGTCCGCTTCTCGAACGGCAGCGGCGACCCGGAGGCGCGCGACGGCGACCGCCGCGACGGCCGCGGCCTCGCAGTCAAGTTCGAGCTCCCCGACGGCGAGGCGACCGACATCGTCTCGGTCACCCTGCCGGTGTTCTTCGTCAAGGACGCACAGAGCTTTCTCGAATTCCTCCACGCCCGCGAGCCCGACCCCGAAACCGGCGATCCAGACATGGAGAAGCTCGGCGCCTTCCTCGGCGCCCACCCCGAGACCGCCGCCGCGGTGCAGCTCATCCTCCCCGCTCTCAGCCCGCCGACCAGCTTCGCCACGACCCGTTACAACGCGCTGCACGCCTTCGCCTTCACCAACGCCGAGGGCGAGACCGTCCACGGCCGCTACAGCTGGATCCCGGAGGCCGGCGAGGAGCTGCTGCCGGAGAACGAGATCGACGGCTCCGACCGCGACTACCTCGAGGCGGAGATCCGCGAGCGGCTCGGCAACGGGCCGGTCGCCTTCACCCTACAGCTCCAAATCGCCGGCGACGGCGATCTGCTCGAGGACCCGACCGTCGCCTGGCCCGCCGAGCGCGAGGTCGTCGAGCTCGGCCGACTCGCGATCGGCGAGCTGATCGAGGACCCCGAGACCCCGGACTCCCCGCTCGTCTTCGACCCGGTCAACGTGATCGAAGGCATCGAGTGCTCGGACGACGAGATCCTCGAGGCCCGCTCAAAGGCCTACTCGGTCTCGATCGAGCGCCGAACCGCGACGGCCTGACCCACCATGATCACCGGCCTCGGCGCCCTTTCGCTGCTCGCGGTCCTGATCGTGGCGATCTGGCGTGGCGAGCGCGTGGCGCTGATCACGGCGCTCGTCAGCGTCCTCGCGCTCAACTTCCTCTTCGTCGATCCGAAGTACCACCTCGCCGTGGCCGACGTCGACAACGCTGTTGCCCTCGTCGTGCTGTTCGTCGTCGCCTTGATCGTCGGCCGCCTCGCGGGCAAGGCGCGCGACGACGCGGATCGCGCCGAAGACCGGGCGAGGGAAGCCGGGCTGATTGCGAGGGCGGGAACCGCGCTGCTCGAGGCCGGGGAGCTGAGCGCCCAGCTCGCGGGAATCACCACTGCGGTCGAGGAGGCAAGCGGGGGCGGGCTACGCCTGGGGCTGACCTCGGCGCCCGAATCGCGCGAGGGAGAGACCGTGGTCCGCCTGCCGACGTCGTCGCTGCCCGCCTGGCTCTACGCGCGCGCCGGCACCGGCTGGGAAACCGAGGCGCTCGAGCGCATCTCCGCACCACTGGCCCGCCTCATCGACGTCGCCCGCGAGCGCCAGCACGCAAGCGACCAAACCGCCTCGGCCGAGGCGAGCCGCCAGGCGGATGTCGCCAAGACGGCACTGCTGCACGCGATCTCACACGACCTGCGATCGCCGCTGACAGCGATCACGACCGCGGCCGGCGGCCTGCGCGCGGCCGAGATCGGCAGCGAGGACCGAGCGGCGCTGCACGATGTGATCGAGGAGGAGTCCGACCGATTGGCGCGGATGGTCGAGGACCTTCTCGATCTCTCCAAGATCCAAGCGGGCGCCGTTAATCCAAGACCCGATTGGTGCGACCTCCGCGATGTGGCCCAGACCGCAGCGGTGCAGGTCCGGTCACGTTTTCCGGACCACGAGATTCGCCTCGAGCTGCCGGGCAATCTCCCGCTGATCCAAGCCGACGCTGCACAGATCGAGCGCGTGATCGCCAACCTGCTCGAGAACGCGGTCAAGTTCTCGCCCTCCGACGCTCCGGTCAGGGTCAGCGGCGGTTCGGGCGGCAGCCGGGTCGTCGTCCGGGTCATCGACGAGGGGCCGGGCATCGCCGCCTCGCGGCACGCCCAGGTCTTCGAGCCCTTCTCCAGGGGGCGCCAGGGCGCGACGGGCTCGGGCCTCGGTCTCGCCATCTCCCTTGGCCTGGTCGAGGCCAACGGCGGGCGGATCGACCTGCAGAGCGATACGGGCGAAGGCACGTCGTTCGCCGTTTCGTTCCCCCTCGTCCGCCAGCCGGTGGAGAGGTGACCGCGGCCCAGATCCTCGTCGTCGACGACGAGCCCCAGATCGTCCGCGGGCTCAAGGTGATCCTCCGCAGCGCGGGGTATGAGGTGAAGACCGCCGAGTCAAAGAAGGAAGCGCTAGACGCCGTCGCGGTCCACCCGCCGGATGCGATCGTCCTCGACCTCGTGCTTCCCGATGGCAGCGGGGTCGAGGTGACCGAGGAGCTGAGGCGCTGGAGCGAGCTGCCGATCGTCGTCCTCTCCGCCGTCGGCGACGAGCGCGAGAAGGTCCGAGCCCTCGATGCCGGCGCGGATGACTACGTCACCAAGCCGTTCGGCACCGACGAGCTTCTGGCCCGGCTGCGGGCGGTGCTGCGGCGCAAGGTCGAGGGCGGCGCGGAACCCACAATCCGCTCGGGCGAGGTCGAGGTCGACCTGGCGGCGCGCACCGTCACCCGCGACGGCGACGAGGTGCACCTTACCCCGATCGAGTTCAACCTCTTGTGCGTCCTCGCCCGGCACCAGGGCAAACTCGTCACCCACCGCAAGCTGCTGCACGAAGTCTGGGGGCCGGGCTACGAGAACGAGACCCACTACCTCCGCGTCCACATCGCCCACGTGCGCTCGAAGATCGAGACCGATCCCTCGGCGCCGATCGCGCTGATCACCGAGCCGGGCGTGGGCTACCGCCTCACCGGCGGTTCTTAGCGAAATCTCTACGCCGACCGGCGTCTTCTTGACGCCGCATTAGCGCGCCGCCGCGGACGATCCATGCATGGCGCAGTTGAAGCACCAGGGCCTGCGTCGCACGGTCGGCGTGCCGGGACTGTTCGCGACGGCCTACGGGAACGTTGGGTCGTCCATCTATTACGCGCTCGGCCTGGTGGCGGCTCATGCGCTCGGGCTGACCCCGCTCGTCTTCATCTTCGCCGGCGGCCTGTTTGCGCTGACCGCAAAGACCTATGCCGAGGGCGCCTCGATGTTCCCGGAGGCCGGCGGCTCGTCCTCATTCGCGCGCCACGCATTCAACGAGCTCGTCTCATTCTTCGCCGGCTGGGGGCTGACGCTCGACTACATCATCACCGTCGCAATCAGCGCCTTTTTCGTGCCGCACTACCTGGCGGCGTTCTGGCCGGCCCTCGGCCACGGCCCCTGGGATGTGTTCGGCGGAGCGGCAGTGATCGTGGTCCTCGCCGCGCTCAACATCCGCGGCATCGGCGAGTCGACAAAGGTCAATGTCTTCCTCGCCGTCGCCGATCTCTTCACGCAGGTCGCGCTCGTCGTTCTCGGGGTGATCCTCGTCCTCGACCCATCGAGGCTCGTGGAACAGGTCCATCTCGGTGTCGCGCCCAGCTATGGGCAGCTCGTCTTCGCGATCTCAATCTCGATGATCGCCTACACCGGAATCGAGACGGTCTCGAATATGGCCGAGGAAGCCCGCGACCCGGCCACCGACGTGCCGAAGACCGTTAACTACGTGCTGATCGCGGTCCTTGGGATCTTCGCCGGGATCTCGATCATCTCGCTTGCGGCGCTGCCGGTGACCCAGGACGCCGCCGGTCACTATTCGACCCAGCTCGGCACCACCTTCAAGGACGACCCGGTGCTCGGCATCGTCTCGGCGTTCCATCTCCATGGCTGGCTCGACACCGCTGCGCGGTACTACATCGGCGCCCTGGCGGCGACGATCCTGTTGATCGCCACCAACGCCGGGATGATCGGCATCTCGCGCCTCTCCTGGTCGCTCGCCGAGCATCGTCAGCTGCCCGGCGTCTTCGCCAGACTGCACCCTCGCTACGCGACGCCCTGGTTCACGATCGTCTTCTTCTCGGTGATCGCGATCGCGATGCTGGCGCCGGGCAAGACCGATTTTCTCGGCAACCTCTACAGCTTCGGCGCGATGCTCTCGTTCACGATCGCCCATATCTCGGTGGTCGCCCTGAGGCTGAAACAACCCGAGCGCGATCGCCCCTACCGGGCCCCGTGGAACATCAGCATCGGCGGCAAGCCGGTGCCGTTGACAGCAGTTCTCGGCGCGGTCGGCACCGGCGCCGCGTTCGTGTCCGTCGTCCTGCTCCACACCGAAGCCCGCTACGTGGGAACCGGCTGGATGATCGCCGGCGTCGCCGGCTACCTCCTCTACCGCCGCCGCTGCGGCCTCGATCCGAAGCGGACGTACCGCCTTCCGCACCCGGAACGGATCGTCGACTTCCTCGAGCCCTCTTACACGTCGGTCATCGTGCCGATCTTCGGCACCAGCGTCGACACCATCGCGATGGCGCGGGCCTCGGCGATCGCCGGGCCCGACGCGGCGATCGAGGCCGTGTACATGCTCCAGATCCCCGCCGACCAGCGGATCGACTGCAAGATGGACGAGGAAGAGGATGCGGCCCGAACCGTGCTCGAGGTCGCCCGTCTGCAGGCGCGCGCCGCGAAGCTCAAGGTCAGAGTGCGGATGATCCGCACGCGTCACGCCGGCGCGTCGATCGTCCAGGAGGCGGTCGAGCGTCGCGCCGATCTGATCTACATCTCGACCGAGCACGCACCGAGCAATGAGCGGGTGCTGGGCCCGACGACGCGCTACATCCTCGCGAAGCGCCCTTGCCGCGTCATCGTCGAGGGCGGGACCGAGGGGGTGGCCCGGCGCAGCGAGAACGGCTCGGCGGTTGAGTCCGCCGACGAGCGGTCGGCTTCACCGGCCTAGCTACTGCGGGGGCGCTTCGGCAGCTTGGCGGCGCCCGGGGCGCGCAGGCCCTCGAGCACGAGCGCCAGGAACCGGCGCCAGTTCATCGTCGGCGAGTCGGTTTGCGACTCGGTGACCATGCCCAGGCCGCAGATCACCATCGGCACGTCCTCGGGCTCTGCGTCCTTGCGCAAGGCGCCCGCCCTCTTGGTCAGCCTGACGAGCTCGACCGTCGCATCCCACGTGCCCGACGCCTCGGCGTGCTTCTGCACCAAGTCGGGGTGGCCGGCCAGGACCTGAGAGAGCGCCCTGTCCGAGGCCTGGAGGCCGACCGAGAAGTGCATGAACTCGCTGAACGCCGCCCAGGCGTCGTCGGACGCGGCGGCGACCGCCGCGGCGCCGCGCTCGGCAATGAGCTCGAAGCGGCGGGCGACCAGCGCCTCGATCAGGTCGTCCTTGGTCGGAAAGTGACGGTAGACGGTGCCGACGCCGACGCCGGCCTCGCGGGCGATGTCGTCCATCTGCGCCGCCGTGCCCTCCTCGGCAAAGCGCTCGCGCGCAGCCTCGAGTATCGCTTCGTGGTTACGGGCGGCGTCGGCCCGCAAAGCCTTCGGCGCCATCGCCGGCGTCGGCGTCGGCGTCGGCTTGGATTTGGTCGCGGAAGTCATTTTCGTGAGGTGTCCATTTCGGCTGCTCCCGTTCGTCGTATTGAGAAGAACAAAAAGTGACGATGCAAACGGAATCTAGATTCCGTATAGTCCTATCCGAAACCGGAACTCAGGTTCCGATTATTGCACAGGCAAACGAGACCGATCAAAAAACAAGGAGCGCTCCAAAGATGACCACCGCCGCCGAATACACCGCCAAACGATGGAAGGCCCTGATCCTGCTTTGTATGGCGCAGTTCGTGGTCGTCATCGACGCCTCGATCATCAACGTCGCCCTGCCCTCGATCGGAACGGCCCTTGACTTCTCGAAGGAGAACCTGTCGTGGGTGGTCAACGCCTACATCCTCACCTTCGGCGGCTTCCTTCTGCTCGGCGGCCGCGCCGCCGATTTGCTCGGGCGCCGGCGCGTGTTCATGTTCGGTCTCGGCGTAGTCGCGGTCGCCTCTCTGGCGGCCGGCTTCTCGGCCACCGAGGGCCAGCTGATCGCCGCGCGCGCGGCGCAGGGCCTCGGCGCCGCGATCATCTCCCCCGCCGCCCTCTCGATCATCACGACCCTTTTCAAGGACGGCAGCGAGCGCAACAAGGCGCTCGGCATCTGGGGAGCGGTCGCCGGCGCCGGCGGCGCAGCCGGCGTCCTGCTCGGCGGCATCCTCACCCAGGGCCTCGGCTGGCAGTGGGTGCTGTGGGTCAACGTGCCGGTCGCACTGGTCGCCCTATATCTGACGCCCGGTCTGATCGGCGAGAGCAAGCGTGAATCGGCGACGCGGAACTTCGATGCGCTGGGCGCGTTCACGATCACCGCCGCCCTCTCGCTGCTCGTCTACGCGTTCGTCGACGCCTCGAGCGCCGGCTGGGGCTCGACCAAGACGCTCAGTTTGATCGGCGTATCGGCGGCGCTGTTCGCCGTCTTCGTCGTCACCGAGCTGCGCTCGTCGGCGCCGCTGGTCCCGTTCGGGATCTTCCGCAAGCGGACCCTGACCGGCGCCAACATCGTCGGGCTCCTGGTCGGCGGCTCGCTG
>JAWVFN010000205.1:0-14053 GCA_033855935.1 Solirubrobacterales bacterium | reverse complement strand
AGGTCGGGCTTGCGCAGGTCGCCGTCCTCGAGGACGACCGTCTTCGGCTTGAAGGTGATCCGCAGCGGCGAGAACTCCTCGGCGAAGCGAAAGACGACGCGGCCGCGAAGCTGGGCAGCGATCTCGGGACGGCGCCCTATGCCGCGCTCGAGCAATCCGAAGATGCTCGGCGCGACGCCGTCGTCGACCATTCGCCCAAGCCTGACCCGCGTCTCGGCACCACTCACGCCTCCATGATCATGCAGGTCGAGGTTCCGTGCGCGAGCAGCTTGCCCGTTTTGACCTCGACCAGGCGGGCTTCGGCGGTCGCCTGGCGCCGGCCGCGGTGCAGGACCTCGGCCTCGGCGCGGACCTTGCCGGTATCGCGGGTGATCGGGCGCACGAACTTCGCCTCGATTGTCAGGGTCGTATAGGCCTCGCCTTTGGCGAGGGTCGTGTGGACGGCGCAACCGAGCGCCGAGTCGAGCAGGGTCGAGGCGTAGCCGCCATGGACGACACCGATCGGGTTGTAGTGCTCCTCGCCGGGCTCGCCTTCGAAGGTGGCGCGACCCTCCTCGAAGGCAATCGGCGCGAAGTTCATCGTCACCGCTATCGGCGGCGGCGGCACGTCACCGGCGACGATCGCGCCGACGTACTCGAGGCCCGACATCTCGAGCCCCTTGGCCGCGGTCGGGACCGGGTCCTGCCAGGTGATCTGTCGGGTCCGCGTCGTCTCCGGCGAGCGCTCTGCGTGGGCGAGCCCCGCCTCGACGGCCGCGCTCAACGACCGACCTTGATCCGGGTCACTCGGTTGACCCTCCGCGGGGGCGCCGGGTAGAGCAGATCGCCGAGGATCTCCTCGTTGGTCACCCTGATCTGGTCCGCCGTCAGCTTGATCCGCGGCCGGCTCTGATGGGATCTCGTTCTCGATCGCCTCATCGTATGGCTCCTCAGTTGCCTTCGTTGCTTGACGAAACCCAACCTACCAGAGCGAGTTGCGTGATGCAACGATGTGTGCGAAGATCACAGACATGCTGAGGAGCGACTACGAAGGACAGATCTGCTCGATCGCCCGGGGGCTCGAGCTCGTGGGCGAGCGCTGGACGCTGCTGATCATCCGCGACGTGTTTCGCGGCAAGCGCCGCTTCGAGGAAATCCAGCAGTCGCTGGGCGTCGCCCGCAATGTGCTCACGGCCCGCCTCCAGCGCCTGGTCGAGGAGGGGATCCTCGAGCGCCGGCCCTACAGCGAGCGGCCGAAGCGCGACGAGTACTTCCTGACCGAGAAGGGCCTCGATCTGTGGCCGGTGCTGGTCACGCTGATGCACTGGGGTGACGAGCACTTCGCCGACGCCGGCCCGCCGATGATCCTGATCCACAAGGGCGATTGCGGCGGCCACGTCAATGAGCGCGGCATCTGCGAGACCTGCGGCGAATTGCTCACGGCACGCGACGCGAGAATCATCGACGGTCCCGGCATGCCCGAGGAATTCCGCGACCAGACCGCCGACGCGGTTCTGTGAGCGGACGTTAGTCTTCCGCGCTCAAACGAGCAAGGAGGAATGGCATGTCCAAGAAAGCCGGGAGGCTTCGCGGACGTAGTGGAGCCGTCCTGCTCGCGGCGGGCGCGCTGCTTGGCGCCGTGATCGCGGGACCGGGCGGATCGATCGCTGCGTCGGTGATGAACCTGACCCAGACGAGCGCCGACAAGCGCTACGTCAAGAGCGGCTCCGTTCTCGTGGCGGGACGCCAGACCGAAACGAAGCAGACCCAGTTCACGAGCACGACCTTCACTCCGGTCGTGCAGACGACGATCAAGGCCCCGACCGCCGGTTTCCTGCAGATCACCGGGACGATCTCGGCCGAGGACGACGCCGCCGTCGGCGCCGGGCATCTCCAGTACCGGCTCAAGGTCGGCAGCACGCCGTTGAGCACCGATCCTCAGGCGTTCGAGCTCGACGTGCCGGACGGCGGCAAGCGCCAGAACGGCAGCATCACCGGCTACGTCAAGGTGGCGACGCCGGGAACCCAGACGATCAGCCTCGAGGCCCAGGAGAAGAGCGGCGCCACCGGCGCAACGCTCTGGGGCCGCTCGATCAGCGCCGTGTTCGTGCCCAAGGGCAAGTTCCCGCTGACGAAGACGACGAAGAAGAAGGCGACAAAGCCAAACGGCAACGTCGGCCCGTAGTACTCAGCGACCCCTGATCGATGGCGCGGTTGCGGCTGATACCGGCCGTGACCGCGCCATCTTTCTGCTTGACTGCCCGCGGGCCTTATGGACTTCGACCTCACTGACGAGCAGCGCCTGCTGCGGGACACGGTCCGCGACTTCGCCCGCAACGAAGTCGCCCCGGTAGCCGAGGAGCTCGACCGCGCCAAGGCCTTTCCCTACGCGCTCGTAACCAAGATGGGCGAGCTCGGGCTGATGGGCATCCCCTTCCCCGAGGAGTACGGCGGAGGTGGCGCCGACACTCTGACCTACGCGCTCGCGGTCGAGGAGCTGGCGCGGATCGACTCCTCGGTCTGCATCACCATGGCCGCCCACACCTCGCTGGGCACGATGCCGATCTGGCTCTGGGGGACCGAGGAGCAGAAGTCCGAGTGGATGCCGCTGCTCGCCTCGGGCCAGAAACTGGCCGCCTTCGGCCTCACCGAGCCCGATGCCGGCTCCGACGCCGGCAACGTACGCACGACGGCGAAGCTCGACGGCGACGAGTGGGTCATCGACGGCGCCAAGCAGTTCATCACCAACTCGGGCACCGACATCACAGCCTGTGTGACGATCACCGCCCTCACCGGCCCGGCCAGGGAGATCTCGAACATCATCGTCCCCAACGGAACGCCCGGCTACGAGCAGGGCGAGAACTACCGCAAGATGGGCTGGAACGCCTCCGACACGCGGCCGCTGTCTTTCGACGCCGTACGGGTGCCCGAGTCGAACACCCTCGGCCCCCGCGGTGACGGCTTCAAGCAGTTCCTGCAGATCCTCGCCGGCGGACGAGTCGGCGTCGCCGCGATGGGCGTCGGGCTGGCCCAGGGTGCGCTCGACTACGCGCTCGCTTACGCCAAAGAGCGTCGGGCTTTCGGCCAGCCGATCTCCAAGTTTCAGACGATCCAGGCGAAGCTCGCTGATCTGTCGGCCCAGATCGAGGCTGCGAGGCTCCTCGTTTACCGCGCCGCGGTGCTCAAGGACCAGGACCGGGAATTCGGCCTCGCCGCCGCCCAGGCGAAGCTGATCACCGGCCGCCTCGCCGTGCGAGCCAGCGAGGAAGCGGTCCAGATCCACGGGGGCTACGGGTTTCTCGAGGAGTATCCGGTCGCGCGCTTCTACCGCGATGCCAAGGTCCTGACCATCGGCGAGGGGACCGACGAGGTCCAGCAGATGGTGATCGCCCGCGCGCTCGGCTGTTGATCAGGAGGGGTGCTTCGCCCGCGCGTACTCGATGAAAGCGTCGATGTCCTCGTTAGAGAGCCACGGCGTGGCCTCGACGATCTCCTCCTCGGGCCAGTCCCACCACTTGATCTCGAGCAGTGCGGCGATCTGCTCATCGCTGAAGCGGTAGCGGATGACCTTCGCCGGGTTGCCGCCGACGATCGCGTAGGGCGGGACGTCCTTGGTAACGACCCCCCCGGTCGCGACGACCGCGCCGTCGCCGATCGTCACGCCGCTGAGGACGTAGGAGCCGAACGTGACCCAGACGTCCGAGCCGATGACGATGTCGCCACGCGTCGCGGGATTGCCGTCTTCGCCCGCGCCCTCGAGCCCGAAGTGGAAACGCAACGGAAAGCTCGCGACGTGCTTGACCGCATGTTGGCCGCCGAGCAGGTGGGTGCCGCCGACGGCGCTGTACTTGCCGATGATCAGCCGAGTCTGCTCCTCGCCCGTAAACGTCCAGATCGTCGGCTCGCCGTAGGTCCCGACGCCGCGGACCACTCGTCCCTGGCGGATGAGGCGCTTGAGGGTCGAGAGGTCGGTCCCCCACCAGAAGTTGCGCACGCGGCGCGACTGCCAGCGGAGGGTCCCCTTGAAACCCTTGTTCTCGGCCGCCATGAGGCGGGCATCATAGACAGGGCCTGTGTTGGGGCGAGCGGCGGAAGGCCGCCTGCCCGATGAAGGGCCGGGGACGCCCGGCGGCGTCCTACTCAGCTGTCTGCCGGGACCGCGCTGATCTCGTCGGGCTGGAGCTCCTCTACCTCGGCCGCGCGGCCGACGCCGCTGCGGATTCCGTAGTGGTCGCAGAGCTGCAGCTCCTGCTTGGCGCTCAGCGCCTGGCTCGCCTTCAGCTTCGGTGAGTTGCGCACCTCGGAGCGCTCGTAGGCGACCCAGACCCGCCCCGCGACCGGGGCGGTGTGCTCGGAGGGAATCGCGGCGTCGCCGGCGAAGCGCCCCATCCTGACGACCAGCCAGCAGGGCTCGTTGCTGGTCGCATCGACGAGGACGCCCGAGACCTTGCCCAGCTTCTGGCCGGCGGAATCGTCGACCCGGGCGCCGACGGACTCGAGCGCTTCTTCCATCGTCAGCCGGTCCTTCTTCTTGACCTTGCCCTCGCCCTCCTTGGCCTTCCGGGCCTTCTCCTTTTTCTCCGCCTCTTCCTTTGCGTTTTTCTCCGCCTCTTCCTTTGCGTCAGCCATCGCGCATCTCCATGATCTCAGCAGCGGCGCTCGCCGGATCGAGCTCCCGGCGGACCACCCGTTCGAGCAGCTCGGAAACGCCGTCATCCTGGGCGACGGACGCCTCGACCTCGCGCCGCAGGCGCGCGGTCGCGAGCTCGACGACCTCGTTGCGCAGATTCCGCGCGCGGCGCTCCTCGAGCGTTCCCTCGGCCTCGATGTGCGCACGGTGGGCGGTGATCTTCTCGGCGAGCTCGGCCACCCCTTCCCCCTTGGCTGCCTCGGTGCGGATGATCGGAACCTCCCAGGAGACATGAGGCCCGAGCGCGAGCACGCCGCGGATCTCTCGGATCATCGTGTCGGTCATCGGGTGGTCGGCCTTGTTGACGACGATCACGTCGGGGATCTCCATCACGCCGGCCTTCAGCGCCTGAATCGAGTCGCCGGAGCCCGGCATCAGGGCGAGGACGACGGTGTCCGCGTGATCGACGATGTCGATCTCGGCCTGGCCGACGCCGACGGTCTCGATGAAGACGTCGTCCTTGCCGGAGGCGTCCATCAGCAGCGCCGCCTGAAGCGTCGCCTCCGAGAGCCCGCCGAGGGCGCCCCGGCTCGCCATCGAGCGGATGAAGACCCCGGCGTCGAGGAAGTGCTCGGAGAGCCTGATCCGGTCGCCGAGCAGGGCGCCGCGGGTGAACGGGCTCGAGGGGTCGATCGAGAGCACCGCGACCTGGCGATCGGCCTTGCGCATCTCGGCGGTCAGCGCGCCGATCAGGGTGCTCTTGCCGACGCCCGGGGGGCCGGTGAGGCCGACGATTCGGGCCTTGCCGGTGCGCGGATAAACCTCGCGGACGAGCTCCCATCCGGCCGGGTCGTCGTTCTCGATCAGCGTGATCGCCCGGGCCAGGGCGCGCTTGTCGCCGGCAACGAGGCGCTCGGCGAGCGTCTGCTCGGCCTTGGTCGGAGAAGCCATGCGGCGAGTCTAGATAAGGGGGTCGGCGGACCTATGATCCGCGCGCCGATGCTCAGATTCCTCGCTCGCAACCGAATGCTGACGCCGAAATACGCGCGCCTGCTCGGCCGCTATGCGCGGCGCCGCCTATTCAGCGCGGCCGGGTGGCGCTGGCGCACCGACGGCCCGGTCTTCTTCGGCAAGAAGCTCCAGCTGCAGATCCGCAAGGGAGCCGAGATTCGCTTCGGCCGCTTCACCTGGATCGGCGACGGCACCAAGATCCGCTGCCACGAGGGCTTCGTCGAGATCGGCGCCAAGACGGTGATGGGCCAGGAGTGCACGATCTCCGCCTACCGCCACGTGCGAATCGGAGAACAGTGCGTGATCGCCGACCGGGCGATGTTCATCGACTTCGACCACTCGGTCGCCGACGTCGAGAAGCCCGTCCGCGAGCAGGGCATCTACATGCGGGATGTGGACGTCGGGGCCAACGTCTGGATCGGCTACAACGCCTGCGTCCTGCGCGGCGTCACTGTCGGCGACAACTCGGTGATCGGCGCCAACGCCGTGGTCGTCGACGATGTGCCCGCGAACGCGGTCGTCGGCGGCGTGCCGGCAACGGTGATCCGGATGCGGGAGGCGCCGAAGACGCTCGACTGGCGCTCCGCCGAGTAGCCCAGGCTAAAGTCGAAGCATGGTTGGTCCGATGAAACTCGGTATGCGCCGGGGACTGATCGCGATGCTGGGAGCCGTGGCGGCTTGCCTGCTCGCACCCGGCGCGGCGTTCGGCCTCGGCATAACCGGGACCGTTACCCCGGCGAGCCTCCAGGCGGGCGCTCACAGCGACATTACGGTCCATGTCGACTTCACGGGCGGCCAGGTCAAGGATCTGACGATCGGGCTGCCCCCGGGCGTTGTCGGCGACCCTCAGGCGACACCGCTCTGCACGGTCGCTCAGCTCAATGCGAACGCCTGCCCGGCGAACACCCAGGTCGGGGAGGTTTCGGCGAACGTCACGATCCTCAGCCTGCTTCCGCTCACGGTCCCGGGCAAGCTCTTCAACCTCGAAGCCCAGCCCGGCGAGCCGGCGCGGTTCGGGATCGTGCTCAGCCCGCTCCCACTTCCGCTCGGCCAGATCATCCTCCAGTCGGCGGTACAGCTGCGCCAGACCGACTTTGGCCTCAACACGGTGATCAACGGCATACCGAACACGACGCTCGCTTCCGGGGACACGACGATCACCTCGCAGGACATCACGCTCTACGGGACCGCGCCGGGAACGGGCAAACCGTTCATGCGCAACCCGAGCTCGTGCACCCCCGCGACGACCAACTTCAGCGCCGTCCCCTACTCCGGAGCTGACGCGACTGCACAGGACTCGTTCACGCCGACCGGCTGCGGCTCGGAGCCCTTCTCCCCTACCTTCAGCGCCAGGGTCGGCGGCCCCGGCCAGACCGCGGCGCAGAGCCACCCGCCGGTCAGCACCGCGATCGACCAAGACGTCGGCGAGGCCGGGCTCCAAAACGCCACGGTGCTGCTGCCGCCGAACTTCTCGGCCGAGCTCAACGTCCTCTCGCAGACCTGCGCCCAGGCCGACTTCGATGCCGGCAACTGCCCGGCCAACAGCATC
The DNA here is from genome assembly GCA_033855935.1 of Solirubrobacterales bacterium. Taxonomy (GTDB): domain Bacteria; phylum Actinomycetota; class Thermoleophilia; order Solirubrobacterales; family 70-9; genus JAWVFN01. The sequence goes on along the minus strand of JAWVFN010000205.1, from coordinate 6,884 downwards.
GTCGGCTCGGCGATTGCCACCTCGCCGCTTCTGACCGAGCCGCTCCAGGGCCCGGTCGCGCTGATCACGAACCCGGGCCTGCCCAAGGTCGGCCTCGACCTGCGCGGGCCCCTGCCACTGAAGTTGACCGGCGGGTTCGTGATCACCCCGTCGGGCACCGGCGTCGGCTTCCAGAACCTGCCCGACATCCCGATCGGCCACTTCGCCCTCACTTTCAACGGCGGCCCGGGTGGGTTGGTCGCGACGACCGCCGACCTCTGTTACACGGCGTCGATCTTCAACACCAGCTTTGACTCGTGGAGCGGCGCCAACACCGGCGGCAACACGACGGCTTCGGTAGACGGCTGCGGGCCGCCGACGCCTCGCAAGATCAAGGGATCGCTGCGCAAGGCGCACTCCCCGCACCCCAAGTTGAGTTTGAAGATCACCGGCGGCGCCGAGCTGCGCAGCGTCAAGGTCAAGCTGCCGAAGTCGCTCGCGCTCGGGAAAGGCAGCGACGGCATCGAGGCCGAGTCGCTGACGATCAAGCACGGCAAGCGCAACCTCGCGATCACCACGGCTTCGCCGAAGCTCAACCTGAAGATCGGCTCGGGCGAGCTGATTCGCACCGGCGCGATCGGCAAGCGGGTCAAGCTGAAGGTCAAGGTCGTCGATGCGAGCGGGTCGAGCACGACCCGCAAGGTCAAGATCAAGGCCCGCGGCTGATACCTGACGCCTAGGCCCGGGTTTCCGCCAGCAGCCCCTCGTAGAGCTCGGCCGTCCGGTCGGCGACGTCGGCCCAGTCGAAGCGGCGCAAGTGGCGGAACGCCTCGGCCGTGAGCCGGCGGCAGAGCTCGGCGTCCTCGAGCACCCGCAGCGTCATCTCGGCCAGCGACTCGGGGTCGCGGGCGCGGAACCGCAGGCCGACCTCATCGTGGGGGACGACCTCGCGCAGGCCGCCGGTGTCGGCGACGATGCAGGGACAGCTCGAGGCCATCGCCTCGAGGGCGACGAGGCCGAACGGCTCGTAGATCGAGGGCACCACGCAGACGTCGGCGATCCGGTAGAGCGAGTGGAGGACGTCGTCGCCGATCCAGCCGACGAAGTTGCCGTGCTCCATCAGACCGAGCTCGGCCGCCTGCTTCTTCAACTCCTCCTCGTGCGTGCCCGAGCCGGCGACTACGAAGCGGGTGTTCGGCCGGCGCTCGATGATCTGGGGCAGCGCCTCGAGCGCCACCTGGAAGCCCTTCTCGTAGACGAGGCGGCCGACCAGGAGGACGAGCTTCTGGTCCGGGGTCGCGAACTCGGCGCGCAGCTTGGCCAGCCCCTCGTCGTCGTGGGGCTGGAGGTCCTCGGGGTCGATGCCATTGGGGAGGACCTCGACCTTCTCGTGGTCGACGCCGAAGATGTCGACGACCTGCTCGCGCATGAACGTCGAGCAGACGAGGACCAGGTCCGAGCGGTTGGTGATCCAGCGCTCGACGCCATGGATGTACGCCTGCGGGTGCTTGTCGACCCAGCCCTGGTGACGACCGTGCTCGGTCGCGTGGATCGTCATCACCAGCGGCGTCTCAAAGCGGTTGGCGAGGTGGTCGCAGGCGTTGGCGACGAGCCAGTCGTGGCCGTGGACGATGTCGAAGTCGTAGCGGTCGCCGAGCTCGACGCCGGCGGCGAGCATGTCCGAGTTCATCCGCTCGACCCAGGCGACGAACTCGTTGAGCTCGGCGGGGCGGGTCGGCTCGCGGACGCGGTGGACGATGACGCCGTTGACGTCGGCTTCGGGCTCCTCCTCCCCGCCTCTGGTCAGCACGTGAACCTCGATACCGAGCTCGACCAGGCCCTCCGACTGCTTGCGGACGACCCGCGCGAGGCCCCCCTCGATCAGAGGCGGGTACTCCCAGGAGAGCATCAGGATCCTTGTCATCGTCTGACCTTAGGGTTCGAACAGCGGGGCGAGGCTCAGATCGGGAGCCAGGTTGCGCATTCGCGCCCTGTCAACGTCAAGCGCCCGCGGGGATTCTATGGCCTCGAGCAGCGCCTCGGCGTGCGCGGTCACGCGCCGGTAGGCGTAGTCGCCCACCTGGCGCCGGTGGTCGAGGAAGGCCCAGTCGCTCGCCTGGACCGCGAGCAGCTCGCGCGCGGCGCGCTCGGCGGCTGCCCCCTTGACGCGGCCGGAGTCGAGACCACGCAGCAGGCGCAGCTCGAGCCTGCGCGAGCCCCAGGCAAAGTCGGAGACCGCGGCTGAGTCCCAGGTCGAGAGATCCTTGTCCTCGCCCCAGCTCGACTCGCTCAGCTCGCGCTCCTCCGGCTCGTGCTCGGCGAGGGCCTCCGAGAGCGTCAGCAGGCGCACGCCGCTCGCCTCGGCTTGCTCGAGCACGGCGGCCAGCCATTGCGGCCCCTCCGACCAGTGATGGCCGAGCAGCTCGGTGTCGATTGCGAAGACGACGAGGCCGCGGCGGCTCCTCGCTCTTGAGAACTCGCCCAGCCGAGCGGCGATCGAGCCGAGGAACTCGCCCGCGTGGGCACGGGCGCGTTCCGCGGCGGCCTCTGCGTCACGCGGCTGACCGCCGACCGACCAGAGGCGGCTGCCGTTGGCCGAGAGCCGGTGGTACTCCGCGTAGTCGGGGTGGGATGGATAGCCCTCCTTCGACCATACGAGGCGGACGCTGGGCCAGTCGATCGTGAAGGCGACGGGCCCGCCGGGGGTGCGCGCCGGCGCCAGCGCTGCCAGCGGTTCCTCGGAGTCGCTCTGATCGAGGCAGGTGTAGAGCAGCCCACGCTCGGCGAGCCGCGCCTCGATGCCGGGGCGGTAGCCGCATTCCGGCAGCCAGAAGCCACGCGGCTCGCCGAAGCGCCGCCGATGCGAGCGCAATCCGGCGTCGACCTGCAGCCGCTGCGCCTCCCGCGTCGCCAGCTTCGGCAGCACCGCGTGGGTCGCCGCCGAGGCGATCAGCTCGACCCGCCCCTGCGCCTGCTGGAAGGCGGCCAGGGCGTTCCCACCGAGGGCCTCGAGCCGCTCGATCGCCGCCCGGTAGTGCGCGGCCTCGGATGCAGCGGCCGCGGAGAGCCCGCCCTCGGCTTCGGCCGCATCCTTCTCCGCCGCCCTGAGCCGGTGCTCGCGCAGGAACGCCACCATCCTCTCCCCCACGCCTTCCGCCTCGAGCTGATCCGCGAGCACCGGCGTGACGCCGATCGTGATCTTCTCGGCAACATCGAGAACCGGCAGGTAGGAGCGAGCGACCGCGTCAAACAGCCACTCCTCCCCGAACGGATAGGTGCCAAACCCCTCGACATAGGGCATGTGGCTGTGGAGGACGATCGCGAGATCGCCGCCGCGATTTTCGTCCGCCATCAGCGCACCTGCCGCGGGTCAGACATGACAAACAGCGAGGAAGTCCAGCGCCTTGTCGAGATCCCCGTCTGAAGCGAGCCGAAAGTCCGACGACCGGATCGCCGGCACGAAGCGGTCGTAGAAGGGCTTGGTGATTCGCAGGGCCTGGTGCACGCGGCCCCAGCCAAGCCGGTCGGCGATCTCCTGGGCGCGCAGCTTGCGGGCGTGGAAGAGGCCGAGGACCTCGACGCGGGAGAAGTGAGGCGCGAGCAACTCGCGGTACTCGCCGATGTCGTACTCCTTGAGGTGCCAAGGGTTCTCGGACTTCTCCGCGTCGGGTCCCGCGAGCGTCAGCCGGTTGGGCGTCGAGACGTAGGACACCGGCGCGGCCTTGGCGAATCCCGCGAGCAGCTTGCCGGGCTCGTGGACATGCTCGATCGTCTGCAGGAAGACGATCGCGTCTACGGGGGAGGCGAAGTCCTCGACCAGCTCGCGCCGGAACTCGAGGTTCGGGCGGCGGTAGCGGAGCCGGGCGTGCTCGTGGGCCTCGGGATTGGCGTCGACGCCGACCACCGAATCGGCATGGCCGGCGAGCAGATTCGACCCGTAGCCCTCGCCACATGCCAGATCGGCGACCCGGAGGCGCTCGGAGCGCGCCGCGATCCATTCATAGACAGCGAGGTGGCGGCGGTACCAGTAGTTCTCCTCGGGCACGTCGGGGAGCGTGCGCTCGCCCGTCAGCTCGAGCGGCGGGACGCCGTCGGGCTGGTTGCCCTGGAGGTAGATCTCCTCGTTCATCGCGCGGACGTTAACCGGCTCTCAAGAAGCGCAGTTATTTGCCTGGCTAGAGTGCTTTCCTTCGTGCCCGACTCAGCGGTCAAGACCCAAGCTCTCAGCCGCACCTTCGAGGGCGGGATCGACGCCGTGCGCTCGGTCGATCTCGATATCGCGAAAGGCGAGGTCTTCGGCTTTCTCGGTCCCAACGGCGCCGGCAAGTCGACCACGATCCGCATGCTCTGCACGCTGCTGCCGCCGAGCTCGGGCAGCGCCATGGTCGCCGGCTACGACGTTGTTGACGACGACGACGAGGTCCGCAAGCGCATCGGAGTAGCGCTGCAGGAAATCGGCCTCGACCCGGTGCAGACCGGGCGTGAGCTGCTCGAGCTCCAATGCGGCCTTTACGGAATTCGGGGCGGCGCCGGGCGCGAGCGCGCCGAGGAGCTGCTCGAGCTCGTCGGGCTGACCGAGGCCGCCGACCGCCGCACCAAGACCTACTCCGGCGGTATGAAGCGCCGGCTCGATCTCGCCAGCGCCCTCGTCCACGAGCCCGAGGTCCTCTTCCTCGACGAGCCGACCACGGGCCTCGACCCCGCCTCGCGTCTCACGGTGTGGCAGGAGGTCCGCGAGATCAACGCGAACGGGACAACGATCTTTCTCACCACCCAATACCTCGAGGAGGCCGACGAGCTCTGCCGGCGGCTGGCGATCATCGACGGCGGCGAGATCGTCGCTGAGGGAACACCCGAGAAGCTGAAGTCGGACATCGGCGACGACGTCGTCTCGGTCGAGCTCAGCGGCGCCGACGCCGAAAGGACCAAGGCGGTGATCGGCGACCTCGCCGGCCTCGACCGCATCGTCGCCGAGCCCGAGGCGCTCCACCTGTACGTCGAGGACGGAGCGTCGTCGATCGCCGAGATCGTCAGGCGCCTCGACTCCGCCAAGATCGAGGTCGGCGCGATCTCGGTCGCCCGCCCGAGCCTCGACGACGTCTTCCTCGAAGCGACCGGCCGCAGGCTCGAGGGCGCCGGCGACGAGACCGAGGACGAAGCCGCCGAGCAGGACCAAGCCGCGGCCAAGGCGGTGGCCCCGTGAGCGAGGTCCTGCTGCTCGGCCGGCGCGCCGTCAGGGAGGTCATCCGCTACCCCGAGGCAACGATCCCGACCCTCTTCATCCCGCTCTTCTTCCTAGCCGTCAACATCGGCCAGGTCCAGAAGACGTTCCCGAGCACGACGCCCTTCCTCCACGGCCAGGGGTACGTCGCCTTCCAGCTCCCGGTTTCGCTGATGTTCGCGGTGGCGACCGCGACCACCGGCCTCGCCTTGGTCACCGAGATCGACAGCGGCTACTTCGACAAGCTGCTGGTCGCCCCGATCCGCCGCACGTCGCTGATCCTCGGCCGCCTCGCGGCGGACCTCGTCCGCGGCGTCGCCGCCTGCACGGTCGTCCTGCTCGTCGGCATTCTCGTCTTCGGCGCCCATGTCCATGCGGGCTTCGCCGGGGCGACCGTCGTGATCCTGCTCGCGGCGTCGTTCGGCGTCGCCTACGCCGGCTTCGGCATCCTCGTCGCGCTCAAGACACGCAACGTGCAGGCGACCAACACGAGCTTCCTGCTCTTCTTCCCCCTGCTCTTCCTCAGCCCCAACTTCGTCCCCTTCGACCGCCTCAGCCCGTTGATGGAGACCCTGGCGCGGATCAACCCGGTCAGCTACGTGATCGTCGGCATCCGTGCGCTGATCATCGACGGCTGGGTGATCGACAAGATCCTCGTCGCGATCGCGGTGATCCTCGCCATGGGGGTCGTTCTGCTCGGCCTCTCGCTACGCGCGATCGCCACCTACGACCGCTGACCGCCGCCACCGCCTACGATCCCGCGGGATGCCCGCCTCGCGCTCGGCCTCCGCCGACCACATCAAGGACGTCAACTGGCGCTACCACGACGCCGCCGCCGACTCCTACGACTCGAAGTGGGGAATCGACTTCGGGCCGATCGGACAGGCCCAGGTCGAGAGCAAGATCGTCAAGGCCCTCGGTGGGGTCCCGATCGAGCCCTTCGGCGAGGCGCTCGAGATCGGCGCCGGAACCGGCTATTTCTCGCTCAACCTGATGCAGGCCGGGGTGATCTTGAATGCGACCGCGACCGACATCTCGCCGGGGATGCTCGAAGCGTTGAACGCAAACGCAAAGGAGCTCGGGCTCGAGGCGCGCACTGTGCGCGCCGAGGCGGAGCTGCTGCCGTTCGAGGCCGACAGCTTCGACCTCGTCTTCGGCCACGCCGTGCTCCACCACATCCCCGACCTGCCCAAGGCGTTTGGCGAGTTTCACCGCGTGCTGCGCCCTGGCGGGACGCTGATCTTCTGCGGCGAACCCTCGCGCTATGGCGATCTGCTGGCCGTGGTGCCGAAGCGGACCGCGGTCCTGGCGGCGCCGGTTTGGCGGCGCCTGCTCGGCGCGGGCAAGCTGCGTGAGGACCCCCAAGCCGACAATGGCCACCAGCTCGAGCCCGAGGTCGACGTCCACGCGTTCTCGCCCGGCGACCTGCGCCGGTTTGCCGGCCAGGCCGAATTCGACGACATCCGGGTCAAGGGCGAGGAGCTGCTCGCCAACGTCCACGGCTGGACCATGCGCGGCCTCGAGGCCACCGCCGAGCCCGACGAGGTGCCGATGCGCTGGCGCAAGTTCGCATTCCGCAGCTACATCGCGCTGCAGAAGGTCGACACCAGGTTTCTCGAGCCGCGGCTGCCGCCGGAGCTCTTCTACAACCTGCTCGTGTCGGCGCGCAAGCCGGGCTGACGCC
>JAWVFN010000204.1:0-4088 GCA_033855935.1 Solirubrobacterales bacterium | reverse complement strand
ACCGGGTAGCCGGGGTCCGAGGCCAGCGCGACGTCGCCGGGGTCGAGGAAGGCGAAACAGAGGTTGTAGATGCACTCCTTGGCGCCGATCGCCGGGATCACCTCGGTATCGGGGTCGATCTCGACGCTGAAGCGCCTGTCGTAGAAGCCGGCGAGGGCGGTGCGGAACTCCTCCCTGCCGCGGTTCGAGGGGTAGTTCTGCGCCCCCTCGTCGGCGACGGCTTCCTGCATTGCCTCGACGATGTAGGGGAAGGTCGGGTAGTCGGGATCGCCGATTCCGAGGCTGATCACGTCGATGCCGGCCGCCCGCTTGTCAGCGACCTTGCGCTCGAGCTCGGCGAACATGTAGGGCGGCATCTTCTGCAGCCGCTTGCTGGGGTCGGTGAGGCCCATGGGGCCGGGAAGCCTAGAGATCCTCGAGCGCGGCGACCAGCGCCGGCGAGAGCTCGCCCGTCATCACCGGCTCGGCCCAGCCGGTCAGGCTCACGTCGAGCTCGGGAGAGACTTCGACCTCGAGCTCGCCGCCGTCGAGCTCGACCGTGACCGGGCTCTGGGTTCCCCCGAGCACCGCGGCCACGGCTGCGCCGCTGGCGCCGGTGCCGGAGCTGAGCGTCTCCCCCACCCCGCGCTCGAAAATGCGCGCGCGGATCCTGCCGGTGCCGGTCGAGCAGAAGAACGAGACGTTGGTGCGGTTGGGGAAAAGCTCGCTGGACTCGATCTCGGGCCCTACCCAGCCGAGGTCCAGATCGCGCAACTCCTCGGGACCCGCGATCTCGATCGCACACTGGGGGTTGCCGATCGAGATGTGCTGGAACATCCAGTCGCGGCCGGCCGCTGACAGCGTGCCTCGGCCGTCGGGGCCACCGGACGGATAGTCGGCGGAGGTCGTGCTCGCGCGGCCCATCTTGATCGTCGCCGTGCGCTGGGAGGTCAGCGTCGGCTTGATCGGGCCGGCCTTGGTCAAGATCGAGAAGCTGTCGTGCTCGGTCCAGCCGGCTCGGCGCAGGTAGAGCACCGCTTCGCGGGCGCCGTTGCCCGAGAGCTCGGCCTCGGAGCCGTCGGGGTTGAAGATCCGCAGCTCGGCGACGTGGGCCGGGTCCTCGACCGGCAGCAGCAGCAGGATGCCGTCGGAGCCGACGCCGAAGTGTGGGTCACAGATCCGCCGGATCCGCTCGGGCGTCAGCTCGAACGGCAGCGAGGCAACCTCGACGATCAGGTAGTCGTTGCCGAGGGCCTGCCACTTCTCGAACTTCATCCCGCCTCCTCGATCCTCGCGTCGCCGAGGGCGATGGCGCGGTCGAAGTGGAAGCTCTGGAAGGCGATGCACTCACCCGCGAAGCGGAAGGCGCAGAAGACGTCAGACTCGACCCGGATCCCGCTGGTTTCGCCCTCCATCAGCCAGTGAAAGTGCGCGAACAGGTTCTGCCCCACGGGCAGCGTCTCGGCCAGCTCGAGGTGCTCGTCTTTCCATGAGTCCTTGAGGCGGGCGAACTGCCGTTGGATCTGCTCCCAGCCCCGGGACTCCTCGGCCTCGAGCCAGCCCTGCGGCGGCCGCACCTCGGCGTCGGGGCAGTACTCCTTCGCCATCGCATCCCAGTCGTTCGCGTTCCAGGCCACGAGCGCGCGCTCCACCGCCTGCTGCATATCCGACTCGTTCATGCGCCGCTGTAGTCGGCGGCCAGTGCCTTGGCGCGGTCGGGATAGATCGCGTAGGAGACCATCTTGCCCTTGCGAATCGTGATCACCTGGCAGAGATCGAGCTCGACTTCGGCGCCACTGAGCCCACCTTCGGCCTCCAGCCGTTGATCGGCGAGGACGCGGTCGCCATCGACCGTGTAGTTGGATGCGAAGGCCTCGAGGCGTTCCCACGGCTCGAGCCAGTCCCGCCAGAATTGGAAGAACCCCTCTACGCCGGGATCGCCGGTCAGCGTTCCCGCCCCCGGAAACTCGACATCGACCCGGATCTCGGGGTCGATGTACTCGAAAACGAACCCGACGACGCCATCGCTCCCGAGGGTCTCCTCGAGATCCCGGATGTCCTCGCTGGCGAGGAGCGCCGCGCGCAGCTCCGTGAACGGGGTCGCCGAGAAGGTCTCGTTGAACTTTTTCGCGATCGCAATCCGCTCTTCGTCGGTCACGCGGCGAGCATAGCCACGATCAGGACCGCTCCTCGCGAGCGGCGGCGATGGCCTCATCCCACGAGGAAAACATTGCGAAATGGACGAGTCGGCCTTCCTGGAAGCGCCAGAGCTGAAAGAAGCCCCAGTGGACGGGCGCGCCGCTGCCTCTACCGCGGGTGTCGAGCAGCACCTCGGTCACGACCCAGTCGCCGTCCGCCTCGATCCGTGGGCGAGTGAACTCGAACTCGTCCCAAGCCTCCAGCCACTCACGCCAGAAATCGATGAACCCCCCGACGCCGTGGTAGCGGGGGCTCCCCGGCCATGTAGGGCCCAACTGCTCGAGGTCGACCTCGACCTCCGGGTCGATGCTCTCGATCAAATCGGCGCCGACGAGATCGGCTCCCGTTCGAAGCGGGTCGGGAGCCGACAGAACTTCATTGGCCAGCCCTACACCGACATCGGCGAGAACCTGGTCGAAGCGCCTCAGTGTCGCGATGTTCGACTCCGCCTCCGTCACGTGGTCAGTATCCCGGCAACACGGGTCGCCGTGCCAGCGTCATCGAGATCGGTGCGGTCGATCGTCTCGACGCCCTCCATGCGCCGCATCCAGGTCAGTTGCCGCTTCGCATAACGGCGGTGGGCGGCCTTGACCGCGTCGAGGTCACCGGCGAGGAACTGCTCGAAGCCAAGGGCGGCGCGGGCTGTCCGCGAGGCGCCCGCCGCATTCGCCGCCCGCGTCTCTTCGCCGGCGCCGTCCGCGGCCATCGCCTCGACTCGCTCGTCGATGCGCTCGGCGAGCTTGTCGCGGTCCATGGTCAACCCGACGAGGGTCGTCGGCACCCGTAGTTCGGCCGTCCATAATTCGCCGCTCCCCTTCGGCGGCTCGATCCCGGCCCGCTGGAGCTCGGTCCAGCGGGCGATTCGCTTGCTGTCATTCGGGTGGACCGTCGCCGCGAGGTCGGGGTCGAGCTCGGCGTGCAGCGCCTCCGGGCCGCGCTTGTCGACCTCGCTCTCAACCTGCTTGCGGATCTCGGCCGGGACCGGCGGGCGCAGATCGAGCTCGGTCAGTGCGGCGCGCAGGTAGAGACCGGTGCCGCCCACGACGATCGGCCGCCGGCCCTGCTCGAGCAACCCGTCGATCTCGGTATGGGCAAGATCAGCGAAACGCCCCGCGCTGAATTCATCGCCGATCGGCACGAACCCGAGCAGCCGGTGCTCGAGCTTCGCCTGCTCGTCAGCGCTCGCGGCGCCGCTCAGCGCCTCGAGCCCGGCGTAGACCTGGATCGCGTCGCAGGAGACCGCAACGGGGTCTTCCCCCCTATCGCGCAGCAGCTCGGCGAGGGCAATTGCGACCCCGGTCTTGCCGACCCCCGTCGGCCCGAAGATCGCGGCCGTATTCAGGAGACGCGCGAGAGCAGGCGCTCGGTGCCCGAGAGCGAGGTCGAGGTCGCGCTGTCGATCTTGACCCCCACCGTCTCGCCAGGAGCACCCGTGCCCTCGAAATGGACGGTCTTGTTGTGCCGGATCCGCCCCCGGAGGCGGCTGGGGTCGGTGCGCGAGGGCCCCTCGACGAGGACGTCGAGGGTGCGGCCGACGAAGCGCTGGCCTTGCTCGCGGGCGCGGCGCTGGACCACCTCGACCAGGCGCTGCATGCGCTCGACCTTGACCGGGTGGGGAATCTGGTCGCCGAGATCGGCAGCCTCGGTGCCGCGCCGCGGCGAGAAGACGAAGGTGAAGGCGCCGTCGTAACCCACCTCGTCCACCACCTCGAGCGTCTGCGCGAAGTCGTCCTCGCTCTCCCCCGGGAAGCCGACGATGATGTCGGTCGTGATCGCGCAGTCTGGGACCATCTCGCGGATCAGCGCCACCCGGTCCATGTAGCGCTCACGGTTGTATGTGCGCCGCATCCGCTTGAGGACGGCGCTCGAGCCCGACTGCAACGGCAGATGGATGTGCTCGCAGAGCGACG
>JAWVFN010000203.1:0-4259 GCA_033855935.1 Solirubrobacterales bacterium | reverse complement strand
TGATCGCCGGTGGCTTCGACGGCGTAACCCAGCTGCAGAGCGCAGATCTCTACAACCCCGCCACGGGCGCCTTCTCGGCGACCGGGATGATGAGCGCCAAGCGCCACGGCCCCGCCGCCGCCCCCCTCCCCGACGGGCGGGTGCTGATCGCCGGGGGCTTCGACGGCGTAACCCAGTTGCAGAGCGCCGATCTCTACAACCCCGCCACGGGCGCCTTCTCGGCGACCGGGATGATGGCCGTCAAGCGCTTCGCCCCCGCCGCCGCGCCGCTCCCCGACGGGCGGGTGCTGATCGCCGGGGGCAACGGCGGCGCTAACTACCTGCAGAGCGCCGAGCTCTTCTCGCTCGCCAAGCCGGCGAACGCGCTCTCGTTCAAGCTCAAGGGCAAGAAGCTCGTGGTGACGGTGGCGGTCGCCGGCACGCTGACGGTCTCCGACGCGGCGGCGAGGCTCGGCTCCTCGGCCGCGGCCGCCAAGAAGAAGAAGCGAAAGCTCTCGCTGAGGAGCGCGAGCGCGAGCGGCGGCCCCGGCGAGATCACGGTGGCGCTGAAGCTCGCCGGGCGCGCGAAGAAGAAGTTCAAGCGCACCGGCAAGGCGAAGCTGAGCGCGAAGCTCGCCTTCGCGCCGGCACCGATCAAAGGCGAGTGCGTGACGCTCCTCTTCAAGCCTTGCTACTCGGGTGGCTACGCGCGCACCGAGACAGCGACGCTGAAGGTGAAGGGGAAGAAGAAGCACAAGTAGGCAGGCCCGGCCGGCTCGACCCGATCGGGCTCGAGGCGCGGGATGCGCTGCTCCTTGGCGTGTGAAAGCGGAAGCGCTACGGCGCTCGCGACGGAGCAGCCCGAGCTCGAGGTGGAGTCGAAGGTTCGCGAGTAGTCCTCGGAGGGTTCGCGCGATACTCCGCGAGCAATGTCTAGGGAGAACGTCGAGGTCGTTCGAACGCCGATGACGCCGACGGCGCACGGGCGCCGTCGCCCGGAAGAGCGCCTGGCGCTGCGCTTCCCGCGCATCTACAACTCCGTCTCGCGGGCGATCTGGGGGCTGCCGACCTCCAGACTGCGGCGAGCGCTGATACGCCGATTGGTACGAACCTCCTGGGAAGCCTTCAACCGCGGCGACCTCGACGCAGCCTTCCTGCCCTATCACCCGGACTGCCAATCGACCTTTCCGCCCGGGATGGCAACGATCGGTCTCGAACCTGGAACTTACGACCGCGACGAGCGCGTCCGGTTTCAACAGCGAGTGATCGATGAATGGGACGAGATGCAGTTCGAGCCCAGCGAGTTGATCGAGATCGGCGATCGATTGCTGTCGATCGGGCACATGAGGCTTAGGGGCCTGAGCAGCGGAGTCCCCGTCGACACCGAGTGGGTGGCGATGGTCACGACCCTCGATGGGCTGGTGATCCGCGAGGAGATCTTCACCGATCACACCAAAGCCTTCGAAGCCGCCGGCCTGTCGGAGTAGCGCTCAGCGCAACTCGGCGAGCCGCTGCTCGAGGAGTCGTCGCTCGGAGTTGGCCTGGACGAGCTCCAGGGCCCGCTCGTAGGCCGCGACGGCGTCGTCGGGGCGGCCCAGGCGGCGCAGCAGCTCGGCTCGGGTCGCGTGCAGGTAGTGGTAGCGCTCGAGGTCGAGCGCCTCGACGCTGTCCAGGGCGCCCTCGACGTCGCCGGCTTCGGCGGTGGCCACGGCGCGGCTCAGCTCGATCACGGGCGAGCCCGTTAACCGCGAGAGCTCGCCGTAGAGGGCGGCGATCTGGGGCCAGTCGCGCGCCTCGTCGGCGTGCAGCGAGGCGATCGCAGCCTGCAGCGCGTAGGGCCCGCCGCCGCCAAGGGCGATCGCGCGGTCGAGCGTCGTCCGGCCCTCGCCGATCTGCTCGGCGTCCCACAGAGACGGGTCCTGGTCTGAGAGCAGCACCAGGGTGCCGTCCTTGAGGCGCGCCTCGCGGCGCGCGTCGTGGAGGAGCATCAGCGCGAGCAGCGCCTGGACCTCGGGCTCGTCGGGCATCAGCTCGGTCATCGCGCGGCCGAGGAGGATCGCCTCAGCGGAGAGGTCGGCCCGCCCGCCGTAGCCCTCGTTGAAGATCAGATAGACGACGGCGAGCACCGCCGGCAGGCGGTCGGGGAGGAGGTGGTCGGCGGGGACGCGGAACGGGATTCCGGCCGCCTTGATCTTGTGCCTGGCGCGCACCAGCCGCTTGGCCATCGTCCCTTCGGGGACGAGGAAGGCGCGGGCGATCTCCTCGGTGGTCAATCCGCCGAGGGTCCGCAGGGTCAGCGCCACCTGGGCCTCGAGCGCCAGCGCCGGGTGGCAGCATGTGAAGATCAGCTCGAGGCGCTCGTCGGGGAATGCGGTCTCATCCATGTTGTCCTCCGTTGCTCCGGGCGCCTCGAGCAGACGCGTCTTCGCAGCCAGCGTCTGCTCGCGGCGGATCCGGTCGATCGCCCGGTTGCGCGCCGTGGCGATCAGCCAGGCGGCGGGGTTGCCGGGGATGCCGTCGCGCGGCCAGCGCTCGGCGGCGACGGCGAAGGCCTCCTGCGCGGTTTCCTCGGCGAGGTCGAAGTCGCCGAGGAAACCGATCTGCGCAGCGAGGACGCGGCCCCAATGCTCGCGGAAGGCCTGTTCGACGATCAATAGGCCTCGATCACGGGCCGAACCTCGATCGCGCCGCCCAGCCGCGCCGCCGGGACCTTCGAGGCGAGTTCGATCGCGGCGTCGAGGTCATCGGCCTCGAACAGCATGTAGCCGGCGATCGCCTCCTTGAGCTCGGCGAACGGGCCGTCGGTGGTCAGTGTCTTGCCGTCCTGGACCCTGAGGGTGGTCGCCGTCTCGGGCGGAGCGAGCTGGACGCCGGGGGTGACGCCGGGGGTCTGGTTGACCTCCTGGTAGGAGGTGTAGACGGCGTTCTTTTCGTCGTCGGGCAGGCTCTCCCACGCGTCGATCGCCTTTTGGTTGCTGTCGCCCTCGCGGCCGGGCCGCGGTGCGTCGGCCTGATGGATCAGAAGCATGTACTGCATCGGAACCTCCTGTTCGGGGCATTTGTCGACTCTAAGACGAACAGGAGAGCCGTAGATGGACACCCGGCAACGGAAAAGGGCCCCCGAGGGGGCCCTTGTATTCCGAAAGGACGTGCCACCAGAAACGTTGCATCCCTGGCCCGTCGGTCCTTCAAGCTTTTCGATCGAACATCCCGTATCGACCGTCCTATGCAAAACCTAACACCCGCTCGGCGCGTTCGTTTCGGTTAACCGCGGGTGCGGGAGGAACTTTGCGGCCTACGCGTAAAGGATCCGTAAGGACTCACTCACAGACTCTGGCTCGCCGGCCAGGATAGGATCGGGCCGTGCGCTACCTGATCACCGGCGGCTCGGGCTACATCGGCAACCGATTGGCCGAGGTTCTCGGCGCCCGCGACGAGACCGAGAAGATCGTCAACGTCGACGTCAAGCCGCCGCCGGGCAGCCCGCCGAAGACAGAGTTCGTCCAGGGCGATGTCCGCGACTCGGGCGCGATCCGCGACCTGCTCGAGCGCAATCAGGTCGACGCGGTCGCCCACCTCGCCTTCCTGCTCAACCCGATTCGCGACGAGGCGGAGATGTATGACATCGACGTCAACGGCACCGAGTCCGTGCTCCGCGCCGCCTCGGAGGCGGGGACGCCGCAGGTGATGGTCACGACCTCGGTCACTGCCTACGGCGCCTGGCCCGACAACCCGAACCCGATCTCGGAGGACTGGCCGGTCCGTGGCGTCAAGGACTTCTCCTACGCGCGCGACAAGGCCGAGGCCGACCGCCTCTGCCAGCTCTGGGCCGTGCAGCACCCCGATCGCGTGATGACGATCGTCCGCCCGGCGATCGTCTTCGGCCCCGGCGTCGACAACTTCATCATCCGCGGCTGGACCAAGGCGCGGTTCATGCCGCTCATCGAAGGCTACGAGTCTCACCTGCAACTCGTGCACAACGACGATGTCGCCGAGGCGCTGATTCTGCTGCTCGACAAGAAGGCGCCCGGCGCCTTCAACGTCGCCGCCGACGGCACGGTTCCGATGAAGGAGACCGCGGAGATGATCGGGCTGAAGACAAAGCCGATGTCACTCGAGAAGCTGAAGAAGCAGGCGAAGTTCGCCTGGCGCCTGCACATTCCCGGCGTCGAGGCGCCCCCCGGCTACGTCGACTTCGCCGCCCACGATTGGGTCGTCGCCAACGACAAGCTCAAGGCGCTCGGCTGGCAGCCGAAGTACGACACCCGCGAGACCTACGA
>JAWVFN010000202.1:0-8524 GCA_033855935.1 Solirubrobacterales bacterium | reverse complement strand
GATATCCGCCTGCCGGGGCAGACCGGGATCGAGCTTGCCGCGCGGGTAGCGGAACGCCGCCCCGGCACGCGGGTCCTCTACATGACGGGGTACGACGACGACCATGCCGCGGCGCTCGGGCTCGACGTCGCCGACCTCGACCTCGCCGTGCCCGACGGGGAGGAGGCGAAGGCAGCGCGTGCGATCGCCCGCGCCGGCGACGCGCACGTCTTCCAGATCTCCGACCGCTTCAACACCTGGCGGGCGATGGCCCGCGACGGCAGCTGGCAGGCCGACGTCTCGGCGCTGCGCGGCGGCTCGATCGACGCCGACCTCGCCGAGCGCGACTTCACCTTGAACGCCGCGGCGGTGCCGCTGTCCGGCGGCGATCCGATCGACCCGTTCAATGGGCTCGCCGATCTCGAGCGGAGCCTGCTCCGGGCGGTCTCGGAGACGAGCTTCAGCGACGACCCCCTGCGCCTGATGCGCGCGGCGAGGCTCGGGGCGGCACTGGGGCTGACGGTCGAGTCCGAAACCGTCGGACTTGCCCGCGCCGCGGCGACCACGGCCGCCGACCCCGCCGGCGAGCGGATCTTCGCCGAGTTGCGCCACCTGGTCACCGGGCACGACCCGATGCGTGGGCTCGAGCTGATGGACGAGCTGGCGGTGACCCCGGTCGTCCTGCCCGAGCTCGAGGGGCTGCGCGGCGTCGCCCAGAACCCGAACCACCACCTCGACGTCCACGGCCACACGCTGACCGTCCTCGAGGAGACGCTCGGCATCGAGCGCGACCTCGAGCGAATCGCGGGCGATCGTGCCGCCGGAGTCCAGGCCCTGCTCGACGAGCCGCTCGCCGACGAGATCACCCGCGGCGGCGCGCTGCGCTTCGCCGCGATCCTGCACGACATCGGCAAGCCGGCGACCCGTGGCGAGCGCGGCGGCTACATCACCTTCATCGGCCACGACAGCGTCGGCGCCGAGATGATCGCGGCGATGATGATGCGCCTCAAGACCAGCCGCGCGCTCAGCTCCCATCTGCAGGCGATCACCGAGCACCACCTCAGGCTCGGCTTCCTCGTCTCCCAGCGGCCGCTCTCGCGGCGAGCGATCTACGACTACCTGTCCGCGACCGAGCCGGTAAGCGCCGACGTCACGCTGCTCACGGTCGCCGACCGGCTCTCGGCCCGGGGTAGCGGCCCGCTCGCCAGCCCCGAGATGATCGAAGCCCACCTCGACCTGGCGCGCGAGATGCTCGCCGAGGCGCTCGACTGGCGCGCCTCGCCGCCCGAGCCTCCGATCAAGGGCCAGGAGCTCGCCGAGGCGCTCGGCATCGAGGCGGGGCCCGAAGTCGGGCGGCTGCTCGAGGAGCTGCGCGCCGGGGCTTTCGCCGGCGAGATCTCCGATCGCGAGCAGGCGATCGAACGCGCCCGCGAGCTCGGCTCCTGAAGCCGTAACCCTTCGGGCCGGGTCGGCGCTCTACGGGGTGAACCCAAGAGAAGGAGATTCACCAATGCGTAGAACTATCACCGCCCTCGCCGTTTGCGGGGCACTACTGGGGCTTGTCGCGGCGTCAGCCGTAGCAACTCCCGGGCCCAAGGCGCCGAAGACTCACGGCGGAACGGTGAGCCTCGTCGCTCCGAGCCCAGCCGCGGGCGTAACGAGCACGACCGCGTCCGGCAACGTCTTCTCCAAGGCGAGCTGTCGCAAGAACCGCACGGTTCACCTGACGCTCAGCAACGCCGACGGCACCCCCGCCGGCCCCGAGGTCGTCACGACCACAAGGTCGAATGGTGACTACAGCGCAGTAGTCACAATTCCGGCACCGGTCGCTCCGGCGACGACGGCGACGTACTCGCTGACGGCGAGCGTCGATCAGGCCAACCGCAAGTCGGGCAAGGGCAAGAGGGCCAGGAAGCATGTCTGTGCCGCCCTGACGACGACTCCGGTCACGGTCACGGCCACGGCTCCGGTCGTCTAACTCCGCCAAGATCAAAGGTTGAAGCGCGACGGCCCGCGAGAGCGGGTCGTTGTGCGTCATGGGGTCGTATAGCCTGCCGCGCGTGGCTGAGGACTGCCTCTTCTGCGGGATCATCGCCGGCGACATCCCCGGCCAGATCGTCGACTCCGACGAGAAGACGGTGGCCTTCATGGACATCAACCCGGCGACCAAGGGGCACGCCCTAGTCGTCCCCCGGACTCATTCCGCCGACCTGATGGAGATCTCCGAGGATGACCTGGCGGCGACGACCGTCGCGGCGCAGCGGCTCGCCAAGCGGATGCGCGAGGTGCTCAACACCGACGGCATCAACTTGATCAACGCCTGCGGCGCAGCGGCCTGGCAGACGGTCTTCCACTTCCACATCCACGTAGTGCCGCGCTACGCCGACGATCCCCTGAAGCTGCCCTGGATCCCGCAGCCCGGCGACGCCGGCGAGATCGCGGCCGTGGCCGAGGACCTGCGCGCATGAGCGTCACACTCGAGCGCGACGGCGCCGTCGCCTCGCTCGTCCTCTCCAACCCGCCGCTCAACCTGTTCGGCGACGACGCCTGGGGCGCTCTGACCGAATGCATCGACGAGGTCGAGGGCTCCGACGCCCGCTGCCTCGTCTGGCGCGCCGACGGCGAGATCTTCAGCGGCGGCGTCGACGTCAACGTCTTCCAGAAGGTGGTCGAGGAGGGCAACCCCGAGCGCTTCGGCCAGCTGATCGCCACGGTGCAGCGGCTCGAGGCGCTGCCGATCCCGACGCTGGCCCTCGTCCACGGGCTCTGCCTCACCGCCGGCCTCGAGGTCGCCCTCGGCTGCGACATGCTCTGGGCGACCGAGTCGGCGAAATTCGGCCTGGTCGAAGCCGTGGTCGGTCTGACTCCCGGGGCGGGGGGGACCCAGCGCCTCGCCGAGCGCGCGGGCCCCGCCCGCGCCGCCGAGTTCGTAATGAGCGGCGGCCTCTACGACGCGGCGACGCTCGAGCGCTGGCACGTCGTCAACAGGGTCGTCGCCGACGACGACCTGCTCGAGAAGGGGATGAAGTTCGCCCACAAGCTCGCCAACGGCCCGACCGTTGCCCACGCCGCGACGAAGCGGATCATCCGGGCGCAGCGCGCCGGCGGAGTCGACCAGGCCGACCGCGTCACCCCGGCCCAGTTCGCCGATCTCTTCGCCAGCGAGGACCTCCAGGGCGCCGTCAAGAGCTTCCTTGCAGACGGGCCGGGGAAGGCCACGTTCGAAGGGAAGTAGCTCTACCCTCTTTCACCGATGGCCAAGGAAGAAAAGATCGAGATGGAGGGCGAGATCACCGAAGCCCTCCCCAACACGATGTTCCGGGTGAAGCTCGACAACGACCACGAGGTTCTCGGGCACATCTCGGGCAAGATGCGCCGCCATTACATCCGCATCCTCCCGGGCGACCGCGTCAAGATCGAGCTCTCGCCGTACGATCTCGATCGCGGTCGCATCACCTACCGCTACAAGTAGCGTCGTCGGGAACCAGCTGAAACGACGACCACACCTCAGCTACGCGAACGTGATGGCCACGATCGCGGTCTTCATCGCCCTCGGCGGCGCCGGCTATGCCGCCGTCAAGCTGAAGAAGAACAGCGTCGGCACCAAGCAGCTGAAGGCAAACGCCGTCAACGGCACCAAGGTCGCCGACGGCTCGCTGACCGGGGCCGACATCAACAGCGCCACCCTCGGCACCGTTCCCAACGCGGCCAACGCCGCCAACGCGGCGAACGCGACAGCGGCAGGCAGTGCTGCCAACGCGGCCCACGCGACCAATTCCGACCAGCTCGGCGGCAGCGTCGCCTCGAAGTACCTGAAGGGGGCGGTGGACTCCGACAGCCACACCACACAGGGCCTGTTCTCGGCGGGCACCTGCGCGTCGGGCTTCGCCACAGCGGTCACCGCCACCGTCGACGTTCCGCCTGGCAGCGGCCTCGTTGAGGTCGCGACCCACGCCGCGTTCGGCACCGTCCCGGGCGGCACGACCGTGGTCGGTTGCATTTCGGTGGACGGCGCCAGCCCGGGCAACCAGGTCTTTCAGACAGCGGCGTCTCTCACGCTCTACGCGGAGAAGGGCTCTACCAGTGGCACGACGAACTCGCTGTTGACGGACTGGCTGCCGTACTACGTGACACCGAACGCCTCGCACACCTTCTCGCTCCACCTCGCCTTCGCGGGGACGGGCGGCACCAACGTGAGCAGCGACATCGTCGCCCGCGCGACGGGCTGACGCCGCTCAGCTCGCTACGAGCCCTAGATGTAGGAGCGCGCCGCGGCCGCGTCCGGCTCGGCGAGCTCGGCCGCGAGCGCCGACCACCCGAACTGGACCGCGCCGAGGCCCTCGCCCGTGAATGGCTCGTAGAACTCGCGTGAGCCTTCGCGCACGTAGACGTCGCAGACCGAGCGCGCCAGATGGCCGGCTTCCTGGGCGTAGCCGAGTCGCAGCAGCCCGATCCACAGCAGCCAGGCCGAGTTGACCCAGGTCGGGCCACGCCAGTAACGGCGGCCGCGGAGGGTCTGCCAGTCGCGCGGCTCGAAGCTCGGCTCCTGGCGCGAGACCGAGGTCGGCGGCACCGGCGTCCAGTACTTCTCCGGATCGAGCAGGTGCTCCTCGACCAGCCGCCGGCCGATCTCCTCGGGCAGGTCGGGCAGCGCCAGGGGCGCCAGGGCCGCCCAGGTCGAGATCGGAACGCGCTCGCCGGAGGGCTCGACCTGATCGAGGAACAGCCCGCGGCTCTCGTCCCAGCAGCGGTCGATCAGCGCCGGTGTGATCGAAGGCTCGCCCATCGAGATCCGCGCCAGCCCCCAGAGGACGTTGGTCATCACCTCGCAGATCACAGGGCCGCCCGCGTCGCGGATCCGGCGCGCGTCCCACATCAGTTTTCGGTTTCGGTGAATGAGGAGCGCGAAGCCGATGTGGGCGTGAGCCCGGCGGCCCCAGACCGGGTCGAACTTGGGCGACGAGTCGAGCCCCGACTCGTCGGGCTGGATCAGCCACAGCAGCCCGTCGCCGTCGAGATCGCGATTGGCCCGAAGCCACTCGTGGTGGCGGGCGATACGCGGCTCGGCCGCCGGATCGCCGACCGCGATCCGCCAGGCCCAGGCCAGAAGCGGCGGCTGCATCGTCGACGTGTTCGGCGCCTTGCCCGAATCGACGTTGTAGAACCAGCGCCGCCTCCAGTCGACATGCCCCTCCCAGAAGATGGTGTGGCCGATGAAGCCGTCTTCCCTCATCCCGTTGAGAAGGCTGGTCAGCTCGCGCCGGGCACGCTGCTGATCAAAGCGCCGCCAGACGAGCCCGGTGAAGCACGAGTCCCAGTACCACTGCCACGGGTAATGCCCGGGGCTCGGCGCCGTGTACGCGTACGGCACCCCGTCGCGCTCGCCCTCCGCCCAGTTCCCGCGCAGCGTCTGCTCGCAGATTCCCAACACCTGGCTCGTATGGTCCACCCCGATCGCACCTACCCCCGGCGGCAGCGGACGCGAACCGGAGCAGTCGCCGGTTGACGTCTCATGCCTCGGTGATGCGTCGCATCCCGCGGAGAGCCACAGCGGTGAGGAGCGTTGCCAGCCCGACGAGGACGAGCAACCCCGGCCAGGTGTCTCCCCAGGTGACACCGCCGACGAACCCCTGCCGCGCCAGCTCGAGCACCTGGGTGACCGGGTTGTAGCGGGCGACGGTCTGGAGCCAACCCTGGAGCAGGTCGAGCGGGGCGTAGGCCGTGGTCAGGAAGATCAGCAGCAGCATCCCCACCTGCATCAGCGGCGCCGCCGACTGCGATTTGTATTTGAGCGCGAGCGAGGTGGCCCAGTTGGCGGCGATCGCGGCGATTCCCATCATCGCGATCAGGGCGAGGATCAGGCCGAGCAGTCCGGGGAAGTGGGCCCCGGTCGCGAGCGCCACGCTCAACAGGACGGCAGCGGGGATCAGCGCCCGCAGGCCGGCCGTGATCATGATCGAGGCGAGCAGGATCGGCCGCGGTGCGGGGGAGGCGAGCAGGCGGTCGAACCAGCCGACCTCGATGTCGCGGGCCAGGTTGACGCCCTGGGCGGCGCCGGTGAAGGCGGCGCCCTGGAGCAGGCTGACCGGGATCATGAAGCTCTGGAAGCTGGTCGAGGTGAAGCCCGGCAGTGCCGTCAGATGGCCGAAGACGCTGGTGATCCCCAAAAAGAAGATCGTCGGCGCCAGCACCCCGGGCACCGCGGCGCCGGGGACGCGCACAAGCTCGTTCGATGAGCGCCTGATCAGCGCGCCGAGCATTCGCACGTCGTCGCGGAGATTCATCCGCCGGTCCTCAGACGCCCGCGCAGCGCCAGCGCGCTGAGCCCGACCCCGAGCGCCCCGAGACCGATCAGCGAGGCGAATGCCTTCGCCGTGTCGGCGCCGGAAAGCCCGGAGATGATCGGCTCGCGGATCCCGTCGACGATGAAGCTCAGCGGGTTGTACTGGGCGAAGCTCGCCGCCGGCTCGAGCATCAGGTTGGCGGGGAAGAAGGCGTTGGAGAGGAAGAGGATCACGAAGATCAGCGGAAACAGCCCCTGGACCACGCTCGCCCTTCCCGTCTTCAGTGCGATCGCCGAGCCGAGGCCTCCGAAGGCGAGCGCCGAGGCGGCGACTATGACGACGATCAGCAGCACACCGGGGATACCCGCCTCGATCGTGCCGCCGAAGATCAGACCGATCGCGATGAACCAGATCGCGGTCAGGGCGCCCATGATCGCGACCCCGGCAAGGCGCCCGAGGACCATCGAGAAGCGGGAGATGGGCGCCGCCAGAAGGCGGTCGGTGAAGCCCATCTCGATGTCCAGCGCCAGCGCCAACCCGCCGCTGTTGCCGGCGAGCAGCGTCGCCTGGACCATGGCGCCGGCGAGCATGAAGGCGAGAAAGCTCTCGACGTGGGGGAACCCGGGCAGGTTGACCGCGCCGCCGGCGCCGCCGGTCTGCACCGCGAGCAGGACGGTGGGGAAGAGCAGGATCGGCGCCACGAGCTGCGGTCGCCGAAATGTCTGGCGCACCGAGCGCGTTCCGAGCGCGCCGATCACCCGTAGGTTGGTTACAAGGCCTCCGGTAATCATCATCCCGTCCCCTCGCCCCGAGCCGCCCCTGGACGCGAAGCGGGGGAGTCGGCGTCTGATGGCGTCTCGTCCGAGCCCTCGAGGTGGTAGCCGGTCTTGGCGACGAAGACGTCGTCGAGCGTCGGCTCGACCAGGTCGAGCGACTCGACCAGGACCCCGGCCTC
Organism: Solirubrobacterales bacterium; assembly: GCA_033855935.1. Classification (GTDB taxonomy): domain Bacteria; phylum Actinomycetota; class Thermoleophilia; order Solirubrobacterales; family 70-9; genus JAWVFN01. Next base: position 1,306 of record JAWVFN010000202.1, on the reverse strand, counting down.
GTCGAGCGCGCGCACGACCGGCGCGATCTCGGCGGCGCCCCGTTCGAGCTCGACCAGCAGCTTCCCGCCCTGCGGTGGCAGCGGCTTGCCGAAGCGAGCCAGGATCTGCTCGGCGTCCGGCGCTCGGCCGTCGGCCGGAACGATCTCGAGGTGCGGGCGGCCGACCTCGGCCTTCAGCTCCCCTGGCGTCCCCTCTGCGACGAGCTTGCCCGCGTCGATGATCCCGACTCGATTGGCGAGCTTGTCGGCCTCCTCGAGGTACTGGGTCGTGAGGAAGACCGTCGCGCCCTCGGAGTTCAGCTTCGCCACTTCCTCCCAGATCGCCTGGCGGCTGACCGGGTCGAGGCCCGTGGTCGGCTCGTCGAGGAAGAGCACAGAAGGCCCGTGGACCAGGGCTGAAGCGAGGTCGAGGCGGCGTTTCATCCCGCCCGAGTAGGTGCCGACCTGGCGGTCGGCGGCGTCGGTAAGCCCGACTCGCTCGAGCAGGGCGTCGCCGAGCTCGCGCCCCCGTTTCCGGGGGATGCCGTGCAGCGTCGCCTGGAGGTGGATCAGCTCGCGGCCCGTCATCAGCGGATCGAGCGCCGCTTCCTGAAGCGCGACCCCGATCGCCTTGCGCACCTCGGCCGCCTCGGAGGCAACGTCGTGCCCGGCGACCATTGCGCGGCCTCCGGTGGGAGCGAGCAGTGTCGTCAGCATCCGCACCGTGGTCGTCTTGCCGGCCCCGTTCGGCCCGAGGAAGCCGTAGATCTCGCCCTCGGCGACCTCGAGATCGACGCCATCGACGGCTTTGATGCCGCCCGAGAACTCGCGTTCCAGCCCCACTACCTCGATCGCTGCCACGGCGGGGGAGGATAGACCGCGGCCATGCTCAGCCAGGCACGGCTCCTGCCTGGGGCTGGGTGCATCCGTGCGGGGAACGCCGCAACGATCGGCCAGAATGCGTGTTCATGCCTGAGATGGGCACCTCCAATACTGCCTCGGCAGGCCGCCGCCGGCTTGCCTACCTGACCGCGGGCGCCGCCGCCGGCCTGCTCGCGCTGCTCGTCGCGCTCGCCCCCCACGCCGCCGACGCAGCGAAGACGCCCATGCCGAAGCTGCTGGTGCTCGGCGCCAGCGCTCAGACCGCCAACCCCGCCTGCCCGGCGAGCCCGTGCCAGGCGATCGGCAAGGTAACCGGCTTCCAGAGCCAGATCGGCAACGCCAAGAACGTCTTCGTCGCGCCCTTCGACGGCAGGATCGTCGCCTGGTCGTTGAAGCTCTCGGCGCCGACCGACACCCAGAAGAGGTTTTTCAACGACTTCTACGG